>NZ_JBHYJH010000001.1:0-293728 GCF_042740445.1 Streptomyces sp. NPDC059003 | reverse complement strand
CGTCCGCCGGCACCTGCCGGGGGTGGGACTCCACCCACCGGTCGGCGGGGCGGGCCCCGCCGCCGCGCCGGGCCCGGCAGGTGTCCCGCGTCCACGCCGCGTGCCGCGCTCACCCCGGGTGCGGCAGCCCGCCCGGCGTGGCCGCACGCCTGCGCGCCCGCCCGCACGCATGCCCGCGCGTGCGCAAGAGCCGCCCCCGTCCCCCCGGGTCGGCGGCGCCCTGGAGCTCGTCAACTCCGTGGTCGGAGCGGCGTCGTTCGCCGGTGCCCTGATGCTGTACGCGGGCTACATCTACACCAACGCCTACTTCGGCTACTTCCACCTCGACAGCTTCGCCGTCGGCTTCGACACCTTCGAACTGGTCATACGCAGCCTGAGCCTCGCCACCCTGCCCGCCCTGGGAGTCCTCGTCCTGGCCCTCCTGGGCCCGGACCTGCCCCGCCTCCTGACCGCCCTGCGCGTCCCCTCGCGCCACGTGGACCGACTGCGCGGAGCCGGGCGCGCGGTGGCGCGGGCCCACCTGGTGTTCGTGGCCGCCGGAGCCGTCTTGCTGCTGCTGTGGCGGTGGATCCAGCCGTACGCGTGGTCGGCGCCGCTGCTCGTGGCGGTCGGACTGCTCCTCGGCCGGACCCGTGCCGCCACGCCCTCGGGTTCCGCGCCCCCACCGGCGTGGCGGCGCGTCGCCACGCTCCTGGCCGCCGGGCTCTTCCTCCTCTGGGTCGTGGCCCTGCTGGCCGGGGAGATCGGCCGCCAGGACGCCCGCGACGACGCCGGCCAACTGGTGCGCCGCGTGGCGGTGGTGGTCCTCAGCACCGAACGCCTCAGCTTCGCCCCGCCCGGTCCCGAGGTGGAGGACCTGGGCCGCGGCACGCACTACCGGTACCGCTACAGCGGCCTGCGCCTGCTCGTCGAGCGCGACCAGCGCTACTACGTCCTGCCGCTGGGCTGGCACAAGAGCACCGACCCGACGTACGTGATCCAGGACGACGACACCGTCCGCATCGAACTGCGCCCCGGCACCCAGCCACGGCAGGACCGGCCGTAGGGCGTCAGGACGCCGCGCGCACGTCGTCCCGCGCCGGGGACCCCGCCGGCACCTCGGACCAGGGCTCGGCGCGCCCCAGGGACAGGAACTGCTCCTCCAGCAGGAGTAACAGCGCGGCGACGGTCATCAGGCCGCCGACGAGGAACGTGCCGCGCACGCCGATGAGGGGGAGCAGCAGGCTGCCCGCGAGGGCGCCCGCGGCCACGCCCAGGTTGTAGGCGGCGCTGTTGGCGGCGATAGCCGTTTCCGTGCGGCGCGGCGCGAAGTGCATGACCTGGCTCTGGGTGGCCATGAAGACCGGGCCGAGGGACGCCCCCAGGAACACGATCATGAGGACGGCCACGGTCGGCGAACCGCCCGCCGCGTACAGGCCGAGCAGCGCCACCGCCT
This sequence comes from Streptomyces sp. NPDC059003, assembly GCF_042740445.1. Lineage (NCBI taxonomy): Bacteria > Bacillati > Actinomycetota > Actinomycetes > Kitasatosporales > Streptomycetaceae > Streptomyces > Streptomyces sp. NPDC059003. Next base: position 292,293 of record NZ_JBHYJH010000001.1, on the reverse strand, counting down.
GCGTCGTCACCGGGAGCGTGAGGGTCGCGCGCGGGAAGCGGTCGAGGAGCCGCCCGTACACCGCGACGCCGACGATGCCGGTGATGCCGAGGACGAGCAGCAGGCTGCTGACGGAGGACTCGCTGAACCCGCTCTCGTCCACGAGGAACTTGGAGATGTACGTGTATCCGGCGAAGACTCCGGTGACCGTGAGCGCGGTGACGGTCAGGACGACCGCGAAGCGGCGGGTGTCCGGCGCGACGCCCCGTACGGCGTGGCTCTCCTCCGGGCGGGAGCTGGGGAGCATCGTGGCGATCACGAGGAAGCACGGCACGGCCAGGGCGCCGACCACCAGGAACGGCACCTGCCAACTGGTGTGCTGCCCCAGCCAGGTGCCGCCGGGCACGCCGAGCACGAGGGCGAGCGAGCCGCCCACCGACAGGACCCCGATGACGCGGCCGCGGACGTGCGGCGGGAACAGGCCGACCGCGACCGGCCCCATCACCGCCCAGAACAGCGCCTGGGCGACCGCGGTGACCAGTCGTCCGGCCATGAGGACCCAGTACGAGGAGACCAGGGCCGACAGCACGCTCGCGAGGAACAGCGCGACCAGCAGGGCGCAGAGGACGAAGCGGCGCGGGACGGACCGGGTCGCCTGCGCGATCGGCACCGAGACGAGGGCCACCGTCAGTCCGTAGCCGGACACGAGGAGGCCGACGGCCGACAGGGACCGGTCGAGGTCGTCGGACATCAGCTTGAGAATGCCGATCGGCAGGTTCTCGGTGGTGTTGAAGGCGAACGCGCCCAGCATGAGCGCGCCGACCACGGCCACACCGCGCCGGTTCACCGGTCGCTCCGTCTTCTCCGATGTCTCCGTCGCCATCCATCCTCCACGTTCACAGTGCGTACACGAAAGCCGTGAAACCACGAAAGCACAGCATGGCTTGTTCCTGCTTCAACGGGCCCCGGTCGGCGGAAAAGGGAGCCCTGGTCGGCGAGAACTGGCCGAAGGGCATCGATTTGGCTGAGGGGGATGTCGGCAAGGCGCCGATTGGCGCGGCGTAAAGAAGCGGGCGCGTCCTTGCATTCCGTGACATGAGCGCATGCGGCCGTGGGGGTGTGGACGCTCGATCAAGTGCCATGTACGCTACAGTTGTTGAAGCGCGCCCCCCATCAACCCCCCACCCTCGCGCACGACTTCGCACCGTTTCCCGTCAATGGGTATGCACGGCCAAGCAATGGTGTTCGTGACGCCTGTGAGATGTGGCGTCGATTTAAGCACGGTGTCCTCGCAAGGAGTGAGCGTTGCTTAATCGTGAAGACGCGGATTTCCCCTTACTTGCTCCGCAGTTACGCACCTGGGCGGCCCAGTCGGACGACTTGAGCAACCCCGTTTACTGTATTTGTGACTATCTCGACATCCGAGGTCCCGTCGACCCCGTTCTGATGAGCTCCGCGCATGAATTCGTGGAGGAAGAGGCCGAAGCGCTGCGGCTTGCCGTCATCACCGTGGAAGGCGAGCACCGGCAGTTCCTGCGCGACAAGACGACCCCCCTGGAATTACTGGACCTCAGCGCGGAATCCGCGCCGGCGGCGGCCGCCACCGCCTGGATGGAATCCGACGCCCGGCGACCGGTGGACCCCGACCAGCTGTGCACGTCGGCGCTCGTCAAAGTCGCCGACGACCACTTCATCCTGTACCGGCGGGTGCACCACGCCGTCGTCGACGGCTACAGCCTTGCGCTCATCTTCAACCGCACCGCCGCGGTGTACACCGCACTCGCCCACGGGCTCCCGCCCGGCGGCAGTGGCTTCCCCCCGTACACCCATCTGCTGGAGGCCGACGCCGCCTACCGCGACAGCAAGAGCTTCGCCCGCGACCGCGAGCACTGGCAGCGGAAGATGGCGGGACGCCCCGAGCCGGTGAGCCTCGCGGGCCGCGCGGGGGGCCTCGCCATCGGCCGCCGCCGCACCGCCGAGCTCGCCCCGGACGCCGTCGGGCGCCTGCAGCGCGCCGCCGACGACCTGGGCGTGACCTGGTCCGACCTGGCCGTCAGCGCCATGGCGGCGTACGTCGCGCGCACCACGGGCGCCCGTGAACTGCTGCTCGGCCTGCCCACCGGCGGCCGCCTCAGCCCGCAGGTGCGCAACGTACCGGGCATGACGATGAACATCCTGCCGCTGCGGCTGAGCGTGGACACCGCGACACCGCTCGGCGACTTCGCCAAGGAGGTGTCGCGCGAGATCCGGGAAGTGCTGCTGCACTCCCGCTATCCCACCGCGGAGATCTCCCGTGAACTCGCCGAGAAGGGCGACGGCGCGCGGCTGTGGGGACCCATGGTCAACGTCATGAGGTTCGACTACGCACTGGACTTCGCCGGAGCCCACGCCGTGCTGCGCACCGTGTCCCTTCCGCTCACGGTCGACCTGACGGTGTATTTCTTCCAGACCTCCGCCGACGGCGCCACCGACGTCATGCTCGACGCGCACCCGGAGCTCTACAGCCCGGCCGAGACGGCCGGCCACATGGAGGGAATCCTTTCCCTGCTGCGCGCCCTCGAGACAGCGGGACCACGCACCGCCGTGGGCGACATCGGCGGCTGACCCTCCGCACACGCAGCCATCGCACCACCCTCCGCACGCCTTACGCATGAGCCATGCGGCCCGTCGACCCCCGGCCGACGGCGCGCCGCCGTGCCGTCATGCCGTCATGCCCGGAAGGACGAGGGACCAACGAATGGACCTGACAGCGGACGACGCCGTCGACCCGGCCACGAAGAATCCCCAGGAGGCCACCGAGATCAGAGCGGCGCTGAAACATCTGCGCACCGAACCCCGGGGATGGGTGTTCTCCCTCAAATTCGCCCTCTGCGCGCTGCTCACCGCGATCGGCGTCCTGGTGGTGCTGCAACCGGAATGGTGGTGGCGCGCCACCGGAATCGTCCTGATCGGCGCCATGTTCGCGCACGCCGCGGAACTCCAGCACGAAACCCTGCACAATCTCGCCTACCGCAGCCGCAGGGCCAACGCCGTCACCGGAATCATCCTCGGCCTGCCGATGCTGATCTCCTTCGCGGCCTACAAAGCGGCGCACATGCGCCACCACCGTGACCTCGGCACTCCGATGAACCGGGAATTCTTCGACTACGGCGACCAGTACGGCACCGCGGAGCGCTCGAAGTTCCGCACGGCCGTGGACTGGACCGTGCGCTTCACCATGGCCCACCACTACGCGCTGTTCGCGGCGAACCTCGGGCGCTCGCTGCTCGGCCGGGAATTCGAAGGGGAGAGCGTGCGCGTGTCACGGCGCATTCGCCGTGACCACTTCCTGGCACTCGGCGCACTGCTCGCCCTGTCCGCCCTTTCCTGGTCACTGGATTCGGCGGTCGTCGTCTGGGTATGGCTGCTCCCGCTCGCCCTCGTGGCGGGGCCCGTGCACGCCTTCATCGAGCTGCCGGAGCACTACGGCTGCGAAACGCTGAACCGGGACCCCTTCGCCAATACCCGGACCATTCGCTCCAACCGCGTCCTGACGTGGTTCACCAACGGCAACAACTTCCACGTCGAGCACCACCTCATGCCCCATCTGCCGCTGGAGCGGCTGCCCGCCCTGCACAGCGAAGTCCAGGACCGCATCCGCTACTTCAACCGCGGCTATCTCGACTACTTCGGAAAGCTGCTCCGCGGAGCGGGCCGCTGAAAGGAGCAGCAGACATGAAGGTGACCTTCAAAGTGGCGCGCACCCCGGCCGACAAGGCCGACGTGCTCCGCCTGCGCGACGCCGTGTACGTCGGTGACCAGGGCCGGCTCGCGGACGCCGGGGACACCGCGGCGACCTTCGACCGCTTCGACCCCTACGCCGAGTACATCGTCGGCTACGACGACGGAAGGCCCGTGGGCACCGTCAAGGTCGTCCCCGACACCGAGGCCGGCCTTCCCTGTGACGACACCGTCGACCTCTCCGGCCTCCGGGACGGCAACCGGCTCGTGGAATTCGGGCACTTGATGACCCTGCCGGAGATGCGCCACCGCGAGATCGGCATGGCGCTGATGCGCGAAGCCGTGATCCACAGCGCCAGGACGCACGACATGACGCACATCCTCGGCGACTTCTTCGTCGACGACTCCGAAGGGCTGCGCGGCTTCTACAAGGAGATCGGCTTCTTCGCCCTGCACGAGCCGTACGAGGACCACCGGTTCAAGGGCTCGCCGCTCAGTCTGGTGGCGGCGCTCGACGTCACCGAGGCCGTGCGGCGGGCCAGGACGCCCGAAGGGAAGAAGAGCCGGCTGCTCCAGTACTTCTTCGGCGACTACGACCACTACAAGCGGGCGCACGACGGCCGCGACGACAGCGACAGCCACGACGGACGGCGGGAGGCGGCGGATGCGGACACGGCGGCAGCGCCTCGCTGAGGCGAAGGCGGCCCACAACCACCCGGCCTACGCCAAGATGGCGTTCGTCATGGGCTGTGGCGTCCAGGGCAAGGGCGCGGGCAGCCGCGTCATCGACGACGCGTCAAACACGTCGTACCTCGCGCTCTTCGACCAGTACGGCAACCAGTCCTTCGGCTACTCCCACCCCCGGATCGTCGCCGCCGTACGCGAACAGCTCGACTCCGGCGTCCTCAACAGCACCAAGATCCTGTTCGAGGAGGTGCAGATCCGGCTCTCCGAGCGGCTCGCTCAGACCACGGGACAGCGCCTGCCCTACTCCTACCTCGCCAACGGCGGCGGCGAGACCATCGACAACGCGCTCAAGCTGGCCCGCGCCGCCACCGGCCGCCCCGGCGTCATCAGTGCCCGCGGCTGCTTCCACGGCAAGACCTTCGCCACCCTCAGCGCCTCCGACCGGCCCGAACACCGCGAGCTGCTGGGCCCGTTCATGGAGCACTTCCGGCAGGTCGACTTCGGCGACGTCGACGAGCTCGCCGCGGCACTCGACGACACCGTGGCCGCCGTGCTCCTGGAGCCCGTGCAGGCCGAGGCGGGCGTGATCGTGCCGCCGCCCGGCTATCTGCGGGAGGTGCGCAGGCTGTGCGACGAGCACGGAGCGCTGCTCATCCTGGACGAGATGCAGACGGCGTTCGGCCGGTGCGGCACGTTCTTCGCGCACGAGCAGTTCGGCGTCACCCCCGACCTGGTGTGCGTGGGCAAGGCGTTCGGCGGCGGGGTCCTGCCGCTGTCGGCGGTCCTCGGCACCGAGCGGGTGTGGGAGGTCCTGCGGGTGCTCCCCTCGACCTTCGGCTCCAGCCTGGGCGGCAACCCGCTGTCGTGCCGCGTCGGCCTTGAGGCCATCGCCATCGCGTCCGACGAGGCGTTCCTCGCCGGCGTCAAGGAGCGGGCGGGCACCATCGACGCCCGCCTCGCCGCCGCGGCGGCCCGCCACCCCGGGATCATCGCCGCGCACCGCGGCATCGGCATGATGCACGGCATCGAGTTCACCGACGGCGCGGTGGCGGGACTCGTCCTCGGGCGGCTGCTTGAGGAGGGCATCACCTCCACGTACTCGCTGTACCACCCCCAAGTCCTGCGGGTCCAGCCGCCCATGGTCATCTCCCCGGACGACCTCGACCACGGCCTGGCCGTCCTGGAGGGCATCCTCGCCGAGGTCGACGGACAGGGCGGCGCCGGACCGGCGGCCGAGCTGTCCCCGGTGACCTGCTCGGTGCCGCTGCCGCACCCCGCGGGCGACGTCCTTGAGCTGCTGCACGCCCGGCCCCGGCTGCTCGACCCGTTCGCGGCGGACACCGGCGCGGCGGGCGTGGGGCACGACCCGGAGTTCGCCGGGCGCCTCGGCGCCGACCCGGTGGTCTGGGCGGACCGGGCCGAACTCCTCGCCGACGGCGTGCGGTTGACCGCCGCGCCCGGCTGGCTGTGGCACACCCTCGAACGCCGGGCCACCGTCACCGAGGCCCCGGACGGCGGCAGCCTCCTGGAGGTCACCGTCGCCTGGGACACCGACAGCGGCGGGTACGAGGAGATGCTCGGCGGCCGGATCGGATTCCTGGCCCGCGCGCGGCTCACGGAACTCGTCGCCGCACTGAAAGCCCCACTCGCCTCCCCGGAAAGGAAGTCGGCCGACAGGTGACCATGAACCTCGCGGATCTCCTGGACCGCTCAAGCAGGCACACCACCGCCCACGTCGTGGAGATCGACGTCGCGGGCAAGCGCCGCGAGCTCACCCACAGCGAGCTCACGGACCTCGCGCGCACCCGGGCCGAACAGCTGAAGGCCGCGGGCGTGCGCCCCGGCCACCTCATCGGCATCCGCGCCGCCAACAGCCTGGACTGGATCGCCTGGGACCTCGCGGCCCTCGCCGCCGGCGCGCGCCTGAAGGCGTTCGCCGACTCCACGGAGATCCCGGACCCGGACGGCTTCGTCGCCGAGCACGGGCTCGCCCTGCTGATCGCCGACGGGCCCGTGCCCGCGACCCCCGTCGTCGTCCGGCCCGACGGCACCCCGGGGACGGACGTCGTCCCGCCCACCGCCACGACCGTCGACGCCGACGACCTGCACAGCCTGGTCTACTCCTCGGGCACCTCCGGGCGCCTGAAAGGCCTGGAGATCAGCGTCAAGGGCACCGAGTACGTCATCAACCGGTTCGTGGACGCCTTCTCCGTGACCGGCCGCGACCGGCACCTGATCTTCCTGCCGTTCGCCAACTACCAGCAGCGGCTCTCGGTCTACCTGTGCCTGTGGCTCGGCGCGGACCTGGTGCTCGCCCCGTACCAGCGGGTGTTCCAGGCGGTCCGCAAGGAGAGCCCGACGTTCCTGATTGGGCCGCCCGTCTTCTACGACACGGTGGTCCAGCTCCATGCGAAGAGCGGCGGCGACGCCTCGCTCGGCGACTTCCTCGGCGGCCGCGTCCGCTTCCTGATCACCGGGATGGCGCCGATCCGCCGCGAGACCCTGGACGCGTTCTGGCAGCGCGACGTGCCGCTCTTGGAGGCGTACGGCCTGACCGAGACCGGCATGGTCGCCTGGAACACCCCCGACGAGCACCGCGTCGGCACGGTCGGGCGGCTCATCGACCCGGACGCGGTGACCTTCCTCGACGACGGCGAAGTCCTGATCAACCGCCCGGCGCCGCTCGGCCGCGGCTACTTCGACACGGACGGCGACCCGTCCGCCGCGGAGATCTTCAAGCCCGACGGCACGATCCTGACCGGCGACTACGGCCGCCTCGACGCGGACGGCTTCCTCACCCTCATCGGGCGCAAGAAGGACGTCATCGCGCTCGGCAGCGGACGCAAGGTGCACCCGGCCGAGATCGAGGCGGCGTTCGCCGGGATCGACGGCGTCTCGGAGATCGTCGTGGTGCCGACCCCGCAGTCCAACCGGCTCGGCGCCCTCGTCACCCCGACCGACCCGGCGGACCCCGCCCTGCGCGCCCGCATCGAGCGGCGGATCGAGGAGACCAACGCGACCCTCGACGCCCACGAGCGGGTCCTGTCGGTGGTGTTCTCCACCACGCCGCTGCGCTCCGACCCCGCCTTCATGACCGCCAACATGAAGCTGAGCAGGGGGCTCGCGGCGACCCACTTCGCGGCGGCGGTCACCTCGGACGCGGTCACCTCCGACGCGGCGTCCGGCGGCTCGGGGCCGAGCGCGTGACCGGGGCGGCCACCGAAGGCGGCGCGGGCGGCCTGCCCCGCGCCGTCGACGCACCCGGCCCCGTCGACGCACCCGGCCCCGTCGACGCACCCGGCCCCGTCGACGCACCCCGCGTCGTCGACGCCCAGGTGCAGCTCGGCAGCCAACTGGCCATCCCCCGCGCCTTCCTGGAGTACCAGGCGGCCAACGCCCACCACCGCATGGCGGCGTACGGCCACGCGGTACGCCCCGAGCGCATGCTCGACCGGGTGCTCTCCGTCCACCAGGACGACGACGGCGACCGGCTCGTCGCCGAGCTGGACGAGGCGGGCGTCGACCAGGCGTTCCTGGTGATTCCGGACTACTCGCACGTGGCCCGGTGCGCCCTGACGCCGCCCGAACTCGCCGGGCACATCGACAAGGTGAGCCGTCGGCACGCGGGGCGCTTCAAGGTCTTCTGGGGCGTCGACCCGCGCGGCGGGCAGGACGGCATCGACCTGTTCGAGCGGTGCGTCACCGCGTACGGCTTCGCCGGGCTCAAGCTCTACCCGCTGTGCGGCTACTCGCCGAGCGACCGGCGCCTGTACCCGTACTTCGAGCTCTGCGAGCACTACGGCCTGCCCGTCCTCAGCCACACCGGCCCCGGCTGGGGCCAGCTGGAGTTCGCGTACGGCGCGCCGCTGCTCCTCGACGAGGCGGCCCGCGACTTCCCACGGGTGAACTTCATCCTCGGGCACGGCGGCGTCACCCACGTCGACGAGGCCACCTATCTGTGCGCCCACCGGCCCAACGTGTACCTGGACATCAGCCAGTTCCACTCCGTCCTTGCGGCGGACGGCTGGCAGGCGCATCTGAACCGGCTGTTCCGCCTGGGCGTCAGCCACAAGATCCTCTTCGGCACCTGCTGGCCCTCCTACCGCCTCTCGGAGTCGCTGCCCGGCCTGGTGGGCGCCTTCGCCAAGGGGCAGCCCGCGGTGGCCGGGATCAAGGAGGCGGACCGGCGCATGATCATGGGCGGCAACAGCCTGCGCCTGGTCGCCGGAGCACCACGGAACGACGGCACGCACCCCACCACGGACAACACCGACGTCACGGACCGAGGAGGCCGCGCATGAGCACGGACATCGCAGCGCTGGAGAAGCTGATGGTGGAATGGGTCGAGCGATGGGTCGAGGGGGAGGCGCACGCGGCGGTCGACGGGCAGACCAACCTCAGTCACACCGGCCTGCTCGACTCCATGGCCATCGTCGGCCTCATCTCGTACCTGGAGGAACAGACCGGGACCGAATTCGACTTCGGCACCTACGACCCGCAGCAAGGCGTCCGCATCCAGGGTCTGATCCAGCACGTGCTCGGATGACCACGGTCTACGACGGCCACTGCCACGTGGCGTCGACCCGGTTCATCCCGCGCGCCTTCGTGGCGGACGTGGCCGGCAACGTGTGCTGCCGCCTCGGCGCCCTCGGCGCGGCCCCGCGGCACGACCGCGTCACCGACGGCCTGGTGGCCCAGCAGGAGGACCACCTGGCCGACGGCCTGGTCGCCGAGATGGACGCGGCCGGGGTCGAGCGCGCGGTGCTGCTCGTGCCCGACTTCGGCCTGCGGATGCCCGGCACCCTGGAGCCCGCGGACGCGGCCCGCCACCACCACGAGATCCGCCTGCGGCACCCCGGCCGCTTCTGGGTGTACATCGGCGTCGACCCGCGGCGCGGCCCCGAAGGCGTCCGCGCCTTCGAGGCCATGGTCGACGCCTACGGCCTGGACGGCGTGAAGCTCTATCCGCCGTGCGGCTACTCGCCGTCGGACCCGGGGCTCTACCCGTACTACGAGATCTGCGCGGCCCGGCACCTGCCGGTGTTCGTGCACACGGGCCCCACCGCCAGCAGCCTCGACTACGGACCTGCGCACCCGATGCGGGTCGACCGGGCCGCGCGGGACTTCCCCCGCGTGACCTTCGTGCTCGGGCACGGCGGGCTCACACACGTCGAGACCAGCGCGTATCTCGCGGCGTACCGGCCCAATGTGTACCTGGACACCGGCGGGTTCGCGAGCGGGCCGAGCCTGCCCGCCTGGACCGGGCATCTGAACCAGCTGTTCCGCATGGGCGTCAACCACAAGATCATTTTCGGTACGGACTGGCCGCTCGCCCGCCTGAACGGGCTCAAGGGGCTGATCGCGGAGGTCGTCGACGGGCCCACGGTGCTTGCCGGGGTGTCCCGGAAGGACCGGTCGCTGCTGCTGCACGAGAACCTGCTGCGCGTCCTGCCGCCGGACAGCCGCCCGACGCCCTGAACCGGGGCCACCGCACCCGCGGCCCGAATCCGGGCCCGCGGCCTGCATCCGGGCCCGCGCACAGCGCCGCACGCACAGCGCCGCACGACCGCACCGAGCCGCACGCGCGGCGTCCGCACCACCGCATCCCGCACCACACCATCTCTAGGGGCTGGGCCATGGCTATCACCGGATCGGACAGCGCTCACACGGACCAACGGCGGCGGCCGGCCGTCCCACCCGCGGACCCGCCCGCCACCCTCACGGAACTGTTCGAGGCCCAGGTCGCCCTGCACCCCCACCGCACGGCCCTGACCGCGGGCGACGCCCACCTCGACTACGCCACGCTCAACGCGCGCGCCAACCGCCTGGCCCACGCCCTGCTGGCCCGGGGCGCGGGCCCCGAGAAGCTGGTCGCCCTGGCCCTGCCCCGGTCCGCCGACGCCGTCGTAGCGATCCTCGCGGTCCTCAAGACCGGCGCCGGCTATCTGCCCCTCGACCTGGACCACCCGCCCGAACGCGGCCACCGGACCCTCGCGGACGCCCGCCCGGTCCTGCTGCTCAGCCAGGATCCCCTGGACCTGCGCACGGACGTGCCGCGTCTGGTCCTGTCCGCCCGCGGCACCGTCGAGGAACTGGCCGTGCGGCCGGACACCGACCCCACCGACGCCGACCGGCCGGGCCGCCTCGGAGCCGCCACGACGGCGTACGTGATCTACACGTCCGGCTCCACCGGACGGCCCAAAGGCGTCGTCGTCCCGCACCACAACGTCATCCGCCTGTTCGGCGAGACCGCCGACGCGTTCCGCTTCGACGAGCACGACGTGTGGAGCCTGTTCCACTCGTACGCCTTCGACGTGTCCGTGTGGGAGATCTGGGGCGCGCTCCTGCACGGCGGCCGCCTCGTCGTCGTGCCGTACGAGACGAGCCGGTCGCCCGAGCGCTTCCGGGCCCTGCTCGCCGCGGAGCGCGTGACCGTCCTCAGCCAGACGCCGTCCGCCTTCTACCCCTTGATGGAGGCCGACCGGGAGGCCGCGCCCGGCCGTGAACTCGCCCTGCGCGCCGTGGTGTTCGCGGGCGAGGCGCTCGACTTCGGCAAGCTCGCCCCCTGGTACGAGCGGCACCGCGACGACGCGCCGGTGCTCGTGAACATGTACGGGATCACCGAGACCACCGTGCACACCACCCTCACCCGGCTCGCCGCGGCCGACGCCGAGCCGGGCGCCCCGAGCCGCGTCGGCACCGGCATCCGCGACCTGTCCCTGTACGTCCTCGACGAGGCCCTGCGCCCGGTACCGCCCGGCGTCGCGGGGGAGCTGTACGCCGCCGGGCCCGGCGTCGCCCGCGGCTACCTCGGCCGGCCGGAGCTGACCGCCGGGCGCTTCGTCGCGGACCCCTTCGGGCCGCCCGGCGGCCGCATGTACCGCAGCGGCGACGTGGTCCGCCGGAGCGACCTCGGGGACCTGGAGTTCATCGGCCGCGCCGACCAGCAGATCAAGATCCGCGGCTTCCGGATCGAACCGGGCGAGATCGAAGCCGCGCTCACCGCGCACCCCGCGGCGCGCCAGGCCGCCGTCGTCGCCCGCGAGGACACCCCCGGCGACAAGCGCCTGGTCGCGTACGTCGTGCCCGCGGCGCCCCCGGAGACGGGCACCGACGCCACGGCGGTACGGCAAGTGCGCGACTGGGAGAAGGTGTTCGACGCCCAGTACGCGGAGACGCCCCCCGGTGACGAGGACAGCGCCGCGCGCCCGGACTTCGGCGAGAACTTCGCCAGCTGGTACGACAGCTACACCGAGCGGCGGCCCATCGCTCTGGACCACATGCGCGAGTGGCGCGACACCACCGTCCGGCGCGTCAGGGAACTGCGGCCGCGGCGCGTCCTGGAGATCGGCGTCGGCACCGGGCTGCTCCTCGCCCGGCTCGCCCCCGACTGCGCCGAGTACCACGGCACGGACATCTCCGCGCGGGCCGTCGAGGCGCTGCGCCAGGAGGTCGCCGCGCGGCCGGGGCTCGCCGCGCGGGTCCACCTGCGGCACCAGGCCGCGCACGACACCACCGGCCTGCCGCGCGGCCACTTCGACGTGGTGGTCGTCAACTCGGTGGCCCAGTACTTCCCCAGCGGCGGCTACCTGATCGACGTCCTGCGGCAGGCCCTGGACCTCACCGCGCCCGGCGGCGCCGTCCTCGTCGGCGACGTGCGTGACGTGCGGGCCCTGCGCCCCTTCACGACCGTGGCCCAGCTGCGCCGCGCGGCACCCGGAGCCGACCGGGCCACGGTCCGCCACGCCGTCGAGCGCGCCCTGGTCCTCGAAGAGGAACTGCTGCTCGCGCCCGACTTCTTCCCTGCCTTCGCGGCCCGCGAAAGCGCTGTCGGCGCGGTCGACGTACAGGTGCGGCGCGGCGCGCTGCACAACGAGATGACCCGGTACCGCTACGACGCCGTCCTGCACAAGCATCCCGTGGAGGCGGCACCGGCGGACGGGCCGCGCCTGCGCTTCGGCGCCGAACTGCCCGACCTGGACGCCCTCGCGGCACACCTGGAAGAGCACCGCCCCGAACGGCTCCGGGTCCTTGCCGTGCCCAACAGCCGCGTCACCCAAGAAGCCGCGGCGGCACGGGCGTTCGAGAACGGCGCCGAGGTCACGGACGCCCGCCGCACCCTCGACCAGGAGCCCCACGGCGTCGACCCCGAAGACCTCCACCGGCTCGGCGAACGCCTCGGCTACCGCGTCGCCGTCACGCCGACCGCCGCGGGCGTGGACAGGGTGGACGTGGTCTTCGCCTGCTCCCTGGAAGCGGGCGTCCTGGCCGCGTACGAGCCGGACGGCACCCTCGGCGAACCGCTGACGTACGCCACGAGCCCGGTGGCCGCCCGCCAGGGCACCCAGCTCACCGCCGCCCTCCGCGAGCACCTGCGCGACCGCCTCCCCGACTACATGCTGCCGTCGGCCGTGGTGCTCGTGGAGCGGCTTCCGCTGACCGTCAACGGCAAGCTGGACCGCGCCGCCCTGCCCGCACCGGTCGTGGAGGCGCAGTCGACGCGGGCCCCGCGCACCGAGCGCGAAGAGGTCCTGTGCGCCCTGTTCGCCGAGATCCTCGGCGTCGAGGGCATCGGCATCGACGACGACTTCTTCGCCCTCGGCGGCCACTCGCTGCTCGCCACCCGGCTGGCCTCGCGCGTCCGCGCCCGGCTCGGCGCCGAACTCGCCGTGCGCGCCCTCTTCGAGCACCCCACCGCCGCCGCCCTCGCGCGGCACCTCGACACTCCGGCACCGGACGCCGCCGACGCCCGGCGGCCCGCGCTGCGCGCCGTCGAGCGCCCCGACCCGCTGCCGCTCTCCTTCGCCCAGCGCCGCCTGTGGTTCCTGCACCGCCTCGAAGGGGCGAGCCGGGCCTACAACGTGCCCTGGACGCTGCGGTTCACCGGCGACCTCGACGTCACCGCGCTGCGCGCCGCGATCGGCGACCTCGTCGCCCGCCACGAGTCCCTGCGCACCGTCTTCCCCGACCTCGACGGCGAGCCGCAGCAGCGCATCCGCACGCCCCAGGACGCCCGGCCGCCGCTCGACGAGACCCGCACCACCGAGGCGGAGCTGCCCGGCGCGCTCGCCGACGCCGGCGGCCACCACTTCGACCTGGCCCACGAACTCCCGCTGCGCGCCCACCTGTTCACGCTGTCCGGCACCGACCACGTCCTGCTCCTCCTGGTCCACCACATCGCCTGCGACGGCTGGTCCTTCGCACCGCTGGCGGAGGACCTGATGTCCGCGTACGAGGCCCGCACGGCGGGACGCGCACAGACGGCCGGACCCGCCGTCCAGTACGCCGACTACGCCCTGTGGCAGCGGCGGCTCCTGGGCGACCCGGACGACCCGGCCAGCCCGCTCGCCCGGCAACTCGCCTACTGGCGCCGCCAATTGGACGGCCTGCCCGACCAGGTGGACCTGCCCTTCGCCCGCCCGCGCCCCGCCGAGCCCGGCTACGGCGGCGAGACCCTGTCCGTCGCCTGGGACGCCGACCTGCACCGACGCCTCGCCGCACTCGCCCAGGAGACCGGCACCAGCCTGTTCATGGTGCTCCAGGCCGGGCTCGCGGCCCTGCTCACCCGGCTCGGCGCGGGCACGGACATCCCCGTCGGCTCACCCATCGCCGGCCGCACCGACCAGGGCCTCGACCGCTCCGTAGGCTTCTTCGTCAACACCCTGGTCATCCGCAACGACACCTCGGGCAACCCCGCCTTCCGCGACCTGCTGCACCGCGTACGGGACGTCGCCCTGAGTGCCTACGAGCACCAGGACGTGCCCTTCGAGTACCTCGTCGACGACCTCAACCCGCCCCGCGTCATCGGCCGCCACCCCCTCTTCCAGGTCTCCCTGGTCCTGCAGAACGCCCCCGCGCCGCGCCTTGCCGCCCCCGGCCTCGACATCGCCACCGACCTGCTGCACCCGGGCTCGGCCCGCTTCGACCTGCTCCTGAACATCGAGGAGCGCCGCACCGACGACGGCGAACCGGCGGGCCTGACCGGCTTCTTCGAGTACAGCACCGACCTGTTCGACCCCGCGGCCGTGGCCGGACTCGGCACCCGTCTCGCCCGGCTCCTCGGCGCCGCGGCGGACGCCCCGGGCACCCCCATCGGACGGCTCGACCTGCTCAGCGCCAAGGAGCGGCGCCTGCTCTTCGAGGAGTGGCACGACCCCCGCCGTCCCGTCCCCGCGGTGACCCTGCCCGACCTGTTCGAGCAGCAGGCCGCGCGCACCCCGGACGCCCCGGCCGTCGTCCACGGCACCACCCGCCTGTCGTACGCGGAGGTCAACACCCGCGCGAACCGCCTCGCCCACCGCCTCATCGCCGCCGGGGCCGGACCGGAACAGCTCGTGGCGCTCGCCCTGCCCCGCTCGCCCGACCTGGTCGTGGCGCTCATCGCCGTCCTCAAGTCGGGCGCCGCGTACCTGCCGGTCGACCCGCGCCACCCGGCGGACCGGATCGCCTACCTGCTCCAGGACGCCGCGCCCACCTGCGTCGTGACCAGCCACGACACCCCGTGCGCACTCCCCGACGGGGTGCCCCGCCTGTACCTGGAGGCCGACGCCGACGCCCCGGACTCCGACCCGCGCGACACCGACCGGGCACTGCCGCTGACCCCGGCCAACGCCGCGTACGTCCTGTACACGTCGGGGTCGACCGGCCGCCCCAAGGGCGTCCTCGTGCCGCACGCCAACGTGGTGGACCTCGTGCTGTGGGGGCGCGAGACGCTGGGGGACGAGCGGTTCGCGCACACCCTCGCCGCCACCCCGCTCACCTTCGACGTGTCCGTCTTCGAGCTCTTCGGGCCGCTGCTCACCGGCGGTGCCGTCGAGCTGGTGCCGGACGTGCTCGCGCTCGCCGAACGCCCCGGCGGACAGTGGTCGGGAAGCCTCATCTGCGGGGTGCCGTCCGCCCTTTCGCACCTGGTCACCCAGCACGACGTGGACCTGAAGGCGGACGTGGTCGCCGTCGCGGGCGAGGCGCTGCCCGCCCACACCCTCGCGGAGCTCCGTGCCGCCGTGCCCGGAGCGCGCGTCGCCAACGTGTACGGCCCCACTGAGGCGACCGTCTACAGCACGGCCTGGTTCCCGGACGGCGCCGACACCGATGCCGCCCCGCCCATCGGCCGCCCCGTCCGCAACACCCGCGCCTACGTCCTCGACACGCATCTGCAAGCCGTGCCTCCGGGCGTGACGGGCGAGCTGTACCTCGCGGGCACGGGCCTCGCCCGCGGCTATCCGGGCAGGCCGGGCCTGACCGCGGGGCGCTTCGTGCCCGACCCGTTCGGCGGGCCGGGGGAGCGGATGTACCGCACCGGCGACCTGGCCCGCTGGCGCGCCGACGGCAACCTGGAGTACCTCGGGCGCACCGACGACCAGGTCAAGCTGCGCGGCTTCCGCATCGAGCCGGGCGAGGTGGAGTCCGTCCTCGCCGCCCACCCCGGCGTGGCGCAGACCGCGGTCGCCGTCCGCACGGACCCGTCGGGCGACCCGCGCCTGGTGGCGTACTACGTCACCGCCGAAGGTGCCGAACACGCCCCGGACAGCGCCGAGTTGCGCGCCCTGCTGGCACGCGGACTGCCCGAGTACATGGTCCCGTCCAGCTATGTGCGCCTGGAGCGGATGCCGCTCAACCCCAGCGGCAAGCTCGACCGGCGCGCCCTGCCCGCGCCCGCCGACACGGTGGCGGCACGGCCGACCGGCCGTGGACCGCGGACCGCCGCCGAGACGGCCCTGTGCGCCCTGTTCGCCGAAGCGCTCGGGCTGCCGGGCGTCGGCGTCGACGACAGCTTCTTCGACCTCGGTGGGCACTCCCTGCTCGCCGTCAAGCTCGTGTCCCGCGTCCGCGCGGCGCTGGACGTGGACCTCGGCATCCGGGCGGTGTTCGAGGCCCCCACCGTCGCCGCGCTCGCCGCGCGGCTGCCGCAGCAGGCCGCACCGGTCACGGGCGCAGGGTGACGGTGAAGCTCCGGCCGTACGCGTGGCGGGTGGTGACGTCGATACGGGTCCCGCCGGGCACCGCCCGCACGCGCACCCCGTCGTCCGCCTGGACCGGCCGCAGCGACCGGCCCCGCAACAGAACTCCGACACCGTCCCGGTCCATGGTCGGGTCGGACACGGCGACGGCCGTGCGGCCGTCGCCGCGCCGTCCCCGCGTGCGGACGAGCACCGACGCGGGCCCGTCCACGCGCAGCCGCCCGACGTCATGGCGGCCGGGCGTGAAGGCGTTGAGGGCCGTCAGGCCGAGCCCCGCATGGGACACCGCCTGCGCCGTACGGGAGTTGGCGAGGACGCGCACCGGTCCGTCGTCGTACGCCCGCAGGGCCCGCTCGCCCGCGTGCGGCACCAGCGCGTAGGCGAGCCGCACCGGACCCGCGCCGGGCACCTGGTCGACGTGCACGCCGAACACCTGCCGCGTCACCACCGTGTCCGGGTTCGCCGTGCGGACGACGCGCCGACTGCGCGTGACCTCGTCCAGGGCGACCCGCACGGGCGGGGTGTCGAGGAAGACGTACCCGACGGCCGTCCCCTGCGCGGAGTCGGCGTACCGCAGCCAGCGCAGGTCGCCGACGCCGGTGCCGCTCCAGGGCCGTCCGTCGCGCAGCGCTCCCACCAGGGACACCTGGTCCCCGGGAGCGGCGATCCGCGCGTCGACGGCCGTGCTGACCGCCCGCCCGGCCCCGTCACCGACCCCCGCCGCGAGCACGACGACCTCCTCGTCGAACAGGAACCACGACTTGGTGGCCGAGGCGTTGCGGTACGTCACAAAGTCCCTCGGCAGCAGCGCCCGGTCGCGGTAGGGGACGTCGTCGGACTGCACCATCCCCGCGGCGCCGTAGGCACCGAGCACGGCACCGCCGGAGAACGCATGCGTGCCCCGCGGGAAGTACACGTACTTATTCTGCGATTCGGACGACGGCGTGAAGTTCAGCGGGTGGCCGGGATTGTCGTAGTAGGGCTTGCCGTAGAGCTCGGGAATCGTCCGGCGCGCCTCGACCGGGGCGGTGACCCCGGCGAGCGCGTACGGCGACACGACGGTGAAGTAGTCGACGCCGAAGGCCCGCGTCTGGTCCTGCCCCGCCAGATACAGGTAGTGCGCGCCCTCGCCCTGGAACCACGGCAGCAGGTTCTCGCCGTTCATGTACTCGTACTTGCTGATCCGGTCCGAGCTGCGGGCGAGCGCGAACGCGTAGCCCGGCCTGCGGTGCACCGTCCTGTCCATCGCGTTGAAGGCGACGCTGCGCGCGGCCGGGTTGAGGTCGGCGGGCGGCACCGACGCGTCACCGGCGATGTCGGCGTACCGCACCATGCTGACGGGCGACACGAAGCGGCCCGGGTCGAACGGGACCCGGGACGTCGTCCCGACGTACTTGGCGTAGCCCCGCAGCGCCGCCGCGTCCGCACCGCGCGCGAGCGCCGCGAGATCGACGACCGCCTCCACCACGACACCGACATCGGCGTACCCGCTGTCCGTGCGCGACACCGCCCGCCCCTTGACGATCTCCATCATCCACCCCTCGAAGATCACCGGGGCGAACCCGTCCCGCACCCACCGCAGGACGACCGGCACCAGCTCCTCGCCGTGCGCGAACCCCGTGCCGTCGAGGAACGTCAGGGTCTGCACGACGCGCGAGAGCAGCCCCTTCCCGTACGAGCCGGTGTAGGCGACGGAGGAGTGCTGGAGGAACGATCCGTCCGCGTAGTACCCGTCCGTGACGCCGTGCTTCAGGTGGTACGGGTCGATGGTCGCGAACACCGTCAGCTGGTCGGTGAGCGCCTTGCGCACCCGCGCGTCGTCCCCGAGGAGCGCGCCCTGGAGGATGCGGTTGGTGGTGATGTCGGCGAGGTTGGCGCCGGTGTGGAACCGCGAATCGAGGTTCACGTCCCCGTCCACGCCGTTGCGCAGATACGCGTCCATGGAGGCGACGTACGTGCGCACCAGGTCCGGGCGGTGGGCGGCCGCCTCGTCGGCGAGCAGCACCAGCGTCTTGCTGATGTGCTGCGAGATGCCGATCTCCCAGTGGAACCAGTTGCCGTAATACCCCTTGGACTGGTCCCCGTAGTACCGCTCGTGCAGCCACCCGAGCCCGTCGATGACCCGCCGCTGCACGGCCGCGTTCTGGTACAGGTCGGATGCGGGGCTGCCGGGCGTGCGCGTGGCGAGAGCGATCTCGAACAGCTTCCGGAACGCCGTGTTGAGGTTGGCCTCGTCCGTGCCGAGCACGAGCCCGTCGAACAGCTCGTCCGGCCCCGCGGCGTCCAGCGCCGTCAGATTCGCCCGCGCCGTCCGGTCGATCGCCGCCCGCTTTCCCGCCGTCTCCTGGCGGGCGTTCGACGCGGCGGTCCCCGCGAACAGCGCCACGACGTTGCCGAGCAGCCGCTCCTGGTCGGCCGCGGTCGCGGCCCCCACGGGAACCACGGCCAGGAGCCCGGCGGCCCCGAGGACGGAGAGCAGACGTCTGCGGGTGATGTCCATGACTTCCTCCGCGGGTGCGAGGGCCGGGTGGCGGCCGGAGTCAAGCAGAGGGCCCGTACCGGGGCAAGAGGGCGCGGCGGGTAGCACAGCGCCGCCGTGGACGTATCTCTTCGGTGAATCGGCCGTGTCCGGTCGCCGCGCGCGTGATGATGAGGCGGGCAGCGGTGGCACGGGTGGGAACGGACGGGACGGCGGGGACCGCGGTGACGGGGCATCGGCAGTGGATCGAGGGCGCGACGATCCATGGGCCCGTGGTGCAGGCGCACGAGATCCACAGCGTGCAGATGCACCACGCGCGACCGCTGTACGGCGTGGAGGCCTTCCCGCTGACGCGCCCGCCCATCCCCGAATCATGGGTGCGGGCCCAGCCCGCCCGGCTCCTCGACGCACGCCACGGCCTCGTGGGCTTCACCGGGCGGCGCACGGAGCTCGCCCGCCTCACGGAGTGGCGCGACCGGCCGGACCGGGTCACCGCGCTGCTCGTGCACGGCCCCGGAGGCCAGGGGAAGTCCCGGATGGCCGCCCGGTTCGCGCAGTTGAGCCACGAGGCCGGGTGGGACGTGCTCCAGGCGCGCCACGCGAGCGACGCGCTGCCGTCGTCACCGCGCCCGATCGGCGGCTCCGCGTCCGGCCGCGCCGGAGTGCTCATGGTCGTGGACTACGCCGAGCGCTGGCCGACGGCGGACCTCATCGAGCTGCTCGTCGACGCCGCGCGGCAGGGGGGCCGCGTCCGGGTGCTCCTGGTCGCCCGGCCGCGCGGCACCTGGTGGCAGTACCTCGTCCACCGGCTCGGCGGCTTCGACATCCCGCTCGACGACCTGCCGCTGCCGGGCCTCGCCGACGACGCCGAGGTCTCGCCGCAGCGGCTCTTCCGCACGGCGCGGGACTGCTTCGCCCAGGCGCTGGGGGTGGCCGACGTCGAGGGCATCGACCATCCGGAGGGGCTCGGCACCGACCCGGAGTACCGCCAGGTCCTGGCGGTCCACATGGCCGCCCTCGCCGCCGTCGACGCCCGCCGGCGCAACCTCGCGGTGCCCGGCGGCGCGGCGGAGGTCTCCGCGTACCTCCTCGCGCGCGAACGGGCCCACTGGGAATCCCTGCACGGCAACCACCGCGTCCGCATCACCGCGCACGCCTTCGGCCAGGTCGTCTACACCGCTGCGCTGACGAACGCGCTGTCCTACCGCGAGGCCCTGCAGGTCCTGGCGCGGATCGGCGTCGGCTCGGCCGAGCACGCCGACCAGATCCTGAAGGACCACGCCCTGTCGTACCCCGGGCCCGAGGGAGCCACCGTCCTGGAGCCCCTCTATCCCGACCGGCTCGCGGAGGACTTCCTCGCCCTGAGCGTGCCGGGCCACGGCATCACCGGATTCGAGCCCGACCCCTGGGCGGTGGACGCGCCGCGGCGGCTCCTCGAGGGGCAGGCGCTGTCGTGCCGCAGGCGGGCCCTCGCCACGCTGGTCGCCACCGCGGCACGCTGGCCGCACGTGCGCGCGGACCAGCTGGAGCCGCTTCTGCGGGCCGAGCCGCGGCTCGGCGTGGCCGCCGGTGGCGCGACCCTCGCCGCGCTCAGCGAGATCGAGGGCATGGACCTGTCCGTGCTCGAAGGCGTCGAGGCCCATCTGCCCGAAGGCGCCCACACCGACCTGAACTCCGGTGCCGCGGCGCTCTCGCAGCGCCTCGCCGAGTACCGCCTGAGCCGCCTGCACGACCCGGAGGAGCAGGCCAGGATCCTCAACGAGCTCGCCCAGCGCCAGTCCCACGCCGGACTGCACGACCAGGCCCTGAAGTCCGGACAGCGGGCCATGGCCATCCGGCGCAGCATGACGGACCCGCACGCCGTCGCCCGTGAGCCGTCGTTCGCGGAGGTCCTCTGCGACGTGGGCGTGTACCTGGCGAAGCGCGGGGACACGGCGGACGCGCTCGCCGCCACGGAACAGGCCGTACGGGTCCTGCGCGGACTCGCGGACGAGGAACCCGGCAGGCACGACGACGCCCTCGCCGTCGCGCTGTCCAACTGCGCCGCCGACCTGGCCACGGAGGGCCACTGGGCCACGGCCCTCGCCACGGCCCAGGAAGCCGTGGACATCAGACGCCGCCAGGCCGCCGCCGCGGCGGGCGGGCCGGGGCCGACGGCGCACTCCGCGGCCCTCGCCGCCGCCCTGGCGAACCTCGCGATCTGCCTCGCGTACGCCGACCGCAGACACGACGCCGTCGCGGCGGCGCAGGAAGCCGTCGGGATCCAGCGCGCCCTGGCCCGGTCCCACCCGCACACCCACGAGCCGACGCTCGCCTCCGCCCTCGTCAACCTGAGCCGCCGCCTCTCCGACGTGTCCCGGCCCCGTCAGGCGTGCGACGCCGCGACCGAAGCGGTGCAGGTGCTGCGCCGCCTCGTCGACGTCAGCCCGGCCGCGTACGAGGAGGTCCTGGCGATCGGCCTGCTCAACCTCGGCTCGCGCCTCGCCTCGCTGAGCCACCACGAAGAGGCCTGCCGCGTCCTGGACGAGTCGGCAGGCATCCGGCGGGGCCTGGCCGCGGCCCGGCCCGGACGCCACGAGACGGCGCTCGCGGCCTCGTTGGAGACCCTCGCCGTGCAGCTGTACCGCACCCGTCATCACGGCCGCGCCCTGCTCGCCTGGAAGGAGGCGATGGACCTGCGCCGCGCGCTGGCGGGCGCGGGCGGCCAGGCCGAGCGGCGCCACCTCGCCGACATGCTCTGCACCATCGCGTGGATGCACGTCATCGACCGGCGCGAGCTCCCGACGGCCCTCGCCGCGGCCGAAGAGGCCACCCGCCTCCTGTGGCCCCTCGGCCGGCAGGGCGGCACCCTCGGGCAGAAGCTCGCCCACGCCGTCGACATCCACGCCCGCGCACTGGTCGCCCTGGGCCGCGACGAGGAGGCCCGCGTGTTGCTCAGGCGCTTCGCCCGCAGCCGGGACGAGGGCGAGGGCGTGGGGGAGGGCGAGGAAGCGGTCGTTACAGCGTTCCGTCCGCCACTGCCCCCAGGGACAGCGCCGGGAGGAAGTTGAGCAGGGCGAGGACGAGGGAGGCCGCCGTCGCGAGGACCACGAAGGTGGGGCCCTGGGCGGGGAGGGTGCCGACGGTGACGACACCGGGCTGCTGCCGCGCGAGGCGGCCCGCCAGGGCCAGGACGCAGACCATCGGGAGGTAGCGGCCCGCGAGCATCGCGCCGACCATCAGCAGGTTGTGGAAGTCGGTGGCGCCGTTGAAGCCCGCCATCGCGCTGCCGTTGCTGTTGGTGTTGCTGGTGTAGGCGTAGATGAGCTCGGTCAGGCCGTGGGCGCCGGGATCGCCCATGGAGGACTGGCCGTTGCCGGTGGCGAGGGCGATGCCCGTGCAGGCGAGGATGACGGTGGGCGGGATCAGGGCGTAGACCACGACCCACCGCATCTCGCCGAAGCCGATGCGCTTGCGCAGGTACTCCGGGGTGCGGCCGACCATCAGACCGCCGACGAAGACGGCGACGAGGACCACCACGATCAGGCCGTACAGGCCGCTTCCGGTGCCGCCGGGGGCGATCTCGCCGAGCATCATCGCGGCGAGCAGCACACCGCCGCCGAGGCTGGAGAAGCTGTCGTACGACGCGTTGGCCGCGCCGTCCGCGGTGCCTGTGGCGGCCACGCCGAAGAGGGTGGAGCCGGGGACGCCGATGCGGGTCTCCGTGCCTTCGTGGGGTCCGCCGACCGCTTCGGTGACCGTGCCGGTGTGCGCGGTCTGCGCGAGGGAACCGGCCGCGAGCAGCAGCCCGAACAGAAGGCCCACGACGGTCAGGAGGGTCCAGGAGTGCTTGAGGCTGCCGGTCATGCGGCCGAACATGCGGATGCAGGCCGTCGGGACGAGCAGCATCAGGACGATCTCGACGGCGTTGGTCCAGGCGGTGGGGTTCTCGTACGGGTGGGCGCTGCTGGCGTTGAAGACGCCGCCGCCGTCGCCGGAGAACAGCTTCACCGGCTCCCAGGCGGCGACCGGGCCGTCCAGGAGCGTCTGCTGGGGGCCCGCCACGGTGTCGACGGTGCGGCCGTCGCCGAGGCTCTGGATGACACCGCCCGCCATCAGGACCAGGCCGCCGACCACCGCGATCGGCACGAGGACGCGGAAGACGGTGCGCAGCAGATCGACCCAGAAGTTGCCGAGGTCGTCCGTCGAGCGGCGCGTGAGGCCGCGGATCAGGACGAGGGCCACACAGATGCCGACGGCCGCCGACGCGAACGCCTGGACGCCGAGGCCCGCCATGACGGCGAGGTGCCCGGTGGTGGACTCGCCCGCGTAGTTCTGCCAGCTGGTGTTGGTGGTGAACGACACCGCGGTGTGCAGCGCGGTGCGCCACGGCATGCCCGCGTGCCCCGTCGACCAGGGCAGCTTGTCCTGGAGGGCGAACAGGGCGAACAGCGCGGCGATGCTCATCGCCGTGAAGGCGAGCAGCGCGGTGAGGTAGTGCTTCCAGTTCTGCTCCCGGTCCGGGGCGATGCCGCAGACGCGGTACACGGCCCGCTCGGGCCGCCAGTGCTTCCCGCCGTCGAGGACACGGGCCAGATAGTCGCCGAGCGGGACGTGGAGGCCCACGACCACGGCGAGGACGAGCGATGCCTGGATCCAGGCCGCCATGGTCAGGCTCCCTGCTTGCTGGACGGGGACGGGGACGGGGCAGAGGGGGACTTGGTGGTCGACGGCACGGGGTGGTCGCGGTCGAGCGCGATGTTCAGCTCCACGACGTTGACGCCGGGTGCGCCGAGGACGCCGAGCGCGCGGCCCGTGGTGTGGCGCTCGACCAGCGAGCGGACCGCGGCCACGCTCATGCCGCGCTCACGGGCGACCCGGGGCGCCTGGAGCTTCGCGTACGCCGGGCTGATGTGCGGGTCGAGGCCGCTGGCACTGGCGGTGACCGCGTCGGCGGGCACCGTCGGTCGCGCGGGCGCGTCGCCGCGTACGGGGACGGTCAGCGCGCCGCTGTAGTCCGCGCCGGGCCGCGCGCAGCGCACGGCGACGCCCTGGTACGTGGCGAGGAACGGCTTCGCCGGGCAGGCCTGGTTGAGGCTCACGGCCCGGGTGACGCGGCCGGTGGTGCCGTCCTCGTGGAACACGCCGAGGACCGCGCCCACGCCGTCGGGCGTGCAGAACGGGCGGGCGCCGTCGACGCCTTCGAGGGCGCCGACCTGCTTGCTGCGGGAGCACACCAGCGTGAGCAGGCTCGGCTTGTCCTCGGTGTCCACGACGGACTCGGGGCCCTGGTTCCCGGCGCCGGACGCCGTGGCGTCGTAGCCCGTACCGGCGTGGGAGGGCCGCGACTGGAAGTACGTGACGATCGGCCTGCCCTTCTTGTCGAGGAAGGACTGGCCGATGAGCGAGCTGCCCGCGGCCCTGCGGTCGGCGCCCTCGACGACGGAGCCCTCGGCGCGGTCGCGCAGGCCCGGCACGTGGGCGGCGGCCGTCATGACCAGGGGATAGGCGAGGCCGGTCAGGACCGTCAGGACGAGCACGACGCGCAGGGCGACGGCGTTCTGGGCGAGCCAGGGCGGCAGGCGGTGGTTCATGGTCAGACCCCTGGGATGAACTGGACGAGGGCGAAGTCGATGAACTTGATGGCAAGGAACGGCGCGACGACCCCGCCGAGTCCGTAGATCCACAGGTTCCGGGTGAGCAGCGCGGACGCCGACGACGGCCGTAGCGCACGCCGCGCAGGGCGAGCGGGATCAGCGCCACGATGACGAGGGCGTTGAAGACGACCGCGGAGAGGATCGCCGAGAGCGGCGAGTGCAGGTCCATGATGTTGAGCCGCCCGAGCCCCGGGTACACGGCCGCGAACATGGCGGGCAGGATCGCGAAGTACTTCGCGATGTCGTTGGCGATCGAGAAGGTCGTCAACGCGCCGCGGGTGATGAGGAGTTGCTTGCCGATCTCCACGATCTCGATGATCTTCGTGGGGTCGGAGTCGAGGTCGACCATGTTCCCGGCCTCCTTGGCGGCCGAGGTGCCGGTGTTCATGGCGACGCCGACGTCCGCCTGGGCGAGGGCCGGGGCGTCGTTGGTGCCGTCGCCGGTCATCGCGACGAGCTTGCCGCCCGCCTGCTCGCGCTTGATCAGGGACAGCTTGTCCTCGGGCGTCGCCTCGGCCAGGAAGTCGTCGACACCGGCCTCGTCGGCGATCGCCCTGGCGGTCACCGGGTTGTCGCCGGTGATCATCACCGTGCGGATGCCCATGGTGCGCAGCTCGTCGAACCGCTCACGCAGGCCCGGCTTGACGACGTCCTTGAGGTGGACGACGCCGAGCACCTCGGCCGTGCCGTCGGCCGTCAGCTCGGCCACGGCCAGCGGCGTGCCGCCGGAAGCGGAGACCCGCGCCACGGCGTCGTCGAGCGAGTCGGGCACCGCCCCGCCCTGCTCACGGATCCAGGCCGCGACCGCCGAGGCCGCGCCCTTGCGCAGCTTCCTGCCGTTCGGCAGGTCCACGCCGGACATCCGGGTGGTCGCGCTGAACGGCACCCATGCGGCGCCCGCGGCGTCGCGCGTCCCCTCGACCACCGAGTGGTGCTCGCTGTTCGCGTACGCGACGATCGAGCGGCCCTCGGGCGTCTCGTCCGCGAGGCTGGACAGGAGCGCCGCCCCCGCGAGGCGCTCCACCGGGACGGCGCCCACCGGCAGGAAGTCGCTCGCGCGCCGGTTGCCGTAGGTGATGGTGCCGGTCTTGTCGAGGAGCAGCGTGTTCACGTCGCCCGCGGCCTCGACGGCCCTGCCGGACATGGCGAGGACGTTGCGCTGCACGAGCCGGTCCATGCCCGCGATGCCGATCGCGGACAGCAGCGCGCCGATCGTCGTCGGGATCAGACAGACGAGCAGCGAGACCAGGACGATGCCGGTGACGCCGTCGGCGGTGAGCGCCGCGGTGTCGTGCGCGGCGCCCATGGCCTCCTTGGAGAAGATCGCCATCGGCTGGAGCGTCACGACCGCGACCAGGAAGACGAAGGTCAGCATCACCAGGAGCAGGTTGAGCGCCAGTTCGTTCGGGGTCTTCTGCCGGTCGGCGCCCTCGACCAGGGAGATCATGCGGTCGAGGAAGCTGTCGCCGGGCTCCTGCGTGACGCGTACGACGAGCCGGTCGGACAGCACCCGGGTGCCGCCGGTGACGGCGCTGCGGTCGCCGCCGGACTCACGGATGACGGGCGCGGACTCGCCGGTGATGGCGGACTCGTCGACGCTCGCGGCGCCCTCGACGACGTCGCCGTCGCCGGGGATCAGCTCGCCCGCGGGCACGGACACGAGGTCGCCGCGCCGCAGGTCCGTCGCGGCGACGGTCTCCTCGACGTACGCGCCGTGCCCGGCGCCGGGCTCCCACCCCGTCAGGCGGCGGGCCGTCGTGTGCTGCTGCGTCCTGCGCAGGGAGTCGGCCTGCGCCTTGCCGCGGCTCTCGGCCACGGCTTCGGCGAGGTTGGCGAAGAGCACGGTCAGCCACAGCCACACGGTGATGAGCCAGCCGAACCCGCTGGGGTCGAGCAGTGCGAGGCCGGTGGTCAGCGCGGCGCCGACCTCGGTGACGAACATGACGGGGTTGCGCAGCAGGGTCACCGGGTTCAGCTTGCGCAGCGCCTGCGGGAGCGCGCGCCACAGCTGCGTCGGGTCGAGCATGCCCGCGCCGACGCGCCGGTCACGGTCGGGTTCCGGCGGGGTGACGTCCTTGCCGGGCGCGGGCCTTGTCCGCACGGGAGCGGTCATCAGAAGCGCTCCGGCCTGATCAGGGCGACCACAAGGTAGGCGAGCAGCGCGACGGCCACGATCAGGCCGACGACGTTTTCCACGGACATCGAGGAGACCTTGTCCTCACGGAGACGGGGAGGGAGAAGGAGACAGGGAGGGGGAGGGAGAAGGAGAAGGAGACGACGAGCCGTGACGCTATGCCCGCAGGCCGGGGGCACGGCCACCCCGCTGACGCGTGCTTGACGCGCGGCCCCGGTCCCGTAACGCGACGCTGACGGAACAGGCGGCCCGGGGCCGTCTCAGGCCCGCCCGTCCGTCAGCCCCCGCGTGTCCAACGGCAGCCACCTGGCGCGCCGGTGCACGGACGCGAGCTCCTGCTCGAGCGGCGACGGCGGCACCGCGAGCACCGGGCAGGCGGCGTGGGCCACGCAGTAGCGCACCACCGAGGGGAACAGCACCTGACGCAGCCCGCCGCGCCGCCCCGCGCCGATGACCAGGACGTCACCGGCGTGGCAGGCGCTCTCCACGAGGGCCCGGCCCGGCGTGCCGCGCACGACGTACCCCTCCCAGGGCACGCCGGGACCCCCGGGCCCGAAGGCGTCGTCGACGGCGGCGAAGAGCCGGTCCGCGGCCGCCGACCGCAGCGCGTCGTCCGGCGGCGGCAGCACCGCGCGGCGGTGGCCGAGTTCACCGCCGGGCGGCGCCCAGGCGAGCACGGCCACCAGGACCGCGCCGGTGCGCCGCGCCTCGTCGGCACCCCGGTGCAGCGCGGTGAGGCTGCTCAACGACCCGCTCACCCCGACGACCACGCGCCGCTTTCCGGCACCACCCATCACCGCACCACCTCGGCGTACGACCACACGGACCTGCGAGGCTCCAGCACACGCCCGTGTACGGCACCCCACCGCCTCCGTTGGCGCGCGCCTGACGCGCGAGGGCCCACTCATGACGGGATCTTGACGCGGCCGGGCCGGTTCAGCGTGTGGTGACCGTCCGCTGTGCGGAGTAGCCGCCCCACGTGCCGTCGGGCAGTTTGGCCCGCAGCCGCACGCGGTGCGTGTCGCCGGACTTCCTGCCGACGTAGAAGCTGTGCTTCATCCGGTCCTTGGGGGTGCTGCCGCCGAAGACCAGGGAGGTGACGCTCTTGCCGTCGAGGTGGATCTGGTACTCCGTCACCGCGCCGCCGGTGTGCGGCGGCTTCCAGGAGAGATCGATGTAGTACGCGCCGTCCTTGCGGTGCGTCGTCGCGCGCAGGTCCGCCGGGGCCGTGCCGCGCCCGCTGTCCTTGCCCGCGGCGGTGGTGACGCGCGCGGCGGGGCTCGCGGGCGAGAAGTTGTCGGCCGCGTCGCGCGCCTTGACGGTGAAGGTGTACGCGGTGCCGGGGCGCAGACCGGTGATCAGGGTGTCCGTGGTGCCGCCCGGCACGCTGTGGATCTTCGACGTGCCCTGGTAGATCTCGTACGAGGCCACCTTGCGGTTGTCCTTCGCCGCGCCCCACGACAGCGTCGCGGCGTGGCCGCCCTCGGCCTTGGCGCGCAGGGTGCGGGGGCGGGAGGGCGCCTCGGCGTCGGCGGCGACCGCGGCGGGCGTCGTGACGGTCAGCTTCTTGCTGTCCGCGCTGAGGTCGCCGTCGGCGTCGCGCGCCCGGACCGTGAAGGTGTATGTGACGGACGGCTTCAGGCCGGTGATGTCCACCATGTGCTGCTCGGACGGTACCTGCTTGACCTTCCTGGCGTCGCGGTAGACCTCGTACCCGCTGATGTCGGACCTGCCGGTGGACCGGTTCCACATCACGTGCACGGTCGTGGCGCTGCCCGCCTGGACGGTGACGCCGCGCGGGGCGTCGGGCGGCTGTGATCCCCCGCCCTCCTCGCTGTCCCACGCGCAACCGCCGAGCAGACAGGCGGCGGTGACGGTGAGACAGGTGGCGAGCAGGCGGAGCGGGGGGCGGGGGATGTGGGGGGTCCGTCGCACCGGGGTGCCTTCCACTCGACGGCAGTTGGTCTGGACCTATTGGACAGGGGCTGATGGGGGCACATCAAGAGGTGGGGCGTGGGCCGTACGGACCACGCGCGGTGGCAGGGGAGTGCGCGGGGACCCAGATTGGGGTCTCCCGGCCGCTTCAGCTCCGCGAACTGCCCGACGGTCCGCGAACTGTCCGACGAAAGGTCTCCGTCCGTGCGTACGACAACGGCCGCGCTGGTCACCGCCGCGGGGGTGGCGGCCCTGCTCGCTCCCGCCACGACCGGCAGCGCGAAGGAACTCCCGGGCAGGGACCGGGTGTCGGCGGCTCCCGCCGCAGGGGCGCCGGTCCGCGCCGCCGACCTCCTCGCCGAGCTGCGCTCGTGCCGGCAGATCTCGCACGGCAAGTACCGCCGCGACGCCGGGGCCCTCGCCACCGTCCCGGTGTGCGCCAAGCGCGGCGCCGTGTTCTGGAAGGCCGACATGGACATCGACTGCGACGGCCGGCCCAGTCGCGCCTGCAACCGGCGCACCGACCCGCTCTTCCTGCCCACCACGAGCTTCCAGCAGACGGACGGCCGCCAGCTGAGCTCCCAGGCCCTGCCGTACGTGGTCGTGCCGGGCGCGAGCCGCCGCTGGAACCACGCGAAGCACGGCATCACGGGCGGCACGGCCGTCGCCGTGATCCACCGCGGCCGGGTCCGGTACGCCGTCGTCGGCGACACCGGGCCGAAGGACCTGATCGGCGAGGCGTCGTACGCGACCGCGAAGGCGCTGGGCATCAACCCCGACCCGCGCACCGGCGGGGCGGCGGGCGGCGTGACGTACCTGCTGTTCCAGGGACCCAAGGTCGCGCCCATCGAGAGCCGTCGGGCGGCGGCCGCCCGCGGGGAGGCGCTGGCGCGGCGGTTCCTGCGGCAGAACTGAGACGGCCGCAGGCTCCAGGGGGTCACACCTTCCGGTACCCGTACGCCTCCTGCGCCGCCGCTTCCACCGCGGCGAGGTCCGCGCCCGCCGACGCCGTCACCACCGCCGCGACCGCGCCCTCCACGAACGGGGCGTCCACCAGGCGGGCGCCGTCGGGGAGTTCGCCGCCCTCGGCGATGAGCGCCTTGACCGTGAGGACGGCGCTGCCCAGGTCGGCGATGACCGCCACGCCCGCGCCCCGGTCGACGCGCCGCGCCGCCGCCGCGATGAGGTCGGAGCTGGTGCCGAGCCCGCCGTCCTCGGTGCCGCCCGCCGCGGCCACCGGCGCCGCGCCACCGCCCGCGAGGCCCGTCGCAAGGACCGCGACGGACTCGGCGACGGGGCCGCTGTGCGAGACGAGCACGATGCCCACGAGCCTGCGGTCGTCACTCACCGGAACCCTCCTCGGCGGTCGGCGCCACCGAGGCCGCCGTGTCGGCCAGCGCCTCGAACAGCAGGGCCGACGACGTGGCGCCCGGGTCCTGGTGGCCGACGCTGCGCTCGCCCAGGTAGCTCGCCCTGCCCTTGCGGGCCTGCAGCGGGACCGTCGCGAGGGCCCCCTGGCGGGCCGCCTCGCGCGCCGCGTCGAACGACATCGCGAGCGCGTCGACTCCCGGGACCAGCGCGTCCAGCATCGTCTTGTCGCCCGGCGCCGCGCCGCCGAGCTGGGCCACCGCGTCGACACCGGCCCGCAGCGCGTCGGCGAACTCGGCCTCGGTCACCTCCGCCGCGTCGCCGAGCGCCTTGCCCGTACGGCGCAGCAGCGTGCCGTACAGCGGCCCCGACGCGCCGCCGACCGTCGAGATCAACTGCCGCCCGGCGAGGGTGAGGACGGCCCCCGGCGTGTCCGGTGCCTCCTTCTCCAGCGTGGCGACGACGGCGGTGAAGCCGCGCTGCAGATTGCTGCCGTGGTCGGCGTCGCCGATCGGCGAGTCCAACTCCGTGAGCCGGTCCGCCTCGCGGTCGACGGCCGCGGCGGCCGTCACCAGCCAGCGGCGGAGGAAATCGGCGTCGAGCACTGGGTCTCCTAGTGATGGGGGTCTCGGTGGCGGCCTGGGTACGGGTGTGGGGGCGGGTCACATGCCCCAGCGCAGACCGGCCGTACGGACCGGGGCGTCCCACAGGCGCAACAGCTCCTCGTCGACGCGGCACAGCGTCACCGAGGCCCCGGCCATGTCGAGCGAGGTGACGTAGTTGCCGACGAGGGTGCGCGCGACGGACACGCCGCGCTCGCGCAGCACGCGGTGCACCTCCGCGGTGAAGCCGTACAGCTCCAGGAGCGGCGTCGCGCCCATGCCGTTGACGAGGACGAGCACCGGGTCGCGCGGGTCGAGCTCCTCCAGGACGGCGTGCACGGCGAAGTCCGCGATCTCGCCCGACGTCATCATGGGGCGCCGCTCGCGCCCCGGCTCGCCGTGGATGCCGACGCCCAGCTCCAGCTCGCCGGCGGGCAGCTCGAAGGTCGGTGAGCCCTTCGCGGGCGTGGAGCACGCGCTGAGGGCGACGCCGAAACTGCGGGAGTGGTCGTTCACGCGCCGGGCGAGGGCCTCGACGCGCTCCAGCGGCATGCCCTCCTCGGCGGCCGCACCCGCGATCTTCTCCACGAACAGGGTCGCGCCCGTGCCGCGCCGCCCGGCGGTGTAGAGGCTGTCGGTGACCGCGACGTCGTCGTTCACGAGGACCTTGGCGATCCGGATGCCCTCGTCCTCGGCGAGCTCGGCGGCCATGTCGAAGTTCAGGACGTCACCGGTGTAGTTCTTCACGACGAACAGCACGCCCGCGCCGCTGTCCACCGCGGCCGCCGCCCGCACCATCTGGTCGGGCACGGGCGAAGTGAACACCTCACCGGGACACGCGGCCGCCAGCATGCCGGGCCCCACGAATCCCCCGTGCAGCGGCTCGTGCCCCGACCCGCCGCCCGACACCAGGGCGACCTTCCCGGCCACGGGCGCGTCCGCGCGCGCGACCACACGGTTCTCGACGTCCACCGTCAGCTCGGGGTGCGCGGCCGCCATACCCCTGAGCGCGTCCGCGACCACGGTCTCCGCCACGTTGATGAGCATCCTCATGGGTACCTCCTGGTGAGCTTAACAGTGGGCCTTCGGCCTGCGTTTTTGCTGTTCAAAGGGTGTTTAGCGAGTTGTGGATCTTGGCGGATCATGGCGGTCGGAAGCGGCTTCCGGCGGTACTGATGCTGGCCCGTTGCTGACTTTGGTGACGGGGCGTCAGGCTTGTGAGGCGGTCGGACGCGGGTCGATGTGAGTGCTGCCATCGGCAGTATTGACCTTGCGGCGGCGAAGGTCACGTGTGTGGACGTTCCGCAGGGACCCACGTGCCCGTGACCGCTGTCTGTCGGCTCCATCTCGAGGCGGGCGACAATGAGGCGGCGCGGACACAAGGGCTCGGTGGGCGGCGACGGGGAGGGCGCTGCGGCGTGAAGTTCAGGAAGAGGACGCTCGAATCTCTTGGCGACCTGGTGTGCGGAAACCCCGGGTCCGGCGATCCCGGAAGCGGGTCGGAGCCGAAGTACTTCCCGTATCGCTCCAGCATGGCGGGCGCCTCGTCCGCCGGGGCCTTGCTGCTGTTCTCCGCCGCGTGGCACACCCGGCGGATCGTCCGCGTCCGCAAGGGGACATGACTCCCGCTCGTGTGCCGACGCGGTACCCATGCGGTGCCGGGCGCGCCGCGCCCGCGGTCAGGCGACGGCGGTCGCGTGCCGCCCGTGGCCGCCGGCCGAGCGCACCAGGCTTCGCAGGCTGAACGCGTGGATCACTTCCGCCAGGCCGACCGCGATCAGCCAGGCGCCGGTGAAGACCGCCAGGGTGACGATGGAGCCGATGGGCCAGGAGATGACGATGATGCCGATCCACAGGCTCGGCGGCAGCACCGAGTTGTGCAGCGAGTTCCGGAAGCAGAGCACACCCAGCATGATCGACAGCGCGCCGGAGACGATGAGCAGGGCGCGCATCCCGGCGCTGACGAAGGCGCCGAACGCGGCCACGATCTCCATCACGCCGCTGATCAGCAGGTAGATGCCGAACAGCACGCCGAGCACCAGCAGGGTCCGGCCGGGCCAGACCAACGCGACCACGCCGATCGCGATCGCGGCGAGGCCCATCAGCATCAGGGCCTGCCACGCGACCGTGCCCAGCCGCTCCAGAGGGTTACCTGCGCCGCCCCGGTGGGAGCGACCCACTTCACCTATATGTTCCACGTATTCCGTTATAGGCGAATTGTCGAAAGCTGCCGAGTCGGCTTCACCGGCGGGCCGCATCGCCGGTCTCGCCCGTCAGGGCCGACTGGACGAACACCCGGTAGCCGCGCACCGGGTCGAATCCGTGGATCTCCTTGGTGTCCAGGGCGTCCATGAAGTCGAGGATGTCCGTGCTGAACTCCTGGCCGGGTACCAGGATCGGGAAGCCGGGCGGGTACGGGGTGACGAAGATCGCCGACACCACCGGCCGACCGGCGTCGACACGGCGTCGCGCCTCGCCGGACGACACGAACTCGCACAGCTCTTCCCGGTACGCCATGTAGTAGGCCTTGCGGATGTTCCCGTCCGTCGCCGCGCCAGCGGGGTCGGCACGGAACGTGGTGTGGAACCGCGAGAAGTTCGGCAGCGGCGGGTGGTCGTGCGCGAGCGCGTCGACCTGGAGGTCGAAGGCGTGCTTCTGCTCGGGCGCCATCTGGTCGCGTGCGGCCTCCAAGTCCTCCGCGATCCCGATCAGCGCCCGCAGCAGATGCGCGACGGCGCTGCGGGTCGTGCCGATGTTCGTCATCGCCAGCACGGTGTTGCGTGTGGTCTTGTTGACCTGGATGCCCCAGCGGTCCATGAGCTGAGTGTGTTTGAAGGTGTCGCCGTCGATGCCCGTGGCGGAGATCTCGATGGTGATCCGGCAGGGGTCGAGGACGAACTCGTCGACGCCCCAGGCCTCTTCCATCGCCACCGGCCCGGCACGCACCGGGCACATGCGGCCCCAGGGCCGGTAGTGGTCCGGGATCAGGTCGCTGCTGCCGAGCACGTGGAAGTACTTCGAAAGCAGCGGGTGTCCGGCGACTCCGTCGCGCAGCGTCATGGCCAGCTCGACCTGCCGCAGTACCAGCTCGAATCCCTCCAGCTCGACCTGCCGCCGGCCGACGTCCAGCGACGCGAGGACCTGGTAGTTCGGCGAGGTCGAGGTATGCGTCATATACGCCTCGTGAAAGGCCCCTTCAGCCCGTCGGCCGAAGTCGTCGTCGTAGACGTGGATCATCGATCCCTGACGCAACGACGTCAGGGTCTTGTGCGTCGACTGCGTGGCGTATGCGCGGATCCGCACCTGGTCCGGGTCGGGGAGCAGCGGCTCGTGCACGAGCTCGTCGTCCGTCATGCCGTGGATGTGTTCGAGGTGGCGCGCGTACTCGGCTCGGTACTCCGCTGTGCCGATGCGCTCGGCGATGCGGGCCGCCGCCGCCATCGCCGTGCGCCGCCGGTACACCGGGTGGAAGCGGGCGAACGCGAACCATGCCTCGTCCCACAGGAACGCCAGGTCGGGTTTGATCGCCAGGCACTCGGTCATCACCCGCTCGACGTCGTACACGATGCCGTCGAACGTGCAGTTGGTGAGCGTGATCAAAGCGACCTGGTCGAGCCTGCCTTCGCGCCGGTAGGTGAGCAGCGTCCGCTTGATGTCGGAGAGCGGGATCGCGCCGTACATGGAGAACGCGTCGATTGTGTAGCTGTCGAGGTAGGCGACGTGGGAACCGGCCATCACCTGCGCGTAGTGGTGCGACTTGTGGCAGTTGCGGTCGACCAGGACGATGTCGCCGGGAGCCACGAGGGACTGAGTGACGATCTTGTTCGCGGTGGAGGTCCCGTTGGTCACGAAGTAGGTCCGCCTGGCGCCGAAGGCGCGAGCGGCGAGATCTTGCGCTTCCCTGATCGCGCCGTGCGGCTCGAGCAGCGAGTCGAGGCCGCCAGCGGTCGCCGAGGTTTCGGCGAGGAAGATGTTCAGGCCGTAGAAGTCGCACATGTCGTGGATCCACGGCGAGCGGACCACCGAGTTTCCCCGGGAGACCGGCAACGCGTGGAACACTCCCGTCGGCTTGCGGGAGTACTCGACGAGCGCCGAGTAGAACGGTGTCCGGTACCGCTGGGCGACCCCGCGCAGGATCGTCAGGTGCAGATCGAGCACGTCCTCCTGTTGCAGGAAGACCGCGTCGAATGCGCGCCCGACCTGCGTCGTGAGCTGTTCGATCGAGGCTTGTTCGACCAGGTAGAGGTTGAGCTCGGGCCGCACCTCGCGGACGTGGCGGGCGAGTTCGCGGGCCCGGTCCGCAGCGGTGGCGTGGTCGAGGTCCGGGATGCCGACCGGCGGCACCAGCTCCTGGAGCAACGTCAGGTCGACGGCCGACCGGGTGCGGAAGTCCGGCCTGACGACGACCGCCTGGATCCACGGATTGACCATGACCGCGACCGCCGCGTCGACGAAGCCGCGCACGGTGACGGCGTCGTAGACGAACGCGTCCTCAGGGCGGCGCAAGGCGCGCAGGCCGCTGAGGAGTTTCGTCTCCTCGGTCGCCGAGAGGTCGGCGACCACCAGCACGTCGAACCCGGAGCGCCGGTCGGGGGTGGTGGACGGCGCCGCTTCGACGTCCATCCCTTCCCTGCCTGTCACCCCGGCCGCCGAGATCGGCAGTTCGCCGATCAGGCTGCGGCCGATCCGCTCCGCCGTCCGGCTCAGTTCGAGGTACGACTCGGATGCCTGTGCGCGCAGCGTTGCCGCTACGTGCCGCCCAGGACGACTGTAGAAGTACGTGAGTACCTCGGCGTCCGCGAGATTCCGGTCGAGGGCGGCCTCCGCCTCCGCCCGCTCGGCCGGGTCGAGGGCGGGCTCCGTCAGCCTGCGCGCGCTGTCCGCGATCGACCACCAGAGATCCGTCTGCAGTTCCGCGACGCTGTTGTAGGCGGAGACTCCGTGTCCCGAACCGGCTTGACCGGTGCCCCGTGCGGCGGCGTCGGCGGGTGTCCTTGACGATCCCATGTGCATCGGCTCTCTGACCTCACGGGTTGATACGGCGATGCTAGGACTGAGGTGAGGGGGGCGCATCTCGTGCGGCATCGGGCCCGCCTGCCCGGCGGCGCCTCGGCCGGGTGGATCCTGACCGCCGCTCAGCCGCCCCCCCCGGCGGCCGGACCTCGCGGGACGGAGCGGCGGCTGGTGGGCGGTGTCGGCATAGGGGGACAATTCGGTTGATCGTCGTTGACGGGGCCGGAGGAGTCGTGAGCGAAGAGTCACCGGAAGCGGCGGACACGCCGCCCCCGAGCGTCCGCCACCGGGAATCCGTCCAGCCGGCCGCTTCGGCTGAAGCCGGCCCGCCGTATGCCACGCTTCCCGGCGCCTGGGGAGCGCTGCTGCTGGCGTGCCTGTCCTTCACTCCCTCGCTGCTCCCGCGTGGTGGTGTCCTGCAGGGGGTGATCTGCGGGATCCTCGCCGCGATCGGGTACGGGCTCGGGGTGTGTGCCGCGTGGATCTGGCGGGCCTTCGCCGACCGCGGGCCGCGTGTGGCGCGGCGGTCGTCTTGGCGGGCCTTCGGCGTCGCCGGGGTCGTTCTGCTCGGTGTTGCGTTCGGGCTCGGTCAGTACGGGCAGCACCAGATCCGCCGTCTGGTGGACGTGACGGACTACAGCCTCCCGCAGACCATCGCCTCGCTCCCGCTGGCGTTCGTGCTCTTGGGGCTGATCGTGCTGGCGGCCCGCGGGCTGCGCGGGGCCTATCGTCGGGTGGCCGGGCTGCTGCGGCGCTGGATCGGCGCGCGGGCGGCGAAGGGGGTCGGCGGGATCCTCGTGGTGGTCGCGTCCGTCCTGGTCCTCAGCGGTCTGCTGGTCGACGGCCTGGTCGCCACGGCGAACCAGGCGTTCTCGCTGCGCGACACGCAGACCGAGCAGGGGGTGCGGCGGCCGGCGACGGCCCTGCGCTCGGGCGGCCCGGGTTCGAACGTGCCGTGGGACTCGCTGGGCAGGAAGGGCCGCACCTTCGTGTCCGGCGGCCCCTCAGCCGCCCAGATCGCACGGTTCACCGGTCGCCCGACGCCGACGCCCATCCGCGCGTACGCGGGGCTCCAGACGGCTCACGACACGGAGTCCCGGGCCGCCCGCGCGGTCGCCGACCTGGAGCGCGCCGACGGGTTCCAGCGCCGGGCCCTGCTCGTCATGACGACGACCGGCAGTGGCTGGGTGGATCCCGCCGCGGTCGACAGCTTCGAGTACCTCACCGGCGGCGACTGCGCGACCGTGGCGCTCCAGTACTCCTACCTGCCGTCCTGGATGTCGTACCTCGTCGACCAGTCCAAGGCCCGCGAGGCGGGCCGCGAGCTGTTCGACGCGGTGTACGACGTGTGGTCGAAGCTCCCCGCCGACGACCGCCCCCGCCTGTACGTGGCGGGCGAGAGCCTGGGGGCGTTCGGCGCGGAGACCGCGTTCAGCGGGGAGTACGACCTGCGCAACCGCACCGCGGGCGCGCTCTTCGCTGGTCCGCCGAACTTCAGCACGCTGTTCCGGCGGTTCAGCGACCACCGCGAGTCCGGCAGCCCGGAGGTCCAGCCCGTCTACAAGGGCGGACGCACTGTGCGCTTCGCCACCGACGCCGGGGCGGACATCCCGCCGCCGGATCCGCCGTGGGAGGGCCCGCGCGTGCTGTACCTCCTGCACGCCTCCGACCCGATCGTGTGGTGGGGCCCGCACCTGATGCTCGACGAGCCGGACTGGATCGACGAGCCGCCCGGCGACGACGTGCTCAAGAGCATCTTCTGGGTCCCGTTCGTGACGTTCTGGCAGGTCACCGCCGACCTCCCGTTCGCCACCGGGGTACCCGATGGCCACGGCCACACCTACAAGGCCGACTACGTCGGCGGCTGGAACGCCGTCCTGCGCCCGGCCGGCATCACCGGGCAGGACCTCGCCCGCCTGCGGCACATCGTGGCGCGCGACGCGTGAACCCCGCCCCGCTGCCGTCCGGTTGAGCCGGGCGTCAGCCCGGTCCGCTGCCCGCCACGGCAACCGCGCGGATCTCGATGAGCAGCTCGGGCCGGGCGAGCTGGGTCACGCCGACCGCGCTCCACGAGGGATAGGGCGCGGCGATGTACTCGTCCTTCACCCGGGCGAACTCCGCGATGCCACCCCGCAGATCGGTGTGGAACGTCGTCAACTCGACGATGTCGGCCAGGCCGGCCCCCGCGGCTTCGAGGACGACCCGCACGCCGTCGAAGGCGAGGCGGGCCTGGGCGTCCATGCAGTCGGCGGGCTCCCCGGTGGTGAGGTCGATCCCGACCTGGCCGGACACCCAGATCACGCCGCCGACGCGGGTCCCCTGCGAGAAGTGCAGCGTCTCGTGCATCTCCTGCGTGGGAGGCGGGTTGACCGACTGACGCTTCAGGTCACGCGAGTTCATGGCGGACTCCCTTCGGACGACTCAGAGGACTTGGCGGAAGACGGGCGAGCGGAACGGGTCGCCCGGGTTGAGCTTCGCCATCTCGTCGACGAAGAGGATGCCGTTGCGGGCGAAGCGTTTGTGCACGTCCGGCAGCGGGCGGAACGTCGCGTCGTCACCGAAGAAGCGCAGGACCAGGGTGTGGCGCTCCGGGCAGTCCGCGTCGACCCCGGCGCCGCCGTGCAGCGAACGGGGATGGAGCGCGACGACGTCGCCGGGCCCGGTCTCCCAGGACAGGACGTCGTAGGCATCGGGGTCGGCCGCCAGCTCGCGGTCGATGTCCGGCAGGCGGGGCAGCACGCCCCCGCCGTGGAGGGGTTCGGTCGGATCGTCGGGGTCAGCGAAGGTGGTCCCGTCGTACTGGACGCCGTGCCGGGAGCCGCGGATGATCTCCAGGGCGTTCCGCTTCGGCAGCGTCTGGAAGCTGATCCACGCGTTGCCCCAGTGCTCGCCGCCCCAGGGCAGATACGCGGTGTCCTGGTGCCAGCAGGTACGGGCGCCCTGCCCGCCCGCCTTCAGGAAGATCTCCTCGGCGAAGTACCAGACGTGCCGCGAACCCCACAGCTCGGCGAACACCTCACCGAAGGGCAGCGACGACACCATCGCGTCGAGGCGGTCCTTGGCGAGCGGGTTGGCGTTGTCGACGTGCGACTGCCGCTCGGTGCCGCGGAACATCCCTGAAGCGTTCGGACCCGGGTGCTCCACCGCCCAGTCGAACGCCTCGCGGCACAGCGCCAGTTGAGCGTCGTCGAGACATCGCTCGACGAGAACGGCACCGTCGTTCCGGAACGCTTCCCGCGCTGAGTCGTGCCCGTGCATGGCGATTCCCTCCGTCGTACCACATGGCCTGTCGTACCGGATGACGCAAGGACGCTAACGACCCGCCGCAATTATCGCAACACGCGTTACGATAAATTCTGTGGCAGGATCGCGGGATGCCTATGACCCCGACACGACGAGCGAGTGACGGCGGCGACGGAGTCGAGCCGGTCGCGCGGCGCGGACGGCCGACCGGTGATCATGCCGCGCGGCGTGCGGAGTTACTGAAGGCCGCGGCGTCGTTGATCGCGCAGGAGGGCTATGCCAGCGCGTCGCTGCGCAAGGTGGCTCAGCGCGCAGGGTGTACCACTGGGGCGGTGACGTACTACTTCGCGAGCAAGGAGGAGCTGGTCGTCGCTCTGGCGGAGAGCCGGTTCGACCAGTACGACGCGATCCTGGAGGACGGCGGGGCTCAGGCCGACGTCAGGACGATGTTCGAGCGGTGGCTGGCACCGGCCGCCGCGGATCCCGAGTTCTGGCCCGTGATGTTCCAACTCCTGGCCCACGCACGGTACGAGCCGGGCTTCGCCGCCCTGATCGAGCGGCGCTACGCCCGCTTCCGCGAGGTGTACACCACCATCCTTGCGCGCGGACAGGCCCAGGGCAGTGTCCGTGACGACATCTCCGCCGACCTGCTCGCCGACCAGCTCAGCGCCATGGGCGACGGCTGGATGATGATGTTCCCCATCGAGCCCGAACGGTTCACCCCCAGCCGCCTCCAGGCCCTCGTCGACGCCGCCATCACCCTGATCACCCCCACCCCGCACAGGCGGCGGACGGGGCCCTGACAGCGAGGCCGGTCCGTCCAGGGACCCTGAGCCGCCGCCCACGCATCTCGGTCCCGCGCCGACGCCGGAGGTGGCTGATACGATCCCGCATCGCGTTCGAGAAGAGACTGGCAACGCAGGCGCCCGCCCGTACGGCTGGGGTGCAGCGCCGTGGGGTGCAGCGCAGGCAGGCCCTTCTCGACGCCGCGGAGGCGCTGCTCGCCGAGCACGGCTACCAGGCCGCCACGCTCAAGGCGATCGGCCAGCGGGCGGGTGTCCCGACCGCCTCCGTCTACCACTACTTCTCCGACCGCCATCAGGTCGAAGCCGAACTGCTGCGGCGCCAGGCGCGCGAGCTGGACGCCCTCGTCGGTGCCGCCCTGGACGCACCGGAGCTGCGCGACGCCGTCGACGCCGTTATCGACCCCGCGTTCACCTACTTCCGCCAGCACCCGAGCTGCGCCGAACTGTGGTTCCCGGGACGCCAGGAGGCGCTCGACGAACTGGTCCGCGCCTTCGACGAGGCACAGGCCGAGAAGCTCTGGCACACCCTCATCGAGCGGAACCTCGTCACCGCCGCCCCCCCGCCTCGCCCTGCAACTCGCCTTCGAGGTCGGCAACCGGCTCTTCGACACGGCGTTCCGACGCGACCCGGCCGGTGGCGACACCACGATCGCCGAGGCCAAGCGCCTCGTGACCGCCTACCTTCAGACCTACACCCCGCCAGGGCTGAAGCAGCGCGCCTGAGGCGGCACGCCTGACGCAGGCGCCCGGCCAAGAAGCCGGTCCCGCGCCTCCGCGTACGCGGGATGACCGCCCGCCCACCCCCTCGCTTTACGGCTACCGCACGCCCTGAATTCATCGCTGAGAGCAACTGCCGGCCGACGGAGAGGACACTTGCACAGTCGGGCACGCACACCCCGAGCACGAAAGTGTGAGGGTCGAAGTTGGCGTCCACGAACTCTGTCGCCGTGATGCTCGTGGATGCCTCGTCGCTACCGGCCGCACCGTCCGTGACGTACTCGGAATGCACCACAGGTGGTTGACGCTGCGCCCGCAGCTTCATGAACTCCACGGGCCCCGTGAACGCGCCTGACGCGCTTTTCCCGTCCTCCGAGACCGCGAGACGGGCCACCGCGTCGCCGTTGCCGTAGTGCGTCCCCCAGGGGGCCACGATGACCCCGCCCGGTCGGCGTCGAGATCCCGGAGCATGGAGAACACGACGCTCGGCATGGACGCGGAGCTAGTGGGAACCTCCCCGAGCTCCGTGCCGGTGTGCTCGCCGTCGTCGCACTGCGTGACGATTGGGACGTCCGCGTCGGCGTACCGGTGCCACGCTTCCGGATCGGTGGACTTCCCGACCGGCACACTGCGCGCCTTGGTCATGTCGAAAGGCCACATGAGATCCGGCAGGAATGCGGACCGTGGTACCGCCGCGTAAGCCGGTGACCAGTCCGACGGCAGAATGCCGTTCGCCATGAGCACGCGCCCCAACTCGGCACGACTGGACTCGTCCTTACTGGAATGTGCGTTCCTGGTCTGCCGAATCTAGGGTTCCGGTCACATAGAGGATCAGCAGCACGAGGAGCGTGCCCCACGTCATCAGTGCAAGGGCGCCACCCCAGAACCACCCGTCGCCAGACGTGTACTTCCAGCGCTTCATCTCCGTGCCGCCCTGAGAATCCGTGCGAGGCGCCCGGCGGTTCTCACCCCGATCACTCCGAGGTTCAGCACGAATCGGCCGTGCCGTGTGTCGGTGGCCGATGTATGCGTGTTCGTGCTGATGTCCTATTTGGTTCCCTATCTCCTGCTCACTGCCGTCGCCTTCTCGACCGCACCGCCGGAGCGGGTTCGCACCTGGGCCCGGCACACCGAGCGCGGGATCGTGCTCCAGCGGTATGTCCTCGGCACGGCGCCGGGACCGGGGGTCTGCCTCTTCATCGCTGCCGGCGCTCTCCTCGTGGTGGTGGTGTGGTTCTCCGGGCACATCAGCTCGGCGCTGCCCACGGCGGTGCGCGGGGCGACGGCTCTCGTCCTGGTGGTCGTCGCGTGGATCTCGGTGGTCGTCGCCTTCGCGGTGGCGTTCCACGCCGACGATCTCGTCGAGGGAGATGCGCCGGACGGTTGGCGCCAACGCCGTCATCGCGTTCGCCTTCAACACGATCACCGGGCCAGTGTCGTCTCGGCGCTGAACACGGCTGCCTGATGCGCCCGACTATCGGCCGGGGCTGGGTGGCACCTGATCCTCGGGTCGCGGGTGTCGTGCGAACCAGCGGGCGACCGGTTCCGCCGACACGCCGTGCAGGACGACGCTGAGCAGGACCGTCGCGGCGGTCACGTTCACCACGAAGTCCGCTTCTTCCTTCGGGAGCTGGATGTAGGCGAGGACCGCGAAGACGATCGAGGTGACGCCGCGTGGCCCGAGCCAGCCGATTGCGGCACGCTCGGCGTGGGTGAAACCTGTGCCGGTGAGCGAGGCGACCACTGGGACGAAGCGGGCCACGGTCAGCACGAGGATGCCGTAGGCGAGCACCTGGAGAGCGATCCCGTCGGCGAACGCCTCTGCGGCCAGAGCCCCGAAGGCATACCAGGCCGCCAGGGTCAGCAGGTGGCTGACATCCTGCACCAGGTCGAGGGAGCCACCGCCGATCACGGAGACGGTGTTCGCGTACCAGAGGCCCACGACAAAGGCGGCGACGAAACCGTTGCCCTCGACGAGGACGGAGGCCGCGTACGTCAGGAAGGGCAGGGCGAGGGCCGCCATGCGCAGGCCGGCGGGCTTGGCCCACCCGGACGCGAGCCCCCGGCGCACAGCCTGGGAGGCCAGGAACCCCAGCACGCTGCCGACGAGCGAGGCGTACACCGCGCCCTTGAGGGCGTTGAGGAGGAGGTCGCCGAAGGTGTCGCCTTCGGCCGAGACCAGGTTGGCGACGCAGAAGACGAAGAGCGGGGAGATCAGGCCGTCGTTGAAACCGCCCTCGACGTTGAGCGCGGCCCGCATCCGCAGCGGTACGCGCTCGTCGCGCAGGATCGTGAGCACCGGGGCCAGGTCCATGGGCATGACGACGAGGGCCGCGACCGCGAGGATCCACCAGCTCCTTCCGGGGAAGACGAGGGCGCCCGCCAGCGTGGCGAGCACGAGGGAGGCCGGCAGGGCGATACCGAGGAGTCTTCCCTCCCCGACCGGGCCCTTCAGGCGGGCGTAGTCCCGCGCCTCGGTGGCGTCGGTGAACAGCATCACCGCAAGGACGAGTTCGATGGCCCGCTGGAAGGTGTGGGTGTCCATGTCGAGCGGTACGACCGGGTGGTCCTGGCCGCTCAGGAGGATGCCGGCCGTGGCGAAGGCGATCGGGGCGGTGATGCTCCACCGTGCGAGCCGTTCGGACGCGACGGTCCACAGGAACAGCAGGGACAGCAGGACCAGGAGAGCGATCACGGCGACTCGCAGAACGGGAGTGGGGAGGGCGGGGGAGGACAGGGGGAGCCGGAAGCCGACGGCTGCATCCTCAGAGGCGAGAGGGCGGTCGTCGGCCTCGGGCACTCTGCGTGCGTCGTACTCGGCCAGGGCTTCGGGACGCCTGGGCCGGTCCTCCCGCGGGACGATCCGGGCGGAAGGGTCAGCGGCCCAGGCTCGAGAGGACCGCCTTCGCCGCGTTCTCGCCCGACGTGGCCGCGTCGGCGAGCGACGGCATGTCGAGCTG
Organism: Streptomyces sp. NPDC059003; assembly: GCF_042740445.1. Lineage (NCBI taxonomy): Bacteria > Bacillati > Actinomycetota > Actinomycetes > Kitasatosporales > Streptomycetaceae > Streptomyces > Streptomyces sp. NPDC059003. The sequence goes on along the minus strand of NZ_JBHYJH010000001.1, from coordinate 249,054 downwards.
ATAGTCGCCGGCCAGGTGGATGGGGCCGAGGGGGTTGCGCAGCGTCGGCAGCGATTCGCGGCCCCGTGGTGCCCAGAACGGCACCACGCGGTGGTGGCGTCGCACGATCCCCTCCCCAAGTTTCCCTTCGAGCTGGGGGTAGACCGAGAGCAGGTCCTTGGAGAACCGCGCGACGATTTCTTCATCGGAGAGCTCGAACAAGGCGTCGGCCGAGGCACCACCGGCGAAGCACGCCAGCGCGCCGCCCGGCTTCCGCGGGCCGTTCTTCCGCAGGGCGGCGGCGTGGTTGAACATCGCCTGGAAGGAGAGCTGCGGCGTGGACACGGCGAGGAGCCCGTCCCACGGCTGAGGGCCCTCCTCTTCGGTGAAGAAGCCGACGATCACGTACCGGCCGTAGTGAATGTCGTCGAACGCCTTGCAGTGCGTCTGCGGAAGCTCGGGAAGGATCCGTGACGCGACGTCGCTGGGAACCGAGACGATGGCGCGTTTCGCGCGGATCCGCGCCGGGCGGCCCGCCTTGTCGTAGTTCACAACGACACCGTCTGCGCTCTTCTCCACGGACCGTACGGTCGTCCCGAGCCGAAGGCGTTCACCGAGGTCCGTGGCCAGAACGTCGGTCAAGGTCTGATTGCCGCCGACGGGCAGGGCGAAGTTCGGCACCTTCGCCGGGTCCGTCAGGGCGATTCCGATCGACACCACGAGCTGGGTCGCCGCCGTCTCCTCAGGCTCGCACCCCATCCACTGCCCCGACCAGGACCGGACCACGGCCCGGGTCAGCTCGGAGCGGACGCCGCGCAGGAGGTCCGATGCGGGACGCCTGTCGAGCCTGGCCCGCACCTTCTTCGCCAAGCGGCTGTCCGACTGCAGGAACGGGACCGCAGAGAGGAGGCGGGCACCGACCACGGCCATGCCGACCCGGTCCATGAAACTCATGCGGGTGCGGAACATCAGGGCGAGCACGTCGGACGTGTCGACCGATACGCCGTTGAGGACGAGTGTCACACTCGTGCCGGACAAGGACCCCATCTCGATGCCGTGCCGATCGAGAGCATCGATCAACGGCCCGGTCCCCTCCGTGAACTGGGTGCCGACGTTGATCCAGTATCCGCCCTTCCGGACTGTCTCGACGCGTCCGCCCGGCCGATCCTCCGCCTCGAGTACCACGACGTCGACCTTGTCCGCGAGGGTCGTCGCCGCCATGAGGCCCGACATTCCCGCGCCGATGACCACGACGTCGCAGGGCTCATCGTCAACATGCTGTGCTGCGGCCATGACTCGCGACTCCTTGCACCTTCTGATAATCGAACTCGAATCGGGTTCGATAATACTCGAGCCGACGACTCCATGGCATCCGGGTGGCGCGCGACCGCTACGTGGCGCGGAACCGTCCTGGTTCGATCTCCGTGACCCGGCCCGCGCCGGTCAACCGGTTCAGATGCTGCACTGCTGTCCTACGCTCGACCGGCAGCACGTGGTGGCCTTCGACGTGGGGGCGGTAGACCAGACGGTGTTCGGCGATCTCGTCGACAGTCCGGGGTTCGGAGAGGAACGCGAGGAGGGTCACCTCGCGCGTCGCTGTCACGCCGACGAAAGCGTCGAGGCGCTCCGAGAACTCGGCGGCGCCCTCGATCACACCCTTCTGGTGGGCCGTGCCGTACCAGCGGGCGTCGATCTCCCGGCAGCGGCGCATGGACGCCTCGAAGTCGGCGAGGTTGCTGCCGACGTCTCCGTAGTAGGGACCGAAAGACGTCAGGTCGATGTCCGCCACGAAAAAGAAGCCGTCCGGCTCGATCAGGAAACCGCAGTGGCCCGCCGTGTGGCCGGGCAGGTGCACGACGGTCACCGTGCGCCCGCCGAGGTCGAAGACGGCGCCGTCCGCGAAACCCGTGGCCTCGGGGCGGCTCCGGACGTGGAAGCGGTCGCGCAGCATCAGGTCGGTGTGCTCGGCGGTGTCCGGAGGGAGGCCATAGCCCTCGACCATGACCGCGCGGGACCGGATCGCGGCCAGGTCTTTCATGTGGACGTGGACGGGCGTCTCGTAGTCACCCAGAGCCGCGATGTGGTCCTCGTGAGCGTGGCTCACGAGGACCAGGTCCGCGGGTGGCGCCGTTCCGACGAGCGACAGCGACGGGTCGATGACCAGCGTCTCGGCGGTCCCGCGGACGAGGACCGAGTTGGCGTACGGGTAGGCGCCTCGCTCTGCGCCGACCATGACGGTGACTCCGCCGCCGTACTCCGTTTCCGCGTACCCGGTGCTGAGCAAGGTCGAACTCCTTCATGTGCGTGCGGATCACGGTACGTCGCGTGGGTGACAGGCGTCAGCCGCGCAGTGCGGACGCGAAGATCCTTGGCAGCGCGGTCCAGCGGGGCGTGGCGGCGAAGTCGGCGAGGAGCCGGCCCGTGGTGGCCGCGGTGCGGTTGGTGACGAACCACGGGGGCTTCGGGGACAGGGTCGTCTTCCCGTGCAGGATGGCCCGGGGCGCGGGGTGGAACGGACCGCGGACGACGGTGCGTTCCGGCCCGTCGAGGAGAAGGGCGTTGTGCACGACGCCGATGCCGCTCTGTACGTCGTCGAGGGTGTGGCCCGGGTAAGCGCCCCAGGTGGCGGTCGCGGTGAGGTAGCCGACGCCGGTCCATGCGTTCAACGCGACCGTGCCGTAGCGGAGTTCGGCGATGACCTTGCCGAGTGCGCTGCCGAGTGAGCCGACGGTTCGGGGATGTGCGAGCAAGTTCACGCCGAGGGTCCCGGTCAGCCTCTCGTTCGCGGTGGCGATAGCCGCGTCGAGAAACTGCCCCATGTCGCCGGGTAGTTCCAGGACGGCGAGGACCGGTCCGAAGTACTCGGTGGTCAGGGCGGGGCCCGGATCGGCCGGGTCGAGGCCCGCGAGGAGCACTCGGCCTCCGGCGAGGCGCCGCGCGCCGGTGTACGCATCGACGGCACGTTTCACCCGGTCGTCACTGCCTGGGTAGTAGGCGGGGCGCGCCGGTGCGTCGGACAGCGCCTGCCGCAGATGGGTGAGAAAGCGGTCCTTCTGCTTCCATTCTGAGCTCATGATGACGACCTGGCTCGCCACGCAGTTGTAGCCGCCGTTGTGCAGCTTCTGGGTGGCGATGTGCTCGGCCTGGTACCGCAGGTCCGCGTCGGACCAGTCACCGGGTATCACGATGGTCGGGGACACGCCGCCCAGTTCGCTGGTGACCGGCTTGTCGAGCAACGGCGTGCCGGCCTTCTTGCGGGCGGCGCCCTGCGTGCCCGTGCCGAAGACGATCGCGTCGTGGGTCGTGGCGCTGCCGGTCATGTGGACGTGGCCGACCTTCGGATGGTTCACCAGGTAGGTGCCGACATCGGCGCCGCCGGTGAGGATCCGTACCGCGCCCAGCTCGATCAGTGGGGCCAGGACTTCGCTGAAGACGTGGAGGAGACCGTCGGTGACCGGGTTGAGTTTGAGGGCCACCACCCGGTTGTTCGCGTACAGCTCGTACAGCACGTCCAGGATCGCGATCGAGGTGATATTGCCCGCGCCGAGCACGACACCCACGCCCCGGGTCTCGGCCGGGCGGAGCAGGGCGAGGCCCGCACGCCTGCGTACCTCCTCCTCCGTGACGCCCGGGGGCATCCACACCTCGGCGCTGAAACCGTTCAGGAGCAGCCGGTCCCAGACGCTGTGCGGCAGGACGCGGACCGACACCCGCCCGCCGGGCGCCCGGCCGAAGGAGTACCCGTCGACGGGGCTGCGGCTCTCCTCCAGGGCTTCGACGCTTGCGGTGAGCGTGCCCAGGGAGGTGAGGACGGGGTACGGGCCGGTGATCCACTCCTCGCCGACCAGTGGGCTGTCCTCCGGCAGACGCTTGTACGCGGCGGCCGCGCGCACCCACTCCTCCGCGTGCCCGGCGGTCGCCGCGTGCATCCGCTTCAGGAACTCGCGCCGCTTCGCCCGGTCGCAGGCGGCCCATGCGGCCTCGCCACGGACCAGGTCGTCGACTGCCTGGTCGATCGCCCACACCTGCTCGGCGGTAGGCAGCGATGTGGCCATCAGACGGCTCCCTTGATGAGGTCGGCCGCCTTCTCCGCGGCCATGATCGTGGGCGCGTTGGTGTTTCCGCGCGGCACCGACGGGAAGGCCGAGGCGTCGACGACCCGCAGGCCCGCCACGTCGTACACGCGCAGCTCGGGATCCACCACCGCGCCGATCGCACACGTCGACGTGGGGTGGAACAGCGTCTGACCGGATCGCTGTGCCCAGTCGAGGAGGCCGGCGTCGGAGTGCGAAACCGGCACGTCGAAGGGCTCCGTGACCAGGTCGGCCACCGCCGGCCGCGCGGCGATCTCCAGCGCGATCCGGATGCCGGCGGTGATGGCGGCCCGGTCCTCGTCCGTCGTCAGGTAGTTGTGGACGATCCGGGGCGCCGCGTCCGGGCGTGGCGAACGCAGGGTCACCGCGCCACGGCTCGTCGGGGCGACCACGCACGGCCCGAAGGAGAAGCCGTGCCCGGTCGGCGTGCCGAGGCCCTCCTGGTGGAAGAGCACGGGAGCGGCGTGGAACTGCACGTCGGGGGCGCCCAGTTCGGGACGGCTGCGGAAGAACCCGCCCGCCTCGCCGACGTTGGAGGTCAGCGGGCCGCGCCCCTCGCTCTGCAGCAGCGCCGCGTTCTCGGGGCTCGCCGCGCTGATCAAGGACTCGGCGTCCGTGCGGAAGTTGAGCAACGTCATGTAGTGGTCCTGCAGGCCCTGCCCGACAGGCAGGTCGCGGACGACCTCGATGCCGAAGGCGGAAAGGGCGGCGGCCGGGCCGATACCGGAAAGCATCAGCAGCTTCGGGGACTCGTACGCCCCCGCCGACAGGATCACCTCGCGCTCGGCCCGTACGGTCTCGACGCCGCCGCCCCGCTCGATTTCGACACCCGTCGCCCGGCCGTCCTCGATCACCACGCGCCGGGCGAGGGCCGAGGAGAGCACGGTGAGGTTCGGCTGGTCGAGAGCGGGGTGCAGGTAGGCGACGGCCGTGCTGCAGCGGAGGCCGCCGCGCTGCGTCAACTGGTAGCGTCCGACACCGTCCTGGGTCTCGCCGTTGAAGTCGTCGTTGGCCTGGTGCCCGGCCTGTTCGGCGGCCCGCACGAAGGCCGTGGTGAGCGGATGCTGGGACCTGCCGTCGCTGACCGTGAGCGGTCCGCCCATCCCGTGGTAGAGGTCCTCGCCGCGTTCGTTGTCCTCCGAGCGGCGGAAGTACGGCAGCACGTCGGTGTACGACCAGCCGGTCGCCCCGGCCGCGGCCCAGCCGTCGTAGTCGGCGCGGTTGCCGCGGATGTAGATCATCGCGTTGATCGAGCTGGAGCCGCCGAACACCTTGCCCCGGGGCAGATAGGCCCGCCGTCCGCCGATGCCCGGTTCCGGGTCGGTGTCCAGGTCCCAGTCCAGGCCGGACTTGAAGAGCTGGGGGAAGGCGGCCGGGACATGGATCTCCCGCGCGGTGTCGGGGCCGCCCGCCTCGATCAGGGCGACCCGCACGTCGGGGTCCTCCGAGAGGCGCGCCGCGAGGACACAGCCCGCGGATCCGGCACCGACGATGACGTAGTCGTACAAGTTCATCCCGTCCCTTGAATGGGGGATCCGTGATGGTCCAGGACCCGTGTGAGGAAGTCGAGTTGATCGGCGAGCGCCTGCCGCTGTCCCGGTCCCGCGTACACGTCCAGATGGTCGACGGGGTACTCGCGCAGCTCCGCCCGCCGGCCGGCCTTGAGGGCGGTCCGCCGAGCCGCGTCGGGGGGCGCGATGCGATCTTCCGTGCCGATCTGCACGAGGATCGGGCAGGGCAGGCGGTCGACGAAGGTGTGGGGCTGGTTGAGACCGACCTTCAGTGCCGCGCGGGCGCGCACCTCGTTGCGGAAGGTGGGACCGGCGAAGGACGCGGAGATCTCCCGCGCGCGGGGGACTCCGATCATCGCCAGGGCGTCCGGCTCCGCGACCACGGGCACGTGATGCGGTGGCCGTGCGGTGAGGGAGCGGGCGGCGTCACACAGTCCGTGCCCCGCCAGGCGCAGCAGCCTGCCGACACCCGCGTGCCGCACGACGTGGGCCAGCGAGGCGAGGCCGTCGGTCACAGGCGTCAGTGAGACCACCGCCGCGACCCCCCTGTCCTGGGCGGCGACGACGAGGGCGTGGCCGCCCGCGTACGACACGCCCCACAGCGCGATCCGGTCCGGGTCGACGCCGGGCAGGCGACGGGCGGCCGCGAGCGCCGCGTGGTAGTCCTGCCGCTGGCGGCGGACGGAGACGTCCTGACGGGGCCTGCCGCCGGAGTCCCCGAAGCCGCGGTAGTCGAAGGCCAGCGTGTCGATCCCGGCCTCGGCGAAGCCCTCGGCGTAGTGCAGCAGGCCGCTGTCGCGGGTGCCGCCGAAGCCGTGGGCCATGACCACGCAGGGCCGCCCGCCGGGGCCGGCCAGGGCGTCGTTCGTGGCCGGCACGTGCCAGGCGGCGCAGCGGACACCCCGGCTGAGGAAGGTGATGTCGCGCTTCATCGTGCCGCCCCCGGACGGGCCCGCGCCCCCGTCGGCACCGCGCCGACGGCGGTGAACCGGAGCGCACTGTCCTCGACCGGTCCCTCGCGCAGCCGCTCCACGTCCCGCTCGTAGGCCATCTCCACCGTCCACGGGCCGCTGGTGCCCGCTCGGGGGAAGTCCCTGATGCCCCGCAGGACGTAGTTCGAGCTCAGGTCCATGTACGACACGCGTGCGACGGTCGGGTCGTCGAGGACGGGCGCGACGGTGTCGTAGCCGTGGGTGTACATGTGGTCGAGCAGCCGGCAGAAGTGCTCGCAGACCAGGTCGACCTTGAGCGTCCAGGAGAGGTTCGTGTAGCCGAGCGCGAAGACGAGGTTCGGCACGCCGGAGAGCATCATCGCCTTGTAGGCAGTGGTGTCCGAGGGCTTCGTCTCACGGCCGTCGACGCTCAGCCGGATCTTGCCGAACGGAGACATGCTGAGGCCGGTCGCGGTGACGACGACGTCTCCGGTCAGTTCCTGACCCGACTTCAATCGGATGCCGCTCTGGGTGAACCGGTCGATGTGGTCGGTGACGACCGAGGCCCGTCCGGCCGTGATCGCCTTGAACAGATCGCCGTCGGGGACCACGCACAAGCGCTGGTCCCACGGGTCGTAGCGCGGGGTGAAGTGCGTGGCGACGTCGAAGTGGCGGGGGAGTTGCCGGCGTACGTTGGCGATGAGCAGTCGGCGCATGAGGTGCGGCATGCGGCGGCTGGCCTTGTAGACGCCACGCGTGAACATGATGTTCTTGCGCCGGACGATGTGGTGCGCCCGTCGGTGGCCGACCAGCTTCCTCAGTGCGTTCGCCAGGGCGTCCTGGGCCGGGACCGAGAACACGTAGCTCGGTGAGCGCTGCAGCATGGTGATGTGGTCGGCCGTGCGAGCCATCGCGGGGATGAGCGTGATGGCCGTGGCGCCGCTGCCGATCACGATGACGCGCTTGCCGGTGTAGTCGAGGTCCGCGGGCCAGTGCTGCGGATGGACCACCGTGCCGACGAAGTCCTCGATGCCGGTGAACTCGGGTGTGAATCCCGCGTCGTGGTCGTACATGCCCGTGCCGAGGAACAGGAAGCGTGCGGTGAACCTCGCCTTCTTCCTGCTGCCGGGCTGATGGGCGGTCACGGTCCACCGGCCCGTCGCGGACGAGAACTCCGCGCTGACGACCCGCTGTCCGAACAGGATGTGCCGGGCCAGCCCGTGCTCGGAGACCGTCTGCCGCAGGTAGTCGAGGATGAGATGTCCGTCGGCGATCGACTTGCGGTGGGTCCACGGCTTGAAGCCGTAGCCGAAGGTGGGCATGTCGGAGTCGGACCGGATGCCGGGATACCGGAAGAGGTCCCAGGTGCCGCCGATGGCCTCGCGGCTCTCCAGGATCGTGAAGGAGGTGCCGGGGCGGTGGGTCCTGAGGTGGGAGGCTGCGCCGATGCCGGAGATCCCGGCGCCGATGATCAGTACGTCGACGTCCTTGGACGGGGTGGACGGCGGCGCGGTAGGGCTGGTGGTGTTCGTCACGGGTGGCTCCTGGCCGCGGCGGGAAGGGGTTGAGAAGGGGCGGCTCCCGCCTGTCGGCAGTCGCCTGTGGCTGCCCGCCTGCTCAGCTCGGCGCGGGCGAGCGGGAAGTCCTGGGACAGGCCGTCGGCTCCGTGGACCTGAATGGCCTTGTCCAGGATCCACTGGACCGTCCGGGGCGTGGCGATCTTGATGGTCTGGATCTCGGTGTGGGCGCCCTTGTTGCCGACGGTGTCCATCAGCCAGGCGGTCTTGAGCACCAGGAGGCGCAGCTGCTCGATCCGCACCCGCGACTCGGCGATCCAGTCGCGGATCACGCCCTGGCGCGCGAGGGGCCTGCCGAAGGCGACCCGTTCCTCGGCGCGGGCGCACATCAGCTCGATGGCTCGCTCGGCGACGCCGATGGCGCGCATGCAGTGGTGGATGCGCCCGGGGCCGAGGCGGGCCTGCGCGATGGCGCAACCGTCGCCTTCCTGGCCGATGAGGTTCGCTGCCGGGACCCGTACGTCGTGGAAGACCAGTTCGGCGTGGCCGCCGTGGTCGTGGTCGTCGTAGCCGAAGACCTCCATGGCGCGCCTGATTTCGAGGCCGGGCGTGTCGCGGGGGACGAGGATCATCGACTGCTGCCGGTGCCGGTCCGCCTCCGGGGCGGTCCGGCCCATCACGATGAACACCTTGGCGTTGGGGTTCATCGCTCCGGTGATCCACCACTTGCGGCCGTTGATCACGTAGCGGTCGCCGTCGCGGGCGATCGAGGTGGCGATGTTGGTGGCGTCGGAGGAGGCGACGTCGGGTTCCGTCATCGCGAAGGCTGAGCGGATCTCGCAGTGCATGGTCAGTGTTCCTTGAGTGCGGAGAGTCCGGCGTTGAGCAGTGGGCGGATCGCCTCGCCGATGCGGTCGAAGCCGGGCCCGACGGTCTGTCCACGCAGGTGGCGGAAGTGGATGCCTTCGAGGATCGCGGCGAGCTTGAACGCGGCGAGCCCGAGGTGGAAGCCGATGGCTCCCAGATCGCGTCCGCTTCGGTCGGCGTACCGGGTGAGGATCTCGGGCTCGTTCAGGAAGCCGGGTGTGTCGCCGGCGTCGGGTGCGATCTCGGGGCCGACGAGCCGGGCCAGCCGTGTGTAGAGCAGCATCAACGCCAGGTCGGTGACTGGGTCACCGACGGTTGCCATCTCCCAGTCGATGACGGCGCGCGGCCGGTCGTCTCCGTCGACCAGCACGTTGTCGAGGCGGAAGTCTCCGTGGACGATGCCGGGGCGGGCGGCGGCGTCCATCGCGGGTGCGCGTGCCTCCAGTTCGGCGTGGAGTGTGACGGCGACCGGCAGGTCGCGGGAGTACGAGGCGGCCATCTGCTTGCGCCAGCGCTCCACCTGCCGGCCGAGGAAGCCCTCGGGGCGGCCGAACCCGCCGAGCCCGACGGCCTCCGGCTCGACCGTGTGGAGGTCGGCGAGGGTGTCCACCAGTGCGCCCGAGATCTTCCGCGTCCGCGCGGGGCCGAGGGGCGCCAGTTCCGCAGCGGCGCGGTACGGCCGGCCCTCGACGGCCTCCATGACGTAGAACTCGGCGCCGAGGACTCCGGTGTCGAGACAGAGACCGTGCAGCCGTGGCACCGGGACCGGTGTGTCGGCGAGCGCCGCCATCACCGAGTACTCGCGCGCCATGTCGTGGGCCGTGGCCAGCACATGGCCCAGGGGCGGCCGGCGCAGGATCCAGTCGGACTCTCCGTCGGTGAGCCGGTAGGTCAGATTGGACCTGCCGCCGGTGATCAGGGTGGCGGACAGCGCCCCGGCACGGGCTGCCGGTACGGCTTCGGCGAACCAGGGGCGGAGCCGGGTGAGGTCGAGCCCCGGAGTCGTGTCCGCCTCGTGCGCTCCCATCAGGCACCGCCCACAGCCGCGAGACCGCCGTCGACGACCAGGGTCCGGCCCGTCATCCACGCCGCGTCCCCGGAGAGCAGGAACGCCACGACGCCGCCTATGTCGTCCGGAACACCGAGTCGTGCCAGCGGGTACTCCGCCGCGACGGCGTCCTCCCGCCCCTCGTAGAGCGCGGCGGCGAACCTCGTCTTCACCACGGCGGGCGCGACCGCGTTGACCCGGACGCGCGGGCTCATCTCGACGGCCAGTTCCTTGGTGAGGTGTATCAGCGTCGCCTTGCTGGCGCCGTACATCCCGATGCCGGGCTCCGGCCGGATGCCGCTGAGCGAGGCCACGTTGACGACCGCGCCGCCGTGTCCGGACATCCACGCCTTGTAGGTCTTCTGGACCCATGAGAGGGCGGAGAGGACGTTGACCTCGACGACGTTGCGGGCCACATCGGGATCGAGTTCCATGAGCGGCCCGTAGACCGGGTTGATGCCGGTGTTGTTGACCAGCAGGTCGGCGCTGCCGAAGGTGTCGACTGCCTTGGCCACCACCTCGTCCTGGTGGGTCGTGTCGGCGGCGTGACCGGCGACACCGATGGCGTGCTCGGCGCCACCGAGTGCGGCGACGGACGCGGCGAGGGCTTCCTGCTTGCGTCCGGTGATCACCACCTTGGCACCCTCGGCGACCAGCCGTTCGGCGATCGCGAGCCCGATACCGCGGCTGGCGCCCGTGACGATTGCGGTGCGTCCCGCGAATCTCCCGGCCGCGCCGTCGTCCCACCTGTGGGCCATGGGCTTCTCCGTTCCGTTCGACGCGCTAGCTTCGACTGAAAACTGGATCCAGAATCGAGTTCGAGTTTATGGTGCGTCCATGGCGTGTCAATACGCGCGAAGCGGCAAGCTCGATCCCACGGCTGATACGATCTCGAATCGTGTTCGATGGAAATGCGACAAGCCGGACTTCGGCTCGTCCCGCGGCCCAGCGTCGCGGGCTTGAGCGGCGCAAGGCCATCCTCGACGCCGCCGAGGCGCTGCTCGCCGAGCAGGGATACGAGGCCGCCACCTTGAAGGCGATCGGCGAGAGAGCCGGCATCCCGATCGCGTCGATGTACCACTACTTCGCCGACCGCTACCAGGTGGACGCCGAGCTGCTGCAGCGACACCTGGGAGAGCTGGACCAGCTCATCGGCGCCACGCTGGCCGCACCCACGGCGCAGACGCTGCGCGAGGCGGTCGACGTCATGGTCGACCTGCTCCTCGACTACCTCCGCCGCCACCGCAGCTGCACGGAGCTGTGGTTCGCGGGCCGTCACGCCACGCTCGACGAGATGGTGCGCGCCTTCGACGAGGCCCAGGCGGAACGGCTCTGGCATCACCTCGTCGAACAGCGCCTCGTGTCGGCCGACACGCCCCTGCTCGCCCTGCTCCTCGCCTTCGAGGTCGGGACCCGGCTCTTCGACATCGCGTTCCGGCGCTCGCCGGGCGGGGACGACGCCACGATCGACGAGGCGCGCCGTCTGGTCACCGCGTACCTGGAGACCTATGCCTCCGAAGGGGCGCGGTGACTCGATGACCGGTGCGCCGCCCGGCCGGGCGGACGGCTAGCGCAGCGGATCGCCCCACCGCACCTGCTCGCGGAGCCGGTTCTTGAGGAGTTTGCCTCCGGCGTTGCGCGGCAGCGCCTCGGTGACGACCGTCGCGTACTGCGGGACCTTGAAGTCGGCGAGTCGGTCCTTGCAGTGCGCGATCACTTGGGCGACGTCGATGCCCCGCCCGTCGGCGAAGAGGACGGCTCCGACCTTCTCTCCCATGACGTCGTCGGGTACGGCGAGGACGGCCGCGTCGGCGACTCCGGGGGCGGAGAGCAGTACTGCCTCGACCTCCACACTGGAGATGTTCTCGCCGCCCCGGTTGATGATGTCCTTGATCCGGTCGACGATGTGGACACGGCCGGCCTCGTCGACCCGGACGATGTCCCCGGTGCGCAGCCATCCGTCGGAGATCGCCTCCGCCGTGGACTCGGGCCTTCGCCAGTAGCCGGTGGTCACGGTCACCCCGCGGACCACCAGCTCGCCCGTGTACGGGTCGTCGCCGATCGGGTCGACGCCGAGGTCCACCGACGGGACCGCGTAGCCGACGGAGTCCGCGTGCTCGGCGGCGTCCTGGTCCGGCAGGACGGTGATCAGCGACGCCGTCTCCGTCATGCCGTAGCCGTTGATCACCGTGGCCGCCGGGAAGGCGTCCTTCAGTGAGCGGACGAGGGACGGCGCGATCGGAGCGCCGCCGTACGCCAGCCAGCGGACCCCGGAGACCTCGGCGTCGGCGAAGGCCGGGTGCCGCAGCAGAAGCGAGTACACCGCGGGTACGGTCACGAGGAAGGAGATCCGTTCCTCCGTCAACGCCGCCGTGAGCGTCGCCAGATCAAGACTGGGCATGATCACCGAGGTGCCGCCGAGGCAGGCGGCGACGACGAACTGTGCGTTGCAGCCGGTGACGTGGAAGAGTGGCACCGAGATCAGGGTCCGCAGTTCCGGACCGGCGTCGCGGGGTATGCCGAGACAGCGGGTCAGGTTCTCGGCGTTGGTCACGAAGGCCTGGTGCGTGGTGCGTACGCCCTTGGGGCGCCCGGTCGTTCCCGAGGTGTAGAAAAGTGCGGCCACGTCGAGAGCGTCGAGATCCGTGGCGACGTACGGATCGCCGTCCGGCAGTGGGACCCCGTCCGCCAGATCGACCTCCACGCCCGCGTTGGCCAGGACCAACTCCACCTCCGGAAGCGCCGAACGGGTGTTGACCGCCACGGCGATGCCGCCGGCCATCACGGTGCCCCAGAAGGCGAGAGCCCAGTCCGTGCCCGCCGCGTATCGCACGGCCACCCGGTCGCCTTCGGTCACGCCGAGGGCGCGCAGGCCTCCGGCCACGCGTGCGGCGCGCCGCCACAGCTCCGCGTACGTGAGCCGGTCCCCGCCGAGTTCGACGACTGCTTCGGCCTCGGGGCGGACTTCGACGTGCGTACGGAGTACGTCGACCAGCGTCGCGGGTGCGTCTGCGTACGCCAGGGCGCCCTTCGCGTCCCTCACCAGGCCGTCCTGGGGGAATGGGTTGCGTGAACGCGGGACAGGGGTGATGGGGCGGGGCATCTCGGCGGCTCCAGGGCGAGGGCGTGGCGGACGGCGCACGCGGGAGAGGTGGTGGCGACCGGGGCATCGCCGCTCCGGGACCTCCCAAGTGCGCGGTCGCGGCGATGCCCCGGTCGGGGTCGAGTCGGGAGCGTCCCTAGCGCAGCGACTCGACGATCTCGTAGCGGGGTGTCCCGACGCGCTCCAGCGCGGCGTAGAAGGCCTCCGGATCGGCCCAGTCCTCCGGGGCGAACGAGCCGGCGCGCTTTCCGGCCTCGCCGAGCGCCAGGACCATGAACGCGGCGCAGGCGGTCCCCGTCACGGTGGCCATGCTGGCGACGAGGTACGACCCCGGCCCGCTGACCGGCGTGCGCCGGACGGCCACGGCCGGGCGACCGTTCCTGGTGCCGCTGACGCGGGCCAGCAGACCGCCCCGCCAGGTGTAGCGGCGGCGGAGGGCGGAGGCCCCGAGAAACTTCAGCAGTTCTCCCGTCCCGCTTTCCCCGCGGCGGACCTGGCCGATCATGCCGCTCAGCCCGTGGCGCCAGCCCACGGGCGTGCCGAAGCGGCTCTTGACGATCGCCATCATGAAGTCGACCGCCTCGTCGGAGGTCATCCGGCCCGACTGGATGGCCTGACCGAGACCCTTGACGAGCCCGTTGATGGGAGCCGGGTCCATGCCGCCGAGGCAGCGGATGCGCCGCGCCTCGGGATAGCGGCGCGGCATGGTGACGGGCTCGGGATGGGCCGTCTCGTACAACAGGGTCTCGCCCAGACCGCCGCCCATCGGCGCCGTACCGGTCTCGACGTACGACTCGTGAACGACCGGCTCGCCGTTCTCCCACGTCAGACACTCACCGGCGGCGATGTGCATGAGGTGCTGGAGCACGGCCCGGCCGACGTCCGGCCGCTCGTCGCCGACCGTCCAGAACATCTCGATGTCGTCGACGGTGTCGAGTTCGTTCGCGGCGTCGACCGCCATCACGTTGCTCATGCCCGGTGAGGCGCCGCACCCGATGTAGAGGGGGATGCCCGCCTCCTGGGCCTTGTCGGCGAGGCTCAGCGCGTGCTGGGTGCTTTCGACGTCGTCGTCGAAGTCGAGGTAGGGCACCTTCAGTTCGATGCAGGCGGTGACCACGGGCTCGGAGGTGCGGATGTAGGGGCCCGCGCCCAGGACGACCAGGGCGGCGCCCCTGACCACGTCCAGCAGGGCGTCGCGGTCGTAGAGGTCGAGCCGTCGGACCTTGGCCCGGCCGGCGGGCAGCCGCTTCACCAGCGGCTGGAGGAGCTCGGGCCGGATGTCGCACAGGGTGAGCTCGAAATCGCCCCCCGCCCGCGCGAAGCGCTCGATGGCCACCTTGCACATCTCGCCCGCGGCGCCGATGAACACGACCCGCGCCGTCATGCGACGACTCCGGCCTTGAGCACCACAACGTCATAACAGGGGGTCATGACCCGCTCCGTTCTGTTGCTGTCGCCGGGCACGCACGGCGACCTCCGTGTCGCGCGGACGGTCCGCAGACCGAAGACGCGAGATTCGATATCGAATCGAATTCGAGTTTAGTTATCGGTCAAGTGCCGTCAAGGCCTCGTCCTCGATGAGGTCGACTCGATGTCCGCGGCTCAGGTGCGGCGCGCGGCCTAGGGAGTTGTCTGCTCGGCCCAGATCGTCTTGCCCGTCCGGTGGTGCCGGGTGCCCCCAGCGCGCGGCGAGCTGGGCGACGAGCAGCGGGCCGCGACCGCCGTCGTCGAAGGCGCGAACATGCCGTGCACGCCGGAGGCGGGGCGACCTCGGCGCTGGAGATGCAGCAGAACGCCTCCCGCGATAGCTGGTCCTTCGAGGGGGCCGAGTCCCGGCTGGCCGCAGTCATGCACGCCGTCCACGAGGAATGCCGCGTGACCGCCGAGGCATACGGCGGTACCGCCGAGGACTACGTCCTCGGTGCCAACGTGGCGGGGTTTCTCAGGGTGGCGCGGGCCATGACGGAGCAGGGCGTCGTCTGACTCCCGGCCCTCGCTGAGCGTCGCGGCGACCTGCGTCTTCCCGGTGCTCGTCTACTCCTTCTTCTGGCAGGAGTTCGACCACCGGGGGCTGGTGTGGTCGGTGTACGGGGGACTGATGCTCTGCACCGTCCTCACCTTCTTCTCCCCGACCGTCTCCGGGAGCGCGTACGAGCTGTGGCCGGAGGCAGGCTTCAACTGGTATCCATGTCGCAGCCCGGGGCTGATCTCGGTCCCGGCGGCTTTCCGTCTCGGCTGGCTCGGCAGCACGAGGTCGTCGGCGGAGACCGGACGCCGCTTGACCGGGACGCGCAATTCGGTCTGAAGCGCGGACGGAAGGGCCGTGTCGAGGGCCACCGTCACGCGCTCAGATTCGCTCCCACCAGCCCAGCGCCAGGACGATGCCCTTCTTGGCGGAGCACCCGAACGTATGCCCCCTGAGGCAGAAGAAGACGGAGGCGAGGCCGGCCGTTGTCGCGGTCACCCAGACGATGGCGATCCCGGCCCACCAGGAGATGAAGAATCCGAGGAGGAGGGCGGAGGCGAGCATGAGCAGGCCGCCGACGGCGGCTTCACGGAGAACCCGGCTCCAGCTTGCTCTCCGCCATGCCCGCGCTCTGTGGGAGTACCCCTCAAGGGGCACGTGGCGGGTGGTGCCACAGACCTCGATGCTCATCACGATCGCTTCCGACGGGCTCTTCAGGGTGCCAGATTCAATCTCGAATCGAATTTGAGTTTAAGCTGTCCTGGAGCGGAGCTGTCAAACGCGGCGTGCCTACCCAGGCCGTCGAGGGCCCGCTTGGCCCGCTACCCACAGCACCCGGAAAGGAAGCTGCCGTGAACAGTGAGGATCACCGCACCGATCAGGCGAGTGAGCTAGGGAAGTTGAAGGGCGTCGCCTGGCGGGTGTTCTTCTACGTCCTCGGCGCGTATGCATTTCTCAGCATGGTCGGGTTCCTGAGTGCGCATGCGCAAGAGTGAATGCCGGGCCGGGAGGTGAAGAGGATGGCGCGCCCACGATGATGGTGCCGCCGACACTGTCCGCGCCGGCCGGGAGCACCCCCCATCACTTCTCCCCGGAGGCTGTGGATGCGATCCCACCTGGCACAGGTAGGCGGAAGCGTCTTCTGGCGTCTACGTGGTCCGGTTCGACGGCGTTCGCGCAGGGTTGGTCTCGGTGGTCCGGGTGCGTCGACGGTGTTGGTGACAGCGATGCGACAGGTATGGCCCTCGCCGACCAGGCGCTGCTCATACGGATTCGGCGTCTGTGAGCGTATCGAGTGCTCGCCGTGAGGAGCGCTGTTGCTCGGCAGCCTGTTGCGATCGGTCGCGAACGATAGGCCGGAGTCAGATCCACGATGCCCCAAGGACGAGGACTGAGCATGCTCCCTGTTTCCAGGTGGGAATGCTGTGACGGGCGGGAGGATTGGTGGGTGCTGTCCCGGGTCTGGGGTCTGACTCATGACATCTCTGACCGGAGCGTCTGAATTTCGCAGTGTCGGCTGTTGGCCGGGGATGGTGCGTTGTCGGTGCCGGGCTGGCGGGGTGTGTCCCGATAGGGGCCTGTCGAGTGTTGTGGCGTCCTCACGAGTCTGACCGTCTGACGCGGCCCGGTACCGGCAACGAGACGCGTCGTCGGACCGGAAGGAGAACGGGCATGTCTATTTCGACGGCGCCCAGTACGTCGCTCGCCCCGCAGACCCGCCGTCGCCCTCTTTCATCCTGTGCTGGTGGGTGAAATGGGCTGGTCAGCGGGTGTGGTGACGAGGCAGGGCCCCTCGTCGTCGGCGTGGTGATTCCACTCATCACACCGGCGACCGAAGGGGCCCTGTTGGTTCCGTATCCTGCCACGCTCGACGTCCCGCAAGAGCTCGTCGAGCATGTTGCCTGGCTGCTGTACGAGCACCGCCGGACCCGCAACTCCCGCTGGCGCAAGCTCGGCTGCTTCGACCAGGCACTGCTCACCCTGGTCCACCTGCGTAGGAACGAGACGTTCGCCCAGCTCGGTGCCGGGTTCGCTCTATCGCAGGCCACCGCCTGGCGCTACGTGGTCGAAGCCCTGGACGTCCTCGCGGCCTGGGCGCCAGGTCTGCACGAGGCTCTGACCGGGCCGGGCGAGGGCGACTTCGTCATCGTCGACGGCACGCTGATCCCCACCGACCGTGTCCACGCCGACGAGCCGTACTACTCGCAGAAACACCAGAAGCACGGCATGAACGTGCAGGTCATCGCCCGTCCCGATGGCACACCGCTGTGGTTCTCCCGCGCGACAGCCGGTCGCACCCACGACCTGACCGCGGCCCGCGCCCATGGCATCGTCCAGGCCTGCCTCACCCGGCAGATCCCCGTCCTCGCGGACCGCGCCTACCAAGGCGCCGGCGCCACCTTCCGCACCCCGTACTACCGCCACCGAGAACAGCCCCAGCGTTACCAGCAGTCCAACCACGACCACGCCCGGCTGAGAGCCCCCGGCGAACGCGCCTTCGCCCAGTTGAAAGCCTGGCGGCTGCTCCGGCGAGCCAGATGCTCCACCCGCCGCATCGGCACCATCGTCCAAGCTGTCCACACGCTGCTGACCTGCAACTATTCAGGATGAAAGAGGCCGAAGGAATCAGGCCGGCCTCCTCACCTATGGCTTCACATCGAGACGCACGAGCGCGCCGATCTCCACGAGTTGGTCCGGCAGTGCCAAGTCGGAAACGCCCATGACCGTGCTGGCGGGCCGGTGCTCCCCGAAGTACTCGGCGTGGAGGCGTGCTGTCGTGTCGAAGTTCTCCCGCAGGTTCCTCACCAGAACCGTGGTCTCCACTATCTGGCTACGCTCGGCCCCGAACTGCCTCAGCACCAGGTCCAGATTCTCCAGCGTGGTGCGGACCTGCAGTTCGAAGTCACCGGCACCCACGAAGTTGCCGTGACGGTCATGAGACAGCTGCCCCGACACATAAACCGTGTCACCGACCTGAGTGGCCTGACTGTACCCGTACAACGACTCCCACGGCATGCCGAACCCGAATGCCTTCACCTGAGAACTCATGACTCATTCCCTTGATACAGCGCGCGGAACCGTCAGTTGCAGACAGGCCCCTTGCGCGTAGAAGTTACGGGTCCGTACAAACGATGCTTGTCTGGTAGCGCCTTCCAAGTGTTCTCTGCGCGCACAAAATTGGCTGCCGTGGGCTCCTCCGGGCGCCGGTGTGATGAGTGGAACCTGTACGCCGACGACGAGGTGCCCTGCCTCCTCACCACACCCGTCGGCCAGCCCGTTTCACCCTCCAGCAGAGGATGAAAGAGGCTCACTTGGATCGGGAAGCATGCGACAAGCTGGTTGCGCTGTTTGGGCTGGACCGGGACGAGCACTATGCGCTGCTGCTCTACAACAACCTGAACACCGCAGACGCCCCCGTATCCGCCGACCCTCGTGTACGCAGCGGGTTGAGCTTGCTGATCGACAAGCAGATGCCCGAGCCGACCTATCTGAGCGATCCCGCATGGAACATCCTGGCGTACAACCAGGCTATGGCCGCTTGGTGGCCATGGGTCCTGGAGCCCGGGGCGAACCTTATGCGTTGGGCCCTTACGAGCCCGGAGGCTCGTAAGCAGTATCACAACTGGCCCCGCCACGCTGCCTCGTTCGTCCGGCAGCTCAAGTACCAACTTGCTGGCCACCAGCACGACCCGGAACTACTTGGCCTCATAGGTGACGTATGCAAGGACCCTGACGTGCGTCGCATCTGGGCCTCCACATCCCCCTTCGGCCCGCGCTCACGCCACAGCACGCCCGTGCCGGGGCACGGGCGTGCTGCCGTGCCCCGGCTCTGATCAGCGGGCGCGGCCCTACGGTACGTTTCGCGCGCTCGGTCGGGGCTTACCGTCTCTTGATCAGGAAGGTGACTCCGAGCAGGAAGCCAGCGCTGTAGGGCTGGTCCCTGGCCCGGTGCCGCGCCGGTAGGAGCTACGCGGCGAGCGCGGCGGGCTCACCCAGCTGGGCGGCCGCCGTCCGCCACGCGGTGGTCACCGCGGTCCGGGCACGTGCCGTCCATACGGCGCGCTCGCCGGTCAGCTCCAGTGCTGCGCCCACATGGACGTGCAGATGCGGGCGGCGCACAGGAGCGGTGAGGAGTCCCGCGAGTTGCTTCATGGCGTGGCCGGAGGTGATCCGCCGGGCCCCGGCCTGGCCGACGGGCACCACCGGGGCACCGGTGCGTTCGGCGAGCCGGGCCAGGCCGCTGTGAAAGGCCCCGGGAGCGGCTTCCGCGGCGTTGCGGCGTCGGGGGAGCCTGCCCTCGGCGTAGATGAGGATGATCCGTTCCTGCTCCAGGGCGTCGGCTGCCGCGTCCAGCGCGTCCGCGGCGCGCCGGTCTCCGCGGATGACGGGGATGTGTCCTTCCCGGGCGAGGGCGCGGCCCAGCAGCGGGACGCGCCACAGCCCGGCGGCCGCCATGATGACCGGCTCGGCGCCGAGGCGGCGAAGGGCGGCGATGACGATGGCGGGGTCCGCGAGGGAGGTGTGGTTCGCGGCGATGATGCTGCCCGGCGCGAGTTCGGCGCGAGGGTCGGCGGTCACCGACAGGCGGCCGACGGCGGGGACCAGAAGGTCGGCGATGCGGCTGAGCATGAGTGGTCTCCCGGCTTCAACGATGTTGATCTTCATCGTCGGTGGCGGGCGCGGTCCGGGCGTGAGTTGGCGTACTCATCTTCTGGCCGCCGAGCTACCCAGTGCTGCGGGTGCAGCGGCTGACGCTTCGATGGGGTGAGGCCGTCCACGCCACCACCACCTGGCCGGTCACGCTGCCGATCACAGGCCGATCTCGTAGCGTCCTGTCTCGTGGAGCCAGGCCAGGTGCCCCGCGATCTGTTCTTCCAGTCCGCGAACGTACTGGTCGATGACGGGGATGCCCCGCTGCCGCAAGTGGGTGGACAGCTGAACGAAGTCGTCTGTGTGCCGGGTCACTTCCGCCGCCGTGCGATCGATGCCCTCCTGGACCGAGCAGCCCTCGTGGTGGGCGAGCACCATGGGGAGGTTGGCGACGTGGCGGCGTTGGGCGTCACGGGGGCAGCCCAGGACATCGTTGGTGAGCCCGATGGTCTGGATGGCCAGGTCGGTCAGGTTCCGCACTTGCGGATCGAGTAGCAAAGCGGTGGGCATCTCGAAGCCCTGGGCCACCTCGGTCAGGACGAAGTGGTGGTGCAGGTGGGCGATCAGGTGCCGGATGCGCCGGTACTCGGCCACGGGCGGGACGATCCCCGCGGCCGTGTAGGCGGCGTCGGCTGCCGCTCCGACGCTGTAGTGCAGCATGCCCTTGCGGATGCGCAGCACCTGTTGCGGAGTGGCGATCTGTTCAATGCGTGCGAACAGGTCTCGGTAGGCCCGCTCGACGGGGCGGTGCCCGCTCACCGGGGCGTGCGGGTTCTCGGCGATGTTTTCGCAGGCCAGCAGGTGGGAGGCCAAGGCGGTGGTTCTGCCGGCCAGCCCGAGCTCTTCGGTGTAGCGGTCGTCCTGCACAGTGGCCCAGATGCAGAACTGGGTGGCGACCAGCACCCGTTCCGTCTCCCCTTCGGGGATCATCCACGCGTAGGTGCGGCCGAGTGTGGAGTGGCGCAGATACGCCTCCTCGGCATCGCTGCGGATGATGTCGAAGTCGCGCAGCCAGGCGAGGGTGCGCTCCTCCAGCTCGTCCGCGGCCGGATGCAGCCGGGCCGGCACCGGGAAGGAGATACGGGGCACGACCAGCCGGTCCGCCCCGGTGTCGTCCACCGGTGTGGGAGCCTTCCCGGCCTGCATGCCCTGCCACCAGGTCACCGCCCCTGCCTCTCATGCGGCGTGGGCTTGCGCGGTGCCGGTGCCCACGGCTGGAGGGCCAGTGCCCGGTGGGCGCGGGCCAACGGCTCGGCGCAGAAGGTGCGGGCCGGACCGTCCGGCAGGGCGGCCAGGTAGCCATCGGCCAGGGCCAGCTCCTGACGGGCGTAGCGGACCATGTCCTGCGCCTGCCAGCGGTCCGGCCAGAAGTCCACCCCCCGGCCGACGTCCGCCTCGCGGTCGGTGAGGATGTTGACGCTCTGCAGCGCCCGCCCGTAGGCCACCCCCAGGGTCCGGCTGCTCGGGGTGCCGTCGTACCACGCCCACAGGTCCGACAGCAGCAGCACCAGCGTGCCCGCCACGGCATACGTGTACCGGTCGAGATCCTCTTCATCGTGCACGGCGAAGCCGTTCTGGGCCCAGTCGGCCATCCGCTCGGCCATCGTGGCGAACGTCTCCCACACCCGGGGCCCGATATCGAGCGGAGCCAGGCCCGCCCACTCGCCCAGGCGCAGCGTCACCTCCGGCAGCGCCGTCTCGTGTGCCGCGAACACCGCAGCCAGGTCGTCGGGGGCGAAGCGCAGTTGCAGGGTCCGGCCGACCCCGCGCAGCAGTACCGCCTTGTCCGCACCCGCCAGATCGGGATGGTCCTCGATCTCGTCGATCCCCCGCATCAGCAGATAGGCGCACGACACCGCCTCGTTCAGCCGCGCCGGCATGCTGATCACGGGCTCGTACCAGGTGGTGCTGTACTCCCGAACCACACCATGCGCCTCAGCCAGCACGACCATCCGCGCCTCCGGACCACCTCGTATTGAGCGCCTTGCACGCACCAGCCTCATGGCCGACACCGCCCCGCGCACCGGCGCACGAACCGCGGACCGATGCACTCGTGCGCCCCCCAACAGCGCCGCCGCAGAAATGAGTAGCGACGCATGCCTCCGACATCACGGGCGGCGCCAGCGTTCCAGCAGGAGGAAGAACGACCAGGCGTGCGCCGACGACCGGGGACCGCGGGACCGGCGTTGGCCACACATCCGCGCGGGCCATGTAGATGGTGCCGCCTGTGGTTCCGACGCGTGGGTGCGATGCGAAGGCGCACGGGAGTGACACCAGTGGACCGTGCTCACAATCATGCGCTCGGCCATTCCAGTGGACGGGGTGACGAGTCCATTGCGGAAGGCCATCCTCCACGCTCTACGAGTCCCGGACCTGCCTTGGCATAGGAGCAACTGACAATCATCGGTCACCACCGGCTGCGGCCGCGTGTGCGAGGGGCCCTGCGCGCTCCTAGTCTTGTAGGTTCTCGCTTTCGGTGTCATGTGCCGACGCTGTGACCTGGACGTCCCTCTTCAGTCTCACGCGGTGTCGACCGACGGCTGTCTCAGATCGGTGTCATGTCCTCAGACTGTCCAGCAGGCTGCACCGCCTGTCCGCATACCCGGTCTGGGTGCACCACCACGTACGGAGATACGTGCACCAGCGGCTCATGTCATCGCGCGGGCATGGTGGTGGCAGGGCGCCGAACCTCCAAGATGACTGCGGTGCCGGCCACGGCTCGGCCCTCGTGCATGGTGATCTGCTGGCCAGGCTGGACGTGCGTCCAGTGGGAGGGAGTGAGGGGCACAAGGCGAACCGTGGCTCGCCCGCCGGGCTCCAGCATGGGCATGTTCTCAACCCAGAGCCTAGCGATGCTGACCGCGCGTCCGCCGGTGGGTGAGAGGTGTCCGATGTCCCACATGGGCCGCAGAACACCGGCGCCGGAGATTGGCGTCGTGCGTCGCGCCTCGGCGGCAGGGCGGAGCGTCAGATCCGCCCGGATCACACCGTTGCGGAGTTCGGAGCATCGCCAATGGCACCACGTCGCGCTCCGCTCCAGCCGGAGCTGCTCAGCTGCTTCGGCGAGCTGCTCCCAGAAGGCCAGAGGGAGCGAGCGAGCGTCCCCGAGCTCCTCCAGCAGGCCCAGGGCGATCTCCCACTCGTCGTGGACGAGATAGTCCCAGATGTCCCGCACCGTGATGTCGTTCTCGGTGGCAGCCTCTTCCGGCACCAGCAGAGAAGCTGCTTCGAGCAACTCGGGGACGTCCATGCGCTCATTGTCGACCACATGAACGTGCTGCCCGGTCCGAATTGTCAGACCCTGCGCTTAGAGTGCGGCGAGATGGGGCCGGTCCCGAGGCCGCCAGCACCGGAAAACGGCAGCCTCCCTGGTCTGCTCGGGGGTGGTTTCGGCCCAACCGGCGTCCAGGCATCGTTGAGGGCCACGAGTGCAGCCTGTCAGCCCGGCCCCATCTCACCTCAGCGCTCTGTGTTCCGTGGTGCACTCCCAGACCATGGTCCGTACGACCAGACTGCCCGCCGTCGAGAGCAGATGCCTGAGCTGGGAGCCAGGTGTCCCGTTGTAAATGATCTGGCCCCTGTTCGTGCCCGTGATCTGCGGCGACCAGGTCAGTTGAGATGCGCGGATACTGCGTATCTCGGTCGCCCTGGTCCCGAGCGAGCGAATGCCAGATGCCGTCTCGGCCGGGCTGGCCCGGCCCCACGTGGTGTTGGCAGCCAAGGCTGAGCGTGCGCCATCGAGGTCTGGGCGGGGCCAATGGCGATAATCGGTCTCGCTGGTGTCAATGCTCCCAGTAGTTGCGCTGTGGCAGTTGAACCCATAGATCAGGGGCCCCCACGACCGCGCGCGCATCAGGCAGGCGCAGCCCTGCGAAGGCGCAGGCGAAGGCCACCGCGTTGTGCTGATAGAGGTAGGAGGCCAGGACCTCCTCTGAGGTGTCGTCCTCGTCCGGTCCGCCGCCCGGGTGGAGATCCGAGCCGATGATGGAACCGTCACGGGCGATGCTGCCCTGGTTGCCGCTCTTGGCGTTGGCGTACAGGCCGTAGCAGACAGTGCCGGCGGACAGCCGGGTGAGTACGCCCGGCATCTCTGGCGCGTATCCCCAGGGCTGGGTCACGACGCAGCCGCCCGGTACGGACGTCACACCGACGATCTGCATGCGCTCGTCGACGTCGTACGGGTTCTCGAGCAGATCGGCGATGTCCTCGTCAGGCACCGGCGTCGCCTCCAGGCGGCGCACCGCTTCGGCCGTGTCGATCCCGCTCACGCAGGCCAGCCCCGTGCCCTCGTAATGAAACCTGCCGAGCGCCCCGATGAGCCGCACGGCCTCCTCGGCCGCCGCGCGCTCCGTGTCGGTCAGCCGCTGGTCGGGCGGGACAGTGAACAGGTCTGGCGTCGGCCCTGCCAGACTCAGCCGCCCCGGAGACCAGCCACCGATAACCTCCCGCCAGGGATCGGCCCCCGCAGCGACAAGGGCACGCGCGTTACCGGGCTGCCTGGACATGACGGCCACCCACAGCGCCGTTACCCCGCACTCGAAGTATTCGTAGTCCAGGGCGTCCACGTCCGCAACGCGCCGGACCAGCTCTGCGACGACCTCCGCAGAGCCGCGCTCCGCCGCCTGGTGCAGGGGCCGTGAACTATGCCAGGCCTCGGGATCCGCGCCCTGGTCGAGGCGACGGCGGATTGCGCCAAGGTCCTCCCAGTCGTCCCAGCCTATGCCGTCCCAGCCGTGCCCCCCACGGCCGTCCTCTGCTGCCGGCAGCATGTTCCCCTCCAACATCGGTCCGGATTGCTCCACATGAGCCCTCACTGCCACACGCTCGCACACAGGTCTGACAACACCCCCGCCCACCAGAGCGCGCGCTGCAGCTGCCGTGATCGACCAGTCCACGCAAGAGTTCCCCGACTTCGGCGACACCCGGCCTGTCGCTGAACCGGACCGCTTGAGACCAGAGGCGAATCGGACCAGGTCGCTTGAGATGGGGACCAGTTCGGCGGAGACGGGACACCAGGTAGCCCGAAAGAATGCACGCGCCGACCTGCTGTCCTGTCGCAGCGAGCCTGTCGGATGATGGGCCTCTGACCTGCTGGGGTGCCACACTGTTTGAGATCGCAGGAGTCCTGTGTTCCCAAACAATGCGGCTTTTGCGGAAGTTGGGCTTGCGTGAGCTTGGCTTTTATCCTCGCGGGTTGAATCGTTCCTCGAACTTGATCACTCGTGGTGATAACCGCCGATCAGCGGGGCGGTTTTCGTGGGACGGGGCATCGAGGCGACACTCGACCTCGCGGAGGGCCGTGACCGGACCTGATGCCATGTCCTGTTCGGTGAGGCCACCGCCCATACCGACGTATCCGGCGATACCGGTGCCCCTCGCGGCCGAGAAGGCCCCTCGCTGCCCCGTTGCCCTGCTGCGCTGCGGCAGGCGAAGCGTCCAAGCGAGGGTGCCTAGACGAGAGTGTCGGCCGCCAGTACCGCGGCGATACTTCGGGCGGCGCTGGCGCCCGTCTCCAAGGCGCCGTCGATCCCTCCGACGCCCACCGCCGCAATATCGCCTCCGGCGAAGTGAATGCGCCCGTGGGGCTCGCGCAGCAGCGGGGCGGCCTGGGTCAGGTTCCCGGGCCGGTGGTGGACCCAGGATCCCTGGGAGTACGGGTCACCGGCCCAGTCGTGGCCGGCCGTCTCCAGCACGTCGATGTCGGGGACGAAGGTGCGCAGCGCGGCCTCGACTCCCGCGCGGTCCCCGGCGCCGACGGCCGAGGGGCCGGAGGCGAAGCACACGACGAGGGTGTCGCCGTCGTGCCGGTACTCCACCTTCGCGGTGTTGACGGGGTTCTTGCCGACGGGTGCGAAGGCGCAGAAGGGCTCGACCTCGCCCTTGACCCGCGCCCAGATCTTGGCGGTACGCACCGGATGCTTCTGGTCGATCATCGTGCGCGCCGGCCGGGCGATCTCGGGGGAGATGGTGAGATCGCCCAGGGTGTTGAGCGGCAGCGCGATGACGGCCGAGTGGGCCCGGATCCGCTCGCCGGCGCGCGTGGTGACGACGACCGCGGGTCCCTTGTCCTCGACGGCGCTCACGGGTGTCGACAGCCGCAGATCGGCCCTTGATTCGCTCTGGATGGCTTCGATGAGCCGTTTGGTCCCGCCCTCGATCGGCCAGAAGCCGGCGGTCTCCAGGAAGGCGCCCCAGTCTCCGAAGGTCGTGGCCGCCCAGTGCAGGGCCTGTGCGAGGCCCTGTTCGCTGTAGGAGTGGACAAGTGTGGCCAGCGTGCCTTCCAGGACGTCCCTGTCGTATCCGGACAGGTCCAGCGAGTCGAGGCGGCTTTCCAGGGTCTCCTTCTCGACCGCGCGGTTGTCGACCGCGGTGGCGGCGAAGGGCATCGGAAACTGTGTCCGGGCATCGGCGAAGAACCGGGCCGCGAGAGGGGCGACGGTGTCCGTGTAGGCGGCCGGGCTGCCGGAGTGCACCGCGCCGTCGGCCAGCCAGTACATCGTCTCGATGGCGAGCGGGGGCGCCAACGGGATGCCGTGGCGCTGGAGTTCGTGCCACACATGCGGCTGGGTCCAGTGGACATAGGTGCCGCCGAACTCGACCTGGCGGCCGAAGGCTTCGCCCGTGTAGGTCCGTCCGCCGATTCTGTCGCGGGCTTCGAGCAGGACCACCGAGTGGCCTTCGGAGCTGAGGTCCCGTGCCGCGGTCACTCCGGCTAATCCGGCACCGATCACCGCGACGTCGTACGAGCAGTCGGCCATGAGTCTTCTCCCGTTCCCTTGAGTCGGTTCACTCGTTCCCACACACCATACTCGAACTCGAATCGAGTTTGAGTATGGTGTGCGGGCAGCGGCCATAACTGATCGTCAGCAAGGGGGGGCGGGGGCGCGATTGATACGCTCTGGCATCGTGTCCGAGGGAAAACCGACCAGCCAGGCACCGTCTCGCCCGGCGGTGCAGCGCCGCGGGATGGCACGCAGGCGCGCTATTCTCGACGCCGCCGAGGCGCTGCTTGGCAAGCAGGGCTACGAGGCCACGACACTCAAGGCGATCAGTGAGCGGGCAGGCATCCCGGTAGCCTCGATCTACCACTACTTCTCCGACCGGTACGAGGTCGAGGCCGAACTGCTGGAGCGCCACGTGCGCGAGCTCGACGCGCGCATCGGTGCCACGCTGGAGGCCCCCGGACCGCACACGCTGCGCGATACCGTCGACGCCGTCCTTGACGCCGTATGCGACTACTTCCGCGCGCATCCGAGCTGCACCGAGCTGTGGTTCGCACGGCGGAGCACGACCGCCGACGACCCAGTCCCGGCCTTCGACAGGGCACAGGCCGAGCGGCTCCACCACTTCCTCGCCGAGCGTGGCCTGATGTGCGTCGACACCCCCCGCCACGTCCTGCGACTCGCCTTCGAGGTGGGCAACCGGCTCCTCGACATCGCATTCCGCAGCACCCCGGCCGGGGACGAGACCACGATCGGCGAAGCGCGACGCGTCATCACCGCCTACCTCGCGACGTACGCCCCCTCGGGCGCCTGAGCAACAGCACCTGAGTGCTGGTCGAAGGCGGCGGAGTTCGGCAAGGTGGTCTCCCTGAGACAGGATGAAGTCATCGACGACCGTTGCCGTAAACGTATTGATCCGGCGCGACTCGATCACGGGCAGGATCTGGCTGTTGAGTACTTGCGTGACCGAGCGCACGCTGCCGGGAGCGTCATGGCGCTGACGGGTCAGCCAGGTGGAGGCGTACTCGCCGAACCGCTGTTTCCCTATCTCCTGCTCCAGAGCAGCCAGGGTGCGGGGAGTGTTCCGCTTCTCCTCGTAGAGTTTGGTCAGCCGGTCGAGGGCCGCTGTTTGCGTCGCGCAGCCACTCTCCTCGCGCTGCCTGCCGGAGGCATCGCGATAGCTACGAGACGTTGATGAGCATCTTCACGGGTACCTCCTGAAGAGATCGGCAGACGTGCCCCAGCTTGACGCAGTATCGGCCGTGCGGCGGCGAAGGTCACGCGTGCGGATGCTCGCGGCCGTTCTGATGGCACCCCTCTTGCCGGGGCCGAGCAGCGCTTTCACACTGCGGTTCACGGGCGCAGGGGAGTGGGGGGGGGAAGAGACGATGGCGGCACGACGGCGTCGGCGGCTGCGGAAGCGGACGCGCAGGCAGTTGCAGGGTTGGGGCGCCGTGGCGGCGCTGGCCGCCGGGGTGTGGGTGGCGGGGAACTGGGCGGCGGTGTGGCCCGTCCTGGTGGCCGTGCTCGCCACATCCGTGGTGGGCGGGACCGGCTGGGGCCTGTGGCGCGCGCACCGGCTCGCGGTCGGCAGGGACCGGCAGTGGCGGGCACAGGAGGAAGCGAGGGCGCGGGAGCTGTCGATGACGGAGGTCGACGCGCTTTCCTGGCAAGAATTCGAACGCTACATCGCCGATCTGTGCCGACGGGACGGCTGCACCAAGGTCGTCGTCAGCGGTAGGAGCGGTGACCTGGGCGCGGACGTCATCGGCTGTCTCCCCGACGGCCGCAAACTCGTCGTCCAGTGCAAGAAATACGCGCCGCACCGCAGCGTGTCCTCGCAGGACATGCAGAAGTTCGTCGGCACCGCCCGCCCCGAGCACGGCGCGGACGTCGCCCTGTTCGTCACCACGGGCCGTACGTTCACGGAGGCCGCCCTCGGGCTGGCGGTGCGCCAGGACATCGTGGCCCTGCACCGCGACCTGCTGGGCTCCTGGGTCAAGGGCGCCTGTCTGGACACGCTGATCCCGCTGAACGGAAGCGGCGGCGGCACCACGCGGCGCCCGCCTGCCTGACGGGGAGCGGTCTGCGGCGCGGGCCGTGAACGGCGCACAGGTGCGGAGACGGTCACTCTGTGACGGGCAGTCAGCCCGTCACCGTACAGCGCGGAGGTGTGCCTCGCCACCCGCCAGCAGCAGCACGGCGGTGCGGGTATCGAGTTGGCCGTCCATGAGGTACCTCGGATTCCTTCGCGTCGGGGCGGCACACCTGCCGTATGCCGAGCTGGTCTGAGCATGCGAGGAAGCGCTGTCAGGGGCGCAAGTTCCTCAGCCGCCTCCTACGGTTTCACCGGAACCGACCCTGTGGTGAGGTTCTGACCTGCGTCTTTGTCGGGCAGGGTGCAGATTGCTGGTTGCGGGAGGAGGCGCGGCGGTATGCGTGCAGGACGCCAGAGGGAGCCGTGACGACCACGGCGGCGGGCGCCTGCTCGTGCCCGCCGCCTGAAAGCCGCTGATACGCCGTTACGTCACGCCGCGTCGAGTCCGCCCGTGCACGCCGCGCCGGGCTCTGGAGTCTGCGCGCCCTGGACGTACTTGGTGAAGAACTGCTCCACCCGTGGGTCGGACGCCTTGGCGACGGTGAGCTGGTGGCCCCACGCGGAGAGCGTGATGGTGCCGGACTGGTCGTCGACCGGGCTCAGCAGGCTGTACGGCGTCTTGGCGACCCGCTCGCCGAGTCTCTTGACGTCGGCCTCGGCCGCCTTGCCGTTGTAGGTGACCCAGACCGCGCCGTGTTCGAGGGAGTGCACGGCGTTCTCCTTCGGTATCGCCTTGGTGTAGACGCTGCCGTCGCAGGTCATCCACGCCTGGTGGTGGTCGCCGCCGACGGGGGGATGCATCGGGTAGTTCACCTTCTTGGCCACGTGGTTGCGGCCGAGCTTCCCGGCGTCCCAGCTCTTCTCGCCGCGTACGGGCTTCGCGGCGGCCGCGCTCTTCCGCTCCTCCTTCTCGTCGGCGTTGTTGAGGGCGTACGCGCCGAAGCCGACGAGCCCGGCGACGAGGACGGTGCTGACGGTGATGGTGATGACGCGGTTGCGTCGCTCGCGCGCCCGCTCGGTGCGGCGCAGCTCCTCGATGCGGGCCTTGCGCGCGAGCGCGGCCGACTTCTTGCTGGTCTTGCTCATGGGTGTGACCTCCTCGCCGCCAGGCGGCGGCGCGTGCAGAGGGTGGACGGATGGCAGGCCGGAGGGAGGGAAGTCGGCCTAGATCCGCTGCACTTGGAGGACATGGAGGTCGGGCGAGCCCCGGATCGGGGCGTGCGCGGCCGAGTGGGCGGGCGTGGCGGGCCGGGGGAGCCCCGGCGTGCGGGTCAGGATGCCGGGCTGCGGCTGGACGGAGGCGGCGCGAACGGCGTGCACGCCGTGGGCGCCCGCGTCGCAGCACATGTCCTTGGGCGGGCAGTCGACCGGGTGCACCGACACCGGGTGGCTGTGCCTGGCGGCCGGTGGGGCAGCCTCGTGGTGTGTCGCGCCCATGGCCGTCGGAGCGGCGATGGGCGTGGCCCCCGTGGGGGCGGTGGCTGGGGGCTCCGTGGTGGCGGTGGCTGGGGACCCCGTGGGGGCGATGCCCATGGACCCCGTCGAAGCGGTGCCCGTGAACCCCGTCGAAGCGGTGACCGTGGCCCCCGTCGAGGCTGCGGCCTTGGACCCCGCGGGTGCGGCGGCAAGCGGCCGGTCGGCCCCGTGCGCCACGTACCCCAGGCACAGCACCAGAACAGTGAGCAGCACGGCCAGGGCAGGGCACAGCGCCGTGGCCCGCGTCGTCCAGGACGCGGCACAGTCCGTGCGCTGCGGCAGCCGGGGCGGGTGCGACGGCTGGGGCCGGTTGCTCATCACGGAGATGCTATGCGGTGCCTCCGCGCTCACCTGATGCGGATTCAGGAGGGCGGCCGGCCGCCGCGCCGGGCGACCCGGCCGACGCCCGGAACCGGACAACACGCGACCGGCGGGAAACGCACAGGAGATGTCCGGCGGACCCACCGCACCGCCCGGACGAGCCGCATGAAACGGGGGATCGCGTTCCGTGAACTCGGCGGCGCGGGCGCGACCGTGGCCGACGGACGGGCCCGAACGGCGGCCGTCGCGTGGCTGGTTCGCGCACCGGCCCCCGTGGCTCCTTACGCCGCTCCGACGAGCCGACGCTAAGATCACGGCGTGATGACGGCCAGGTCACCTTTCAGCACGCGACGCGGGCGCCCGTCCGCGCCCGCACGGTGGGTGCGCGCCTCGGTGATCCCGCTCCGCCTGCTGGGCCTCGGCCTGATCCTCCTCGGCCTGCTGTACACGCACGCGGCCAGCCCCGACGCCACGGTGGGACACCTCACCGCGGCCGAGGGCCTCTCGGCCCCCGGCGCCGAAGCCATGCACTCCGCTCCCGTGCCCTGGGCCGCGGGCGCCGTGCACGGCCACGACGACGCCGAGCCGTCGCACGACCTGCGGCGCGGCCACGGCGACCACCACGCCTTCGAGGAGTGCGCGGTGGGCCAGCCCACGCAGGGCCCCGACCTGGAGCTGCCCTGCGCCTCGCCGCTCGACGTGCCCGTGGCGGACGGCGACCCGCACGCCGAGCGCGGGCACCCTTCGGCGGTACGGCACTCGGCCGTGCCGCAACCACATGCGGCGGAATCCCCCGTACTGCGCATCTAGACCGGTGACCCGGGAACCGTCCGAAGCCCGCTGAGACCTGACCCTCCGTGCTGCCTTGCGCCGCGGTCATGCCTCCGCGACGGACCGGTTCCCCGGCG
Source organism: Streptomyces sp. NPDC059003 (assembly GCF_042740445.1). Classification (NCBI taxonomy): domain Bacteria; kingdom Bacillati; phylum Actinomycetota; class Actinomycetes; order Kitasatosporales; family Streptomycetaceae; genus Streptomyces; species Streptomyces sp. NPDC059003. The sequence continues at coordinate 217,862 of NZ_JBHYJH010000001.1, read as the reverse complement.
TCCGGCCTCCCTCACGTGCCGTTGCGTGCGGTGCTTCCCGCCGCGTGCGGTGCGGGGGTGGTCCGGCGGCTTCCTCACCCCCCACCCGTCCTGCCCCGCCCCGGTCGGCGCCGGTCCCCTCCGGCGCTCTCCGGCTCTCACGCGCGGGTGCAGTCGCCGCCCGGAGGACCTGTGTCGTCCTGCCCCCTTGCCCCGCGGGCCCACGTGCCACGGCCCGCCCCCTCCCACCGGCCGCCCACCCGCGCCCGGACGCGGCCGGTATGCGCCCTGGCCTGGGCCGTCCTGGCCGTCCTGATCCTGATGTCGGCGCAGTGCGTCGGTGAGCTGACGCACGTGACGGCGCCGCCCACCGGCGGCGTCGCCGGTACGCCCCGATCACTGTCGTCGCCCGACGACCACCGCACCGCGCAGGCCCTCGACCTCACCGAGGCGCCCGGCGGCTGTTCCGTCACCGACTCGCCCGGTGCCGGGACCACGCCCACGTCCGCCCGGGCCCTGCCGCACGCGACCCCGACGGCCGTCCCCGCGCTCCCCGCCGGACGTCCCGTCGACACACTGCCGACCGGCGCCGCGCGCGGCCGGATACCGGACGTCGGCCGCACCGTACCCGAGGCCCTCTGCAGGTGGCTGATCTAGGAGCCGCCTCAGCGGCCGGCCCCGGCCGGTCCGCCGCGCGGCGCCCCGACGCGCGCCCCTGCGCGCCGCGACGCGCGCCGCGCGAGACGACATCCCACACCGCTTCGTCAGCGAATGAGAGCGAATCGATGCACTCCGCGACCACGAGTGACTTCACGCCCGCGGGCCCCGGCCTGCAAGGGCTCGTCGGCAACACCCCCGTCCTGCGCGTCTCCCAGCCCTTCACCCCGCCCGACCGGGGCTTCTGGGCCAAACTCGAAGGCTTCAACCCGGGCGGCATCAAGGACAGGCCCGGCCTCCACATGGTCGAACGGGCCCGCGCCCGCGGCGAACTGCGGCCCGGACGCCCCGTCGTCGAGTCGACCAGCGGCACCCTCGGCCTCGGCCTCGCCCTGGCCGGAATGGTCCACGGACACCCCGTCACCCTCGTCACCGACCCGGGCCTCGAACCGTCGATGACCCGGCTCCTCGCCGCGTACGGCGCGACCGTCGACGTCGTGCCCGAGCCGCACCCCACCGGCGGCTGGCAGCAGGCCCGCCGCGACCGGGTCGCCGAACACCTCGCGCGCGAGCCCGGCGCCTGGTGCCCCGACCAGTACGGCAACCCCGACAACGTCTCCGCGTACACCCCGCTCGCCCTGGAGATCGCCGCCCAGCTCGGCCACATCGACGTCCTCGTGTGCAGCGTCGGGACCGGAGGCCACTCCGCCGGGATCTCCCGCGTCCTGCGCCAGCTCTACCCGGACCTGCGCCTGGTCGGCGTCGACACCGTCGGCTCCACCATCTTCGGACAGCCCGCAAGGACCCGGCTCATGCGCGGCCTCGGCTCCAGCATCTACCCGCGGAACGTGGCGTACGGGAACTTCAGCGAGGTGCACTGGGTGGCGCCCGCCGAATCGGTGTGGGCGTGCCGCCAGTTGGCCACCTCGCACTACGCCACCGGCGGCTGGAGCGTCGGCGCGGTCGCCCTCGTGGCCGGGTGGGTCGCCCGGACCGAGCCCCGCGACACCCGGATCGCCGCGGTCTTCCCCGACGGCCCCCAGCGGTACCTGGAGACGGTCTACAACGACGAGTACTGCGCCGCGCACGGCCTCCTCGGCACCACCCCGGCGCCCGAGCCGGACGTGGTGGGCCGCCCGGACGAGAAGGAGGTCACCCGCTGGTCACGCTGCACGCGCGTGATCGACCCGCTGCGTGCCACGGAAGGCGGCGACCGATGAAGGGGACCGTCGCGCAGGTGCGCTCCTACGACCGGAGCGTCCAGCTGCTTCTGGCCAACCAGTTCACCATCAACCTCGGCTTCTACATGCTGATGCCGTATCTGGCCCAGCACCTGTCCGGCTCGCTCGGCCTCGCGGGCTGGGTCGTCGGACTCGTGCTCGGCGTGCGGAACTTCAGCCAGCAGGGCATGTTCCTCGTCGGCGGCACCCTCGCCGACCGGTTCGGCTACAAACCGCTGATCGTCGCGGGCTGCGTCCTGCGCACCGTCGGCTTCGCCACGCTCGGCCTGGTGGACTCGGTGCCCGCGCTCCTCGCGGCGTCCGCGGCCACCGGCTTCGCGGGCGCCCTGTTCAACCCCGCCGTACGGGCCTACCTCGCCGCGGACGCGGGGGAGCGCAGGGTCGAGGCCTTCGCGCTGTTCAACGTCTTCTACCAGGCGGGCATCCTGCTCGGCCCGCTCGTCGGCATGCTGCTCACCGGCGTCGACTTCAAGATCACCTGCCTCGTGGCGGCGGCGATCTTCGCCGTCCTGAGCGCCGTACAGATCCGGTCCCTGCCGCAGCGCAAGGCCGAGGCACCGGCGGGCGGCGCGCGCGAGACGGTCCTCTCGCAGTGGCGCGGGGTGCTCGCCAACCGGTCGTTCCTGCTCTTCTCCACGGCCATGATCGGCTCGTACGTCCTGTCCTTCCAGGTGTACCTCGCGCTGCCGCTCGAAGCGCGCCGCGTCGGCGGCGACGGCGAGTCCGGCACCGTCGCCGTGGCGCTGCTCTTCGCCGCGTCGGGCCTCACCACGATCCTCGGCCAGACCCGGGTCACCGCCTGGTGCAAGCAACGCCTGGAACCCGGCCAGGCGTTGACCTGGGGACTTGTGATCATGGGTGCGGCGTTCCTGCCGCTGCTCGCGGCGACGCCGTTCACGGTGCCCGACGACGGCGCCGGACGCTGGCTGCTCGCCGCCGTCCCGCCGGTCCTCGCGGCCCTCATGCTGGCCGTGGGCACGATGATCGCGTACCCCTTCGAGATGGACACCATCGTCCGGCTCTCCGGCGACCGCCTCGTCGCCACCCACTACGGCCTGTACAACACCATCTGCGGCATCGGCATCACCCTGGGCAATCTGCTCACCGGGGCGGCCCTCGACGCGGCCCGCTCGGCGGGCATGTCCGCGCTGCCCTGGCTGGCGCTGCTCGTCGTGGGCCTCGCCTGCGCGGCATCCCTGTACGGCCTGCACCGCGGGGGCCGGCTCGCGCTGCCCGAGCCCGCCGAGGCGCGCCCCGCGACGGCCTGACCTTCTCTCGTCCGCGCGACGGGGGCGGGTGGCACCCGCGCCACCCGTCCCCGTCCCGAGCGCGCCCGCATCCCTGGAGACCGCATGTTCAACGCCGCCCCACCGGGCCCGGCCGGCCTGGACCTCAGGCCGTTCCGCGCCGTCCGCTACAACCCCGAACACGTCGGCGACCTGTCCGGCGTCATCTGCCCGCCGTACGACGACCTGCCGCCCGCCCACGCCCGCTCCCTGCGCGTCCGCCCCCACCACGTCAGCCGGCTCCTGTACGCGGACGACCCGCGCGCCGCGCTCGGCCAGCTGCGCCGCTGGCTGGGCCGCGGCGTGCTGCGCCGCGACGACACCCCCGCCCTCTACCTCTACGAACAGCGCGACGACCGACAGGTCGTGCAGCGCGGGCTCATCGGGGAGCTGCGGCTGCCCGCGGCACCGCTGCTGCCCCACGAAGCGGTGCGGCCCCACGAGGTGCGCAGGCACGCCGCGTTGATGGCGGGGCTGCGCGCCCAGCTGGAACCCCTGTTGATCGCGTGCCGTCCGGCGGACCGTACGCTGTCCGACCTGGCGGACCGCCTCGTCCGCAGGCCGCCGCACGCCGTGGCCCGCACCGGCCGCGTCACGCACCGGCTGTGGGCCTGCACGGACCCGTCCGCACAGCAGGCCCTCGTCCGGGGCCTGGCCGCCGGGCCCGCCCTCATCGCCGACGGGCACCACCGGCACGCCGCGGCCCGCCAGCTCGTGGACGGGGACAGGCCCGAGTTCACCGGATTCTTCGGCGGGGCGCTCGCCCTCGTCGTGGACACCGTGGCGCATCCGCTGCGGCTGACCGCGATCCACCGGGTGCTGCCCGGACTCGACGCGGCGAAGGCCGCCGTCGCGGCGGCCGACGTGGCGCGCGTACGGCGACTGCCGGACGGCCCACGGCAACCGCGCCCGGGCGAACTGGTCCTCACCGGAGGCGGCAGGGCCTGGGCGGTCACCGATATCGAACCGCGTGCGCTGAGCGAGGCCCTGGCCGGACAGCCGGAGCCCTGGCACCGTCTCCCGGTCGCGGCGGCCGACCACCTCCTGATCGGCCGGGCCCTCGCGGTGCCGGATCTGCCCGGCGCGATACGGCACGTACACGGCGTCGAGCGCGCGATCGCGGCGGTGGCACCGCCCGACGGCGGCACCGCGCTCCTGCTGCCGCCGCTGGGCGAGCCCACCGTGTGGGAGGTCGCGGCCCAGGGCGTCCTGCTGCCCCGGAAGTCCACCGCGTTCGGGCCGAAGCCCGCGTCCGGACTCGCCCTGCGCGTCGCGGAGGCCGCGGCCCACCGCTGAGCGGTGCACGCCCCCCTGGCCCGGCCAAGGGGGGCGTGGTCCTCAGATCAGCTTGGGCAGACCGAGGTTGTTGACGAGGGGCCCCTCGATGGTGATGCCCTCGGTGATGAGGGATTCGGGGGCGGGCACGAGCGGTGCCGGGTTCGCCGGGGCGTGTGCCGCGGTCGGCGCGTGGCTGACGGCGGCGGCCGGGGCGGTGATCGCCGCGGTGAGAGCGAGGGTGGCGAACAGGACGGCGGTCAGGCGACGGGGCATGAAGTCCCTTTCTTCCGTGCGGGGTTCCCCGGGAGAGCCGGGGCGCCGAGATGGCTGCCCACGCGGGCTCCGGCGGATGCGTGCGGTCCCTCGTACGAGGGGCGGCCCTGCCGTGCGGACGGGCTTCTCACCCCACTCGCCGCAGCGCCTTCTCGCGCCGCTTGGCCACGCTCGACCCCGACTCGCGCCGCGCCATCCGGCGCAGGACGACCGGCGCCACGAGCAGCCCGAGCACCGCCCAGGCCCCGAGCACGCCGACGGTCTCCAGATGGCGCCAGGCGCCGCCGATCTCGACCTCGGCCGCGGCGTCCGGCAGCAGGGCCGAGCGCATGCCGAGGCCGAGCCAGTAGACGGGGAAGACCTGGGCGACCGCCTGCAGCCAGTCGGGCAGCGAGGTGACGGGGTAGAAGATGCCGGAGACCGCGATCAGGCCGAGCACCGGCAGCTGGATCAGGCCCTGGCTGCGGGCGCTGGGGAAGAGGGAGCCCAGGACGGCGCCGATCGGCAGGGTCGCGACCAGACCGAGGACGAGCACCCAGACCAGCGTCAGCCAGGAGCCCGCGCTGCGGGCGGCGAGCCCGTCGATGAGGAGCATGCCGGGTACGAGCAGGATCGCGAGGTCGGCGACGAGCCCGCCCGCGACCGAGATGACCTTGCCGACCAGATAGCCCCGCATGCCGTTCGGTGTCGCCTTGGCGCGCAACAGCGTGCCGTCCTCGCGCTCGGCGGTGAGGATCTGGCTCATGCTGACCATGCCCATGGCGGCGTTCATGCCGAGGATGCCGGGCAGCGCCAGCGTGCCGAGCAGCAGCCCGCTCGCCCCGAACTCCCGGTCACGCAGGAAGTACAGGGTGATCAGCATCAGCGTCGGCCACAGCAGGTGCGACACCAGGTCGCCGCCGTTGGTGAACGACTGACGGAGCTCGATCACACCGCGGCGGCCCCCGGCCCGCAGCGCCGTGACGGCCGGAGTCGCCTTGACCGGAGTCGCCTTGACCGGAGCCGATGTGACCGGAGTCGCTTTGAGCAGCCTCATCGGACCGTGACCTCCCTCGGCTCGTCGGCATCGGCGGGGCCGTACGCCGCCTCCTGTGCCTCGCGCACCAGAGCCATGTACGTGTCCTCAAGGGACGCCCGCCGCACTTCGAGGCCGCCGATCGCCTCGCCGTGCTCGTGGAACAACCCCCGTACGAACGCGGTCGCATCGGAGGTGGCGTGCGCGAACGGCCGCCCGCCGCACGTCCAGCGCACCTCGTCCCGGCCCGCGATGCGCCGCGCGAGGTCGGAGGCGGTGCCGTCCGCGACGACCCGGCCGCCGGACAGGATCACGATGCGGTCGGCGAGCTTCTCCGCCTCGGCGAGGTCGTGCGTGGTGAGCAGGATCGTGGTGCGATGGTCGGCCGCGAGACCGTGGACCAGGGCGTGGAACTCGTAGCGGGCGCGCGGGTCGAGGCCCGCCGTGGGCTCGTCGAGGAACAGCACCTCGGGGCGGCCCACGAGCCCGATCGCCACGTCGAGGCGGCGCCGCTGGCCGCCCGAGAGCGTCCCGACCTTGTGGTCGGCAAGCTCCGACAGGCCCACGGACGCGAGGAGTTCGCCGGTGTCCCAGGGGCGGGGCAGCGTGGCCGTGGCGTACGGGGCGTAGTACGTACCGAGGTGCGTGAGCAGTTCGCGCACGCGCCATTTGCCGTGGTCGCGCCACGACTGCAGGACGACGCCGAGCCGGGCCCGCCATCGCTCGTCGCCGCCCGCCGGATCGGTGCCGAGCACCCGCACCCGGCCCGCCGAGCGCATCCGGAAGCCCTCCAGGATCTCGATCGTGGTCGTCTTGCCCGCGCCGTTCGGCCCCAGCAGGGCGAGCACCTCGCCGTGGCGGGCGTGGAACGTCACGTCGCGCAGGACGTCGGTCGTGCCGTAGCGCATGCGCAGCCCGCCGACATCGAGTGCGGCATCGAGCGCGACGTCGTGTGCGACGGCGCCTGCGTCTTCGCCGTTCGTCGTCATGAGTCCACCGTCCTTTGAACGGCTTCGAAAGCTACGTTGCGTTTACAGGCGAGGCAATCAATCTGAAGGGCCTGAACGACTTCATGCTGCGCAGAACCACCCATTCATTGCAATGGAGTTGTGCGTGAACGCAATGCGCCCTCGCAGCCGTTGCAATGAGCTGATCGTGAACGCATACTGTCCGGACCGGCAGCAGGCGGCCGGTGGGCGGCGGTGCGCACGGAAGGCGGAGGCGGATGCCCGGTGGCAGGCTGACCCACGAGGAGCGGCAGCGGGTGGCGGCCGGGCTCGCCGAAGGGCTCGGGTACGCGGAGATCGCGCGGCGGCTCGGCAGGCCGACGTCGACCGTCAGCAGGGAAGTGGCGCGCAACGGCGGCCCCCGCGCCTATCGGGCCGACCACGCCCATCACGCCACCGCCCGCCGTGCCCGCCGGTCCGCGTCCCCCGCCGGACCGCCCGTCGCGCCGCCCGCCGCCGTCGACGCGCACGGGCGCGACCCGGAGTCGGTGCGCGCCTTCGTGGAGCAGTTCGCCGAGCTGATGGTGCACACCGGCCTGCCGCGGATGGCGGCCCGCGTGCTCGCGTGCCTCGTCACCACCGACTCCGGGGTGCTGACCGCCGCCGACCTGGTGCGGCGGTTGCGGGTCAGCCCCGCGTCGGTCTCCAAGGCCGTCGCGTACCTGGAGCGCCTGGAACTGGTGCGGCGCGAGCGGGGCTCCGGCGAGCGGCGCGAGCGGTACGTCATCGACGACGACGTATGGCTGCGCACCTGGGTGACGAGCGCCAAGGCCCACGCGATGATGGCGGACACCGCCCGGTTCGGCGCCGACGTCTTCGACGCCACCACACCCGCGGGCGCCCGCCTGGACCATATGCGGCGGTTCTTCACGAGCCTCAGCGACGACATGGCCGGGGGCACCACCGCGGCCGCCTTCGCCGACGCCCTGACGGTGCTCGCCGCCCTCGTGCACGCCGAAGTCCCCCTGGCCGTAAAGGAGGTGGCCGCGGCACTCGGCTGGTCGGAGGACCGGGTCGCCACGGCCCTGTACGACGCCGGGCAGCACCCGGACGTCGCCGACCCGGTGACACCCCGACGGAACGACGACGGGACGTACACGGTGGTGGCGCGGCGGGAGCGGCTCACCGCGGCCCAGCGCGCGGCCCTGCGGCGGCGCGCCCCCGAACGCTCTGAAGGGCAGTCGGCCACGCGAACCGGTGCCTAGGATGACCGTATGAATGCACTCGGTTCCGGGCGGCAACCGCCCGTGAAATTACCGGTGATAGCGATCGCGAGCGGCAAGGGCGGCGTGGGCAAGTCCACCGTCGCGGTGGCCCTCGGACGTGAACTGGTGCGCGCCGGGCGGAAGGTCGGCCTGGTCGACGCCGATCTGTCGGGCCCCGACGTGCCGCGCATCCTCGGCCTGCGGCGCGACGTCCCGGCGAGGTCGGTGACCATCGCCCGCTGGGCGCGCGACGGGCGGAGCTCCGGCATCGAGGCCGTGGAGGTCGACGGGCTCAAGGTCGCGTCGGCGGGGTTCCTGATGGCGGGCCACCAAGGGCTCGCCCTCGGCTCGCAGATGGGCGACCTGCTGCTCAGCCGCCTGGTGAACGACACCGACTGGGGCGATGTCGACGTCCTCGTCGTGGATCTGCCGCCCGGCGTCGGGCACACCCAGCAAGGGGTGCTCGGCGCCGTGGGCGACGTCGCGGTCGTCCTCGTCGTCACGCCCGCGGAGACCGCCCACCAGGACACGAGCCGCACGCTCAGCACCTTGCGGGAGCTGCGGGTGCCCGTCCTGGGAGGCGTGGAGAACATGGAGCACTTCGAGTGCCCCTGCTGCGGCGAGCGGACCGCCCTGCACCAGGCCGCGCCCGAGGAGCGCACCCTCTGGGCCCAGGGAGTCGACTGCCTCGCACGCCTTCCGTTCCGGCCCGACGCGAGCATCGACGGCGCCCGCCTCGCCCTCGTGCTCGACGCGGCGGACGACCACTTCGCGGCCTGAGACGAAGACGCAGGCCCTCGGTCCCGCGCACCCCGTCGACCCGGCCGGACGGTCGGCGCCGGGTCGACGGGCGGAGAGCCCGGTGCGGTACCGGGTCGATGCCGGAGACGCTAGCCGCGCGCCCCGCTCCCGCCGCGCAGCGGTCCCGCGCACGAGAACGCGGCGGTCGCCGCGCGCTCGTCGTCCCACACGACCGGCCGGTCGTAGTGGCACACCATGTCCGCGAGGTTGTCGAGCGCCGGGCGGGCCCGCTCCAGGAGGAAGTAGTCGACGGTGCCCGCCATGGACCGGCTCACCTGCTCCGGAGAGCTGCCGTCGTCGAGCCGGGCCGTGATCCGGCCGGTGCAGACGAAGCGGGGCAGGCTCGCCAGCGCGCCGGTGCGGCAGACCGCGTCGGACGAGGTGGCGGCGCGCAGCGCGCTCTGGACGTCCTGCGGGGTGGCGGCGGTGAGGCCGGCCGGGTCCGCGTACTGCGTCCTCGGCACGAACAGGTCGTCGTAGTGGGCGATCTGCTCGTCCAGATACGTGTCGTAGGCCCGCTGGAGCCCCGCGTCCCCGCCGAGCCGCTTGCGGAAGGCGTCGAAGCCGGGCACGTCACCGGCGCGCAGATACCCGTACATCTCCTCGAGGAGGTCCGGCCGCTGGGCGCCGAGCTGGGCGAAGAACGCGCCCGCGTAGCCGTAGAAGCGGAAGCCGTCGCGGTCGTACTCCGCGTGCAGCAGCTGATCGACCGTCATGCGCGGCCCGCCGCCCTGCGTGTCGCGGATGACGGAGCCGATGAGGTCCTTGCGGAGCCGGACGCCGTCGCCCCGCGTCGAACCGGCCAGGTACTCGGCCATGCCCTCGTCGAAGGCGGTCGTGCGGTCGCGCTCGTACCACGGGCCCTCGCCGAAGAAGCCGGGCACCGCCCACCGGCCGTTGAGATAGTGGACGTACTCGTGGCGGAAGAGCTCTTCGAGCGTGAGCCGCGAGTCCTCGGGGACGCGGCGCTGGTACGTGTAGAAGGTCGCGCCCTTCTCGATGTAGATGCCGCCGTTGTCGGTGCCCATGCCGTACAGGTACGGGTGGAACTTCTCGTAGTCGGCGCGGGAGGCGTACAGGCGGATGGTGAGGCTGGTGTTGGGGTCGCCGGTCAGTGGCGCCGCGGTGCCGAGGATGCGGTGGAACTGCGCCTTGACCTGGGCGGAGGCGTAGTAGAGCGGTCGCACGGTGGCGCTGTCCAGGGCGGTGCGGACCTTGATGCCGCCGTCCTCGTAGGCGTAGCCGCGCGGGAAGACCTCGGCCTCGACGTGCGAGCGGCAGGCGCGGAGGGCGGCGCACTCGTTGTGGTACTCCAGCCAGGACGCGAGCGAGAGCCAGGGCGTCGAGAGCCGCCCGAACCGCTTCTCGACGCCGGGGAACAACTCCTCGAGGTCGCGCACCAGTTGGTCCTTGAGCGGCGCCAGCGTGCTCAGCCTGCCGTACTCGGCGAGCCCGTCGCGGACCAGCCAGGAGTGGTCGGCCTTCAGATGGCCGTAGTCGGCGAAGCCGCGCAGCGCCGAGCGGTAGGCGGCGTCGGATCCGACGGCGGCCGCGAAGCCCCGGTCGGAGTTGGTCAGGCCGCGGTAGTTGATGACCAGGGCGTCCAGGGCGCTGGTGCGGTGGACCTTGCTGCGCCACTTGTCGGTGGAGCCGTCCATGGCGCGCAGCAGCTTGGTGAACAGCCCCAGATAGTGCTCGCGCACGCCGTCGGTGTCGAGAACGATCAGGAACTCGTGCATCGTGCCGCCGGCCGTGGCACTGTCGTCGAAGGCGTGCGGGTCGGCCGTGAACGCGTCGGCGGCCCGGCGCAGCGCGGCCCGGAAGTCCGCGCCGCCCAGGTCGATCTCGTCGTGGTACCAGTCGTGGTACACGGCGGCGTGCAGGAACCACCACAGCTCGTACAGATGACCCGAGTTGCTGTCGTCGTTGCCCGGCGCGACCTGCGTGATCCGGTCGAGGACGGCCCGTGCGTGCGCGGGCGTCAGGACGCGCGCGAGGTCCGCGTCGTACGTCCACACCAGCTGGCGCAGGCAGGTGTCGACGGTGACCGCGGGGTCGGACAGGAAGTCCACGAGCTGAGCGGGCGTCAGCCTGCCCACCTCGGCGCGGGTGCAGGGCACGGCCGTGGTCCGCGGTCCGCTCCGGCCCGGGGCCTTGCCGCGCGGTGCCGCGCCGAGGGACTTGCCCTCGGGGGTGACCGGCGCCGGGACCGTGGTGCGGGACACGGACGGGGCTTTGGCGAGCCGGTCGGCGTGGTTGCGCTCGTGCGGTGGTGCGGGTGCGGGTACGGCTGCGAGCTTGGGTGCGGGTGCGGGTGCGGGTGCGGGTGCGGGTGCTGCGGTCGTACGCGAGGGGCGAGCGGTGTCCGCGGGGCTCGCGGCCAGCGCCTGGCCGGGCGCGTGCCCGAGGCCGACGAGCAGGGCGAGCGCGGGCGCGGTGAGCGCGATCCTCCGTCTCAGGCGGAGGTGACGACGTCTCGATCCGGGCATGGGGCCTCCTCTTTCCTTGGTGGGGGCTTTCTTGGGACGTGGGAGGTCTGGATGCGTGATGCTGTATTCAGAACACTGAATGACAGCGACGCCCGCACAAGCTAGGACTCAACTCCCCGACGGGGAACGAGCGTTCAAGCCAACTACAGGAGGCACACCCGCATGCCGATCGAACGGCGCCCGCTGCGCGAGCAGGTCAAGGAGGAACTCCTGGAGCGCCTCGCCCGTGGCGAGTTCGTCACCGGTGAGACCGTCAACGAACTCCAGCTCGCCGCCGAACTCGGCGTCAGCCGCACCCCGTTGCGCGAGGCCCTCATCACCCTGGAGCGGGAGGGCGTGATCACCAGCGAGCGCGGCAAGGGATTCCGCTTCACCGCCATGAGCCCCGAGGAGTTCCGCGACCTCACGGTGATCGTCGCCGCCCTGGAGGCGCTGGCCCTGGAGCTCAGCGACCCCGCGCACCTGCGGTCGATCGCGCCCCGGCTGCGCGCCGACGCACGCGCCATCGCTGAACCGGGGGCCCCGGGCGACGCCGCGGAGCGCTACGAGGACGCCTGGCGCGACCTGCTCCTGTCCGGCTGCCCGAACGGACGGCTCCGCGACCACATCGCGTCGCTGAAGCTGACCACGCGCCGCTACCAGCGCCTGGTCGCGGGCGACCGGGACCTGCTCGCGCGCTCGGCCGCGGAGCACGAGCGCATCGCCGACCACCTGCTGCGCGACGACGTCCCGGGAGCGGTGGCGGCCCTGAAGGAGAACTGGACGAACGGTATGGAGCGGATCCTGAAGCGCCTCGAAGTCTGACGGCGGGGAGGGCCCCGATGAGGGCTCCGATATCAATACTTGCGCACGCGGCATATTGTGATAAAAGATAGGCGGCGCATGCAAGTATTATCGTCTCGCCAGCTGCCCTGGAGGCCTGACATGCGCGTCTTCATCACCGGAGCCACCGGCTACATCGGCGGCTCCCTCGCCGCCCGCCTGATCGAGGAGGGCCACGACGTGACGGGCCTCGCGCGCACGGAGGAGAAGGCGCGAGCCCTTCGCGCGCGCAGAATCACCCCTGTGCGAGGCACTCTTGACGATGCGTCAGCCCTGGCCGGGGCGGCCCGTGACGCCGACGCCGTGGTCAACGCGGCGGACAGCGACCACCGCGGCGCCGCCGAGAGCCTGATCGAGGCCCTCGCCGGCACGGACAAGCCGCTGCTGCACACCAGTGGCTCCAGCATCGTGGGCGACGACGCCCGGGGCGAGGCCGCGGACCGCACCTTCACCGAGGCCGACATCACCCCGGACGGTGCATGGCGGCCCGAGCCGGACAAAGCCCCGCGTGTGGCCATCGACCGGCTCGTGCTCGCCGCCGCCGAGCGCGGCATCCGGTCCGTGGTCCTGTGCAACACCCTCATCTACGGCCACGGTCGCGGGATGGCGCGCGACAGCGTGCAGCTCCCGCGGCTCGTCCGCCAGGCCCGTGCCACCGGAGTGGCCCGGCATGTCGGACCCGGGCGCAACATCTGGTCGACCGTCCACATCGACGACGTCACCGACCTCTACACCCTGGCTCTGAGTGCGGCCCCGGCCGGATCGTTCTACTTCGTCGAGAACGGCGAGGCGTCGTTCGCCGACCTGGCCCAGGCCGTCGCCGACGCCCTCGGCATCGGTGCCGCCGAGCCCTGGGGCATCGACGCGGCCATCCAGGAGTGGGGGTACGAGGTCGCCGTGTACGCCCTCGGGTCCAACAGCCGGGTCCGGGGCGCCCGGGCCCGCGCGGAGCTCGGCTGGAAGCCGCGCCACCCGTCCGCGGTGGAGTGGATCCGAGCCCACGCGATCCAGGCGCCGCCGATCTAGCGTGGAGGCATGGACCCGCTCACCGCGTTGGACGCCCGCGTCACCGGTTGCCGCGCCTGCCCGCGGTTGGTGGCCTGGCGGGAGGAGGTGGGACGGGTCAAGCGGGCCGCCTACCAGGACTGGACGTACTGGGCCCGGCCGGTGCCCGGGTTCGGGCCCGCGGACGCCCCGCTGCTGGTCATCGGGCTCGCCCCGGCCGCACACGGCGGCAACAGGACGGGCCGGATGTTCACCGGCGACCGGTCCGGCGACGTGCTGTACGCGGCGCTGCACGACCTGGGCCTCGCGTCGAGCCCGGTGTCGGTGTCCGTCGACGACGGCCTCACGCTGCGCGGCGTACGGGTGACCTCGCCGGTGCACTGTGCCCCGCCCGACAACAAGCCGACGCCGGGGGAGCGGGACACCTGCCGACCGTGGCTCGTACGGGAGTTGGAGCTGCTCGGGCCGCGGCTGCGGGCGGCGGTGGTCCTGGGGGCGTTCGGATGGCAGGCGGCGCTGCCGGCGTTCGCGGAGGCGGGATGGCGGGTGCCGAGACCACGGCCGCGGTTCGGGCACGGGGCGCGGGTGACCCTGGAGCCCGCCGTCGAGTCCGGGGCTCCCGGCCCCGTCACCCTGTACGGCTGCTTCCACGTCAGCCAACGCAACACGTTCACGGGCCGACTGACCCCGGCCATGCTCAGGGACGTCCTGAGGGAGGCGGCGGGCGAGGCACGCATTCCGCCGTACGCGCCTCCGGCCACGGCGGTGACCTGAAGGTGCCCCCCGGCTGACGCATCGCACCGCGCCGCCGTCACTGGACGGCACCACGGTGGGCAGGATGCGGAGGGCGGGTCCTGGCCGCCCTGGAGCCGCCCGGGGGAGCCGTCACCGCGGACTGGCTCATGGGTGCCCTCACCTCGGCTCCGCTGCCGCACGGCGTCCACCGCACCGCGGCAGGCACCGACCCCCTGATGACCCTGTGCACCGTGATCGCCGACCTGTCGGGCGGAAGCGTCCTGCTGCGCCACCGCGACGGGCGGACCGCGCAGCTCCCCCTGTCGGCCTTCACGGAATAGGCGGGGGCCGGGCCCGGATGGGTATGTTCCGCCGCGCCGGAGGGCACCACCACACTGCGCTCTGATGACATGCCCGGGCACGCACCCTGGAGGTGCATCGTGAACCGCGTACTCCGCCTGCTGCTCGGCCCAGGGAGGATGGCCGCCCCGCTGCGGGCCGAACTGGAGGCCGAGGGGCTCGTGCTTCTCGAGGAAGGGCTGCTCGGGTCGATCACCTTCCGGAACTACCGGGCGCGGCTCACCCGGATCTCGTACCGCAAGGAGCTGATCTCCGGCGCGATCGCCGTGACCGGCGGCCGCCTGGTGGTGTGGGTCAAGAGGAGCAAGCACATCGACATCCCGCTCGACGGCCCGTACCGGAAGCTGGTCCAGGCCACGGCCGAGGATCCGGGCCGACTCTGCCTCACCTACGACGCCGGGGCGCTGGACGACACCCGGTCGGGGCGGGTGGAGGTGCGCTTCCGTACGGCCGCGGCCCTGCGCGTGGCCGACCTGCTCGGCGGCTGAGCGGGTCGGCCGGGTGTGGGGCCGCGGCCGTACGGACAGTGGGCCTCGGCCGCGCGGGGCAGCGGGCGTCGCACGGAGCGCGGGCCTCGCCGCACGGGGTCAGCGGTCGGCCAGTCGCTGGCGGAGCTGTTCGCCGACCGACTCCTTGTCCTCCGCGGAGAGTTCGGACTCCTCCGCCTCCACGGCCGCCGCGGGATCCGGTGGCGCGGGCGCGCGCTGTTCCTTGAGGGCGGCGAGCAGCGCGTCGCGGGTGAGGGCGTCGTGGTGACGCCTCGCCGTGCTGACCGCCGCGAGGATGACCGCCATCTTGATGTCCCGCCCGGAGACGTCGGCGACATCGGCGAGCTCGTCGAGCGAGACGTCGTCGGCGACCGGCAGTTCGGCGGGCAGATGGGTCCGCCAGATCTGGCGCCGCGCCTCGCGGTCGGGCAGGTCGAAGTCGACGTGCAGCAGCCGGGACTCGACCGCGGTGTCGTAGCTGTGCGGCAGATTGCTGGCGAAGATCACCAGGCCCTGGAAGGTGTCGAGGGCGATGAGCAGTTCCGTGCGCATCGAGTTGATGGCGCTCTCCGCGGCCTGCTGGGGCTGGGCGAACCGGCGCGACAGGAGCGACTCGGCCTCGTCGATGAACAGGACGGCGTTCTGCTCCTTGGCCGTGGCGAACAGGGCCGACAGGTTCTTGGGCCCGTCGCCGTGGTACTTGCTCTCCAGGTCGGACAGGCGGCAGGACAGGACGCGCCGGCCGAGGCGGTGCGCGATGGCGTGCGCGGCCATGGTCTTCCCGGTCCCGGGCGGGCCGCGGAAGTTGACGGCCGTGGACGGGTTGGGCTCGATCGAGCGGAGGTTCCAGGTGTCGAAGACGAGCGGGGCCACTTCGACGAGCGAGACGCAGTCGAGCAGACGACTGGTGGTCGCCTCGGGCAGCACCAGCTGGTCGAAGCGGTAGAGCGGCTCGACCGTCGAGAAGGCGGGGCGGTGCTCGTGCTCGTCCGGTTCCTGTCCCGGCGCGGACTGTCCCGGCGCGGACTGCCCCGGGGCGAGCTGTCCCGGAGCGGGCTGTCCGGGCGTGAACTGCCCTGGTACGGCGGGCAGGTCACCGTATCCCGCGCTGATCGTGAACGGGCCGGGCCGGTACCGGCTGATGACGTCGCCGAGCAGCGCGAAGAGCCGCACCCGGAACTTCACCAGCTCCTGCTCCGGCACGTGCGCGGGAAAGCCGCTCAGGAAGAGCCGCGGCGCGGACCAGGAGTCACCGTCGGGCGCCTTCCGGCCCTGCTCAGGTGTGGACACGGATGACGCCCCCCGACGTGCGGAGCCTGCGGGCGAGTTCGGGATCGAGGGCGTGGGCGTCCCAGATCTGCGTGGCCGTCATGACGCCGTTCGGTGCGAAGACCCCGCCGACGACGTGGTAGTCACCGGTGGCCAGGCGGTTGGACAGGATCTCCGCGTAGCCGCCCCGCATGGCCTGCGCGGAGACCCAGGAGTCCACCATGTCCCAGGTCACCTGGGCCAGTACGGCTCCCGCGGCGAAACCGCCCGCCATGAGGAGCAGGATGAGGCTGATGGGTTCCACCGGCGTCCCTCACGTATAGACGACGAGGCCGCGGCCCGCCTGGTGGTTGTACACCACATCGGCGTCGGGCTGGCGTGCGCTGGCGAGCGCGCGGGCCTCGATCACCCGGCCGGTGCGCTCGTCGAAGAAGCCCTGCACGATGCGGGTGGTCGCGCTCGCGGGCGTCTTGTCGAAGACGCCGCTCACCTTCGCGTAGTCCTTGTTGGCGATGCGCTCCGCGAGCGAGAAGGCGATCGCATTCGAGCTCGACGCCTTGATCCTGCCACGGGCCCGGAACCATTCCGTGATGATTTCCACGGTGATGGACACGATCACCACTGCGATATACCCGAAGAAGGCGATCGCGGCGATGAGGGAGAGTGGATCCATTTTTTCCGCCTTCGACACTGTTCGTTTCTGACTGTTTTTCATGTGCTTCTGCTCACCCGTGGCGCCGGAACCACCGGTTCAGTTCTGCGCTGTCGATCCGCCGGTCGGCGCGGCGCTTGTTATGGGCCCGCAGGGCGGCGAGAAGCAGGGTCGCCGCGACGGCCGCCCCGGCGGCCAGAGCCACCCATTTCCACATGGATTCCTCCTGCGCGGAGCTACGTGGATCTACCTGGATCTACCTGGACCTGCGTGGATCTCCGTGGAGCTACTCGAAGATGATGAGTTTCCGCCCGGCCAGCATGTTCCTGAGCTCCACGTCCAGCTGCCGCGCCACCACGTACCTGCCGTACGGCGCCCCTGAGGGCATCAGGCACGGCCGGTTCGCCCGGTCGACGAACAACTGGAGGCAGGGAATCCTGGAAGGGGACCCCGCCTGGGTGAGGAGGGCGCCGTGGTGCACCTGCGGCACCGGAGGGCGCTCCTCGACGAAATAGCGGACTATCTCGTCGAAGCTGAGGACGTCCACATGCAGCGGGCGTGGCACCTGTGCCCTTTTGATCGCCGCGCTGCCGAGCAGTTCGAGAACTCCTACGATGAGTTCCGTGGCGTCCGGCTGAACTTCCGGTGACCACGGCCGAAGACGGCGCGTACGCCGAGAATGTGAGTCATACGAAGACGGATCATCCGTCATGTCATCAACCCCCCAGGACTCCAGAACCCCCAAGTCTGGATATCCAGGTGAGCGAGTGTAGCGACGAAAGCCCTTTCCTGTACCCGTCTTTTTCGAGGGAATTATTGTGCGATTCCTTATGGGGCTGCGGGGGTTGCGGGGGCTGCGGTGACGATGGGGGGCGCCCTCGGCCTTCGTCACCACCGCGAGGTCGACCGGTGCCGGTGGTCGTTCAGGCGCGCGGAGCGGTCGCCTCGCCCTGGCGGCAGGCCGCGATCAGGAGCTCGACGGCCCGCGCCGCCTGCGCGGCGGGCTCGGCGCTGCGGGTGATCGCGGCGGTCACCATCGCGCCCTCGGCCAGCAGGAAGACCTGTCCGCCCAGGCCCGCGGGCAGCCCCGCCCGCACCACGAGCTCCGTCACCTGGTCCTGGAACGCCGCCTTGTGCAGCCGGACCTGGCGGGCGATCGGCTCCGACGTGGCGCCGAGCTCCCCGTACGAGTTGATCCAGGCGCAGCCGTTGAAGTCGGGTTCCGCGAACCACTCGCCCAGCCAGTCGAAGACCGCGAGGACGCGCCGCTCGGGGTCCTCGTACGCCTCCACGTACGCGGTGAGGCGCTCCCGCCACCGCACGTCGCGTCGCTCCAGATACGCCTCGACGAGCCGCTCCTTGGCGGGGAACAGCTGGTAGAGGCGCTTCAGCGAGACGCCCGATGCCGTGCGGATGTCGTCCATGCCCACGGTCTGGATGCCCCGCTGGTAGAACAGCCCCTCAGCCGCGTCCAACGCCCGCTCCCTGGCGACTGTGCTGTCCATCGGCCGAAGCCCTCCTCACTGATCCGAGGAGCCACCGTACCTCTCCGGTCCCGGGCGGCCGGGGGAGCGCCCCGGCGGTGGGCCGCGCGCCGCAGGGCGCCGGCGCCGTGCCCCGGTGGCAAAAGCACTAGCCAGGAGAACGTGCGTTCTCTAGGGTGGTGAGCACCGGGAGAACGATGGTTCTCCACGGTTCTCCATGGGTGACGACAACGAGAAGGAGCCCGACATGGCGCCACGCCCGCCCTTCCCCCCGTTCGACGAGGAGACGGCCCTGCAGAAGGTGCAGGCCGCCGAGGACGCCTGGAACACCCGCGACCCCGAGCGCGTGGCCCTCGCCTACACCGAGGACTCGGTCTGGCGGAACCGCGACCGGTTCGTCACCGGCCGCGCCGCGATCGTGGACTTCCTGCACGACAAGTGGACCCGCGAGCGCGACTACGCCCTGCGCAAGGAGCTGTGGGACTTCCGCGGCAACCGGATCGCGGTGCGCTTCCAGTACGAGTACCAGGACGCGGACGGCCAGTGGTGGCGCGCGTACGGCAACGAGCTGTGGGAGTTCACCGAGGACGGCCTGATGGCCCGCCGCGAGGCCAGCATCAACGAAGTGCCGATCACGGCCGCGGAGCGACGCATCTTCGGCCCGCGGCCCGAGGCCGAGCGGGGGCAGCGGCTGCCGGTGCAGTAGGTGCCGTACCCGGGTGGGTGCCGTACGCGGGTGGGCGCCGGACGCGGGCGGAGCCCCGGCCGGCAGAGGCACCGGCACCGGCTGCCGGTGCTCCGGCACCCCACCCGACCGAAGGCGCCCTGGTCAGCGCCCAGTAGAGTGCGCTTCCTTCGCCCCCGAACCCCGAGGTACCGAGCAGTGAACACCGCACGACCAGGACCGTCCGCCGTGACCGTCGTCGGCATCGGGGCCGACGGCTGGGAGGGGATACCGGACGCCTCCCGCCGGGCGCTGCGCGACGCGGAGGTGCTGATCGGCGGGCCGCGGCAACTGGACCTGCTGCCCCCGGAGTGCGCCGGGCAGCGCGTCGCCTGGCCCTCGCCGTTGCGCCCCGCCGTGCCCCGGCTGCTCGCCGCCCACGCCGGACGCCGCGTCGCCGTCCTCGCCAGCGGGGACCCGATGTTCTACGGCATCGGGCGGGCGCTCACCGAGGAGCTCGGGGCCGGCGCGCTGCGCGTCCTGCCGCACCCGTCCTCCGTCTCCCACGCCTGCGCTCGCCTCGGCTGGCCGCTGGAGGACGTGGAGGTCGTCACGCTCGTCGGGCGCCCGGCCGCCCGCCTCGCCGCCGCCCTGCACCAGGGCCGCAGGCTGCTCGTGCTCAGCGCGGACGCCGGCACGCCCGCCGCCGTCGCCGCCCTGCTGCGGGACCGGGGCTTCGGGCCCAGCCGGATGCGGGTCCTTGAACAGCTCGGCGGCGCGGCGGAACGCCTCACCGACGAGGCCGCGGCCGACGACTGGTCGCAGGAGCCCGGCGCCGCCCTGAACGTCGTCGCCGTCGAGTGCCGCCGCGCGCCGGACGCCCTGCGGCTCGGCGCCGTGCCGGGGCTCCCCGACGCGGCGTACGAGCACGACGGGCAGCTCACCAAGCGGCACATCCGCGCCGCCACGCTCGGCGCGCTCGCCCCCGCCCCGGGCGAACTGCTGTGGGACGTCGGCGGCGGCTCCGGATCGATCGCCGTCGAGTGGCTGCGCACCCACCCCTCGTGCCGTGCGGTCACCGTCGAGCGCGACCCCGAACGGGCCGCACGCATCACGCGCAACGCCGACCGCCTCGGCGTCCCCGCCCTGCGCGTCGTCACCGGCGCCGCACCCGCGGCCCTCGCCGAACTCCCGCCGCCCGACGCGGTGTTCATCGGCGGCGGGCTCACCGCCCCCGGCCTGCTCGACGCCTGCTGGGAGGCGCTGCCCGTCGGCGGGCGCCTGGTCGCCAACACCGTGACGCTGGAGTCCGAAGCGGTGCTCGCCGCCGCCCACCGTCGCCACGGCGGCGACCTGGTGCGGCTCGCGGTCGCGCACGCGGTGCCGGTGGGCGGCTTCACCGGGTGGCGGCAGGCGATGCCGGTGACCCAATGGGCCGTGCAGAAGACGGCCGAACGACCCGCTGACCCCGTAGGAGCAGACAGATGACCGTGTACTTCATCGGCGCCGGACCCGGCGCCGCCGACCTGATCACGGTGCGCGGCGCCCGGACGCTCGCCGCGTGCCAGGTCTGCCTGTACGCGGGCAGCCTGGTGCCGCGCGAGCTCCTCGCCGAATGCCCGCCGCACGCACGCCTGGTGGACACCGCGCAGCTCACCCTCGACGAGATCACCGCCGAGCTGGTCCGCGCCCACGAGGCCGGGCTCGACGTGGCCCGGCTGCACTCCGGGGACCCGTCCGTGTTCAGCGCGGTCGCCGAGCAGATGCGACGTCTCGACGCGGCGGGCGTGCCCTACGAGGTCGTGCCCGGAGTGCCCGCCTTCGCCGCGGCGGCCGCGGCGCTGAAGCGGGAGCTGACCGTGCCGACCGTCGGCCAGACCGTGATCCTCAGCCGTGTCGCCCACCGCGCCACCGCCATGCCCGAGGGCGAGGACCTGGCCACGCTCGGCCGCAGCGGCGCCCTGATCGTGCTGCACCTGGCGGCCAAGTTCGTGGACCGCGTCGTCGACGAGCTCCGCCCGCACTACGGCGCCGACTGCCCCGCCGCGGTCGTCGCCTACGCCTCACGCCCCGACGAACTGGTCATCCGCGGCACGCTCGACGAGATCGCCGCGAAGGTGAAGGACGCCGGAGTGGTGCGCACCGCCGTGATCATGGTCGGGCGGACCCTGGGCGCGGAGCAGTTCCGCGACAGCCACCTGTACTCGCCGGAGAGGGAGCGCCATGTCTGCTGAGCGGGCATTCATAGGGACCGAGCAGGCATCCGTGGGGACCGAGCAGGCATCCGTGGGAACCGAGCGGGCATCCGTGGGAACCGAGCGGGCATCCGTGGAGATCAGGCGCGCCGCCGCGCCGGACGCGGAGCGGCTCACCGCGCTGATCCACGCCTCCGCCGCCTACCAGGGGGAGTACGCCCGGATCATCGCGGGCTACCGCGTCGAGGCCGACTACATCGCCCGCCACGCGGTCCACCTGGCCGAGGACGCAGCCGGGCGCCTGCTCGGCTTCTACTCGCTGGTCCTCGACCCGCCGGAGCTGGACCTGGCGTTCGTCGCGGACGACCTCCAGGGCCAGGGCATCGGACGGCTCCTGATCGATCACATGCTCGACGGGGCCCGGGAGGCGGGGCTGACCGGTGTGCGCGTGGTGTCCAACCCTCCGGCCGAGGGGTTCTACCGGAGCATGGGCGCCCAGCGAGTGGGCACGGTGGCCCCGGCGCCGCCGAAGATCACCTGGGAACGCCCGGACCTGTGGTTCACCGTCGCCTGACGAACCGGATCCGGCCGCGGGACCCCCGTCGGCCGGGCAGGGGCGCTCAGGCCACCGCGCTGCGCCCCACCACCGTCCCCGCCCGGTCGACGCAGATCACGTCGACGGCGACCGGCGCCCCGCGCAGGACGGCGAGCGCCTCGTCGCGGGCCGCCACCGCGACCAGGTCGCCGAGCGGCACCCCGGCGGCCAGGCACAGCTGGAGCGCCGCGAGCCCGGTGTTGGCGTCGGCCACCTCGGCGGCCAGGGCCTCGTCCGCGCCGCCGCGCCGGGCGAGTTCGGCGAGGAAGCCCTTGTCGACCTGGGAGCGGGCGGAGTGCAGGTCGAGGTGCCCGGCGGCCAGCTTGGAGAGCTTGGCGAAGCCGCCGCAGACGGTCAGGCGGTCCACGGGGTGGCGGCGGATGTACTTCAGGACCGCGCCCGCGAAGTCGCCCATGTCCAACAGGGCGTCCTCGGGCAGGTCGTACTCGGCGACGACCGTCCTCTCCGACGTCGAGCCCGTGCAGCCCGCGACGTGCGTGCGCCCGGCCGCCCGCGCCACGTCCACGCCCCGCCGGATGGAGTCGATCCACGCCGAGCAGGAGTACGGCACCACGATCCCCGTCGTCCCGAGGATGGAGAGGCCGCCGAGGATGCCGAGCCGCGGGTTCCACGTCGAGCGGGCGATCTCCTCGCCGTGGTCGACGGACACGGTGATCTCGACGTCACCGCTGCCGCCGTGCAGCGCGGCGACCCGGGCGACGTGGTCGCGCATCATCTGGCGGGGGACGGGGTTGACCGCCGGTTCGCCGACGGCCAGCGGCAGCCCGGGGCGGGTGACGGTACCGACGCCCGGACCCGCCCTGAAGACCACGCCGGACCCGGCGGGCAGCCGCCGCACCGTGGCCCGCACCAGCGCGCCGTGCGTGACGTCCGGGTCGTCGCCCGCGTCCTTCACGACCCCCGCCGTCGCGGCCGCGCCCGTCAGCTCCTCGGCCGCGAGCGCGAACGACGGCGTCTGCCCCTTGGGCAGCGTGATCGTCACCGGGTCGGGGAAGTCGCCGGTCAGCAGGGCGGTGTACGCGGCCGTCGTGGCCGCGGTCGCGCACGCGCCGGTGGTCCAGCCGGGCCGCAGGCCGGTGTGCTTGAGTTGGGCGCCGCGGCCGCCCTTCGCCTCGCCCACGCCCTGTACGGCACCTGCGCCCCGTACGGCACCTGCGCCCTGTACGTCGCCGACGCCTTGTACTTCGCTGCTCATGAACGGACCTGGACTTCCATGCACGTACTGATACTCGGCGGAACCACGGAAGCCCGCCGCCTTGCCGAACTGCTGCACGCCACGCCGGGCCTGCGCCTGACCAGCTCCCTCGCCGGGCGCGTCGCGAGCCCGCGGCTGCCCCCGGGCGAGGTCCGCGTCGGCGGCTTCGGCGGGACCGAAGGGCTCGCCGCGTGGCTGGGCGAGCACCGGGTGGACGCGCTCATCGACGCCACCCACCCCTTCGCCGGGACGATCAGTTTCCACGCGGCACGGGCCGCCGCCGCGGCCCATGTTCCCCTGCTCGCCCTCCGCCGCCCCGGCTGGGTCCCCGTCGCGGGCGACGACTGGCACGAGGCCGGCTCCCTGGAGGAGGCCGCCGCACTGCTGCCCGCCCTCGGCCGACGGGTGTTCCTCACCACCGGACGCATGGGCCTCGCCGCGTTCGCCGCCCTGGACGACCTGTGGTTCCTCGTGCGGTCGGTCGACGCGCCCGAGGCCCCGCACCCGGCCCGGATGGAAGTGCTGCTCGACCGCGGCCCGTTCACGCTCGACGCGGAACGCGAGCTGATCCGCCGCCATCGCGTCGACGTGGTGGTGACGAAGGACAGCGGTGGCGCCGCCACCGCGCCGAAGCTGACGGCCGCACGCGAGGCCGGACTGCCCGTGGTCGTGGTCCGCAGGCCGCCGATGCCCGAGGGCGTCCCCGTCGTGGCCGATCCGGCGGACGCCGTCCGCTGGGTCACCGGGCGCATCGACTGGGGCGGCATGACCTCCACGGGCTGACCGCGGCTTCCGGGGCGGCCGGGCCGCGCCTTCGCGACGCGGAGTTGCGCCGCCCCGGGAGGGGGACACGTCCTTCCGTGACAGCGAGGCGCGGCCCCCCGACGCACGGCCCCCTCACGCCTCGGGATACCGCCGCGGCGTCCAGACGATCTCCTGGCCGTCCCCGCGCCGCACCACCTGCGTCTGCGAGGACCCGACGAGCAGGACGGTGCGCATGTCGACCTCGTCCGGCTCCAGGTCCACGAGCCGGACGATCCGCACGCGCTCACCCGGGCCGCCCACGTCCCGCGCGACCACGACCGGGGTGTCCGGCGCCCGGTGCTCAAGGAGCAGTTCGCGCGCCTTGCCCACCTGCCAGGTGCGGCTGCGCGATCCCGGGTTGTACAGGGCGAGCACCAGGTCCGCCGCGGCGGCCGCGCGCAGCCGCCCGGCGATGACCTCCCACGGCTTGAGCCGGTCGGACAGGGAGATCGTGGCGTAGTCGTGGCCGAGCGGGGCGCCCGCGCGGGCGGCGGCCGCGTTGGCCGCGGTCACGCCCGGAAGGACCCGCACCGGCACGTCCTGGTACTGCGGCTGCGCGGCGACTTCGAGGACGGCCGTCGCCATGGCGAAGACGCCGGGGTCGCCACCGGAGACCACCGCGACCCGCCGCCCGCGCCGGGCCAGGTCGAGGGCGAACTCGGCGCGCTCCGACTCCACCCGGTTGTCCGAGCCGTGCCGTTCCTGACCCGGGCGCCGGGGCACCCGCTCCAAGTAGGTGGTGTAGCCGACCAGGTCGTCGGCGGCGGCCAGGGCGCCGCGCGACTCGGGCGTCAGCCACAGCGGACCGGCCGGACCGGTCCCGACCACGACGACCTCGCCGCGCTCCCGCTCCGGCGGCGCGGCGTCGACCTGGCTCGGCAGCACCGCCACCGCGAAGTACGGCACCGACTCCGCGTCCACGTCCGCCAGTTCGGCGGTGCGCTCCCCGGCCATCGTGGCCCGCTCCACGTACCGGGCCTCGCCCAGGCGCCCCGAATCCGCAAGGGCCCGGCGCACCTTGGGGAAGGTGCGCCCCAGCTTCATGACCACCGCCGAGTCCGTCGCGGCGAGCCGCGCGGTCAGCTCCTCCTCGGGCAGGGTGCCCGGCAGGATGGTGAGGACCTCCTCGCCCTCGGCGAGCGGGGCGCCCAGGCGGGCCGCGGCGGCGGACACGGACGTGACCCCGGGGATGACCTCGGTCTCGTAGCGGTCGGCGAGCCGCTTGTGCATGTGCATGTACGAGCCGTAGAAGAGCGGATCGCCCTCCGCGAGGACCGCCACGGTGCGGCCCGCGTCGAGGTGCACGGCGAGCCGGGCCGCCGCCTCGGCGTAGAACTCCTCCATGGCGCCCCGGTATCCGCCGGGGTGGTCGGTGGTCTCCGTCGTGACGGGGTAGACCAGCGGCTCCTCGATGTGGTCGGCGCGCAGGTGCCGCTCGGCGATCGAGCGCGCTATGGACCGGCCGTGCCGGGCGCTGTGGTAGGCGATCACGTCCGCTTCGGCGATGACCTCGACGGCCCGCACGGTCATCAGTGACGGGTCGCCGGGGCCGAGCCCCACTCCGTACAGCTTGGCGCTCATTCTTCCTCGCTCGCGATCGCGTTGAGGGCGGCGGCGGCGATGGCGCTGCCGCCTCGGCGGCCCCGTACGACCAGGTGCTCGAGGCCCGAGGGGTGCGCGGCCAGGGCGTCCTTGGACTCGGCGGCGCCGACGAAGCCGACGGGCACGCCGATGACGGCGGCGGGCCGGGGCGCGCCGTCCTCGATCATCTCCAGGAGGCGGAACAGGGCCGTGGGCGCGTTGCCGACGGCGACCACGGAGCCTTCGAGGCGGTCGCGCCACAGTTCGAGGGCGGCGGCGCTGCGCGTGGTGCCGAGCTTCGCCGCGAGGTCCGGCACGGCCGGGTCGGAGAGCGTGCACAGCACGTCGTTGTCCGCGGGCAGCCGCTTGCGGGTCACGCCGCTCGCCACCATCTGGACGTCGCAGAAGATGGGCGCGCCCGCCCGCAGGGCCTCGCGGGCCCGGGCCACCACGTCCGGGGTGTGGGCGAGGTCGCGGACCAGGTCGACCATCCCGCAGGCATGGATCATGCGGACCGCGACCTGGCTGACGTCGGCGGGCAGGGCCGCGAGGTCCGCCTCCGCCCGGATGGTGGCGAAGGACTGGCGGTAGATGGCCGCGCCGTCCTTCTCGTAGTCGTACGTGGTCACGGTGCTGTTCTCGCTGCTCTCGGTCGTCGTAGTCGGCGTAGTCGTTGGAGGGGTCATGAAGTGATCGCCGCCAGGGCGGTGGCGAGTTGAGTGGGGGCGTCGAGGGAAAGGGTGCGCGGGTCGCGCCCCCGCGCGGTGACCGAAAGCCGGTAGCCCTCGGCGGCGGCCACGACGTCGATCCGATCACCCGTGGGGTGCCCGCAGCGGCGTTCGCAGCCGGACCAGTACAGGGGCAGCCCGGCCGAGGGGACCGCGGCGAGGGTCCGGGCCGCGTCCGCCCGCACGTCCGCAAGGGACTTGGCGCATCCGGGCCGGCCGATGCAGGCGCCGACCCGCAGCCACGGCGATGCCGGGTCCGTGACGAGGCCGGTGGCGGCGAGGCGGTCGAGTGCCTCGCGCGCCCGGACGGAACTCAGGCCCGGCGCGGGGACGATGACGCCGCGCCAGGGAGTCAGGCGCACCTCGCCGGTGGCGGTCCGAGCGGCGAGGTACGTCAACTCGCGCCACTGGAGCGGCGAGAGGCGGCCGAGGGGGGCGTGCACGGAGAGGGCGTCGCCGACGACGCCGGGAGCCGGTCCGCCGTCGGCGCCGGGCAAAGTGGTGTCCCCGCGGGCGCAGTTGATGCCCTCCGCCGTCAGGCGACGGTGGACCAGACGCGTCAACGCGCCGTCCGCGAGCGGAAGGTCCGCCACGCGCCAGGCCTGCGCGCCGCTCTCGCGCGCCGCGTGCAGGAACGTCTCGGCGGCCACGAGCGCGGCGCGGGGCGCGTCCTCACCGGCAAGGCGCAGCGCCTCGTCGGCCGCCCCGAGGCTCAGCAGCGCGGCACCGTCCGCGACGGCCCGCAGGGTCACGTCGGCACCGAGCCCGGCCACGTCCCCCCGCCCGTCGTCCAGGGCGAACAGGAACCGCCCCGACAGCGCTTGCGCGGCCGCGCTGGCGCACAGCGACGCGTCGAGGGCCGCGAGCCACGGCCGTACGTCCCGCAGGCCGCGCCCGTCGAGACCGGACAGGGGCGAGGCGACGACGTTGCGCACCCGTTCGTGCGCGGGCGAGGGCAGCAGCCCGGCCGCGTCCAGGAGCGCGGCAAGGTCCGTGCCGCAGGCGTCGCCCAGACCGCGCAGCTGTACGTTGCCGCGCGAGGTGAGATGCAGTTCACCGTCGCCCAGGCGCCGTGCCGCGTCGCCGAGCGCCTCCGCCTGCCGGACGGTCAGCACGCCGCCGGGGAGGCGGACGCGGGCGAGCGCGCCGTCGTGCGCGGAGTGCAGCCGCAGGGCCCCCGGGCAGGCGTCACCGCGGTCCCGTGCGGCCACCGTGGCCTGGGGCGATGAGGGGAGGGGAGGCGTGGTCACGGCGGCGAGCATACCTACCATCACACCGGCCCCACGTCCCGTGGATCACACGGGCCAGCCGCCCCGCGCCGTCGCGGTGCCCCTTACTATGCTGCTCGGTGGACCATCCGGTCCGCCATCGCTATGACGGCGACAGGGGAGGAAGCCCGGTGTGAATCCGGCGCGGTCCCGCCACTGTGAGTCCGGCCCCCAGGGGCCGGACGAGCCAGGAACTCCCGCCGTCACACACCGCCCGGGGCGCGGACCCCGAGGAAGGCCAGACGCCGCATGCTGCCTGCATCCGGGGACCGCACCCCCGACGCTTCGTCTCCCCGCATCCTGCTCCTGTCGACGTCCGACACCGACCTGCTCAGCGCCCGGGCGGCCACCGGTCCCGTGACCTACCGCTTCGCCAACCCGGCCCGCGTCGCCCTCGACGACCTCACCGCGCTGCTCGACGGCGTGGACCTCGTCGTCGTCCGCCTCCTCGGCGGCATCCGCGCCTGGCAGGAGGGCCTCGACCTGCTCCTCGCCGACGGCCGCCCCGTCGTCGTCCTCACCGGTGAACAGGCCCCCGACGCCCAGCTCATGGCCGCCTCCACCGTCCCCGTCGGCATCGCCGCCGAGGCCCACGCCTACCTCGCGCACGGCGGCCCGGCCAACCTGGAGCAGCTCGCGCGCTTCCTCTCCGACACGGTCCTGCTCACCGGCCACGGCTTCGAGCCGCCCGCGCCCGCCCCCACCTGGGGACCGCTGGAGCGCACGCCCCGCGAGGGCGTCGAAGGACCGACCGTCGCCGTGCTCTACTACCGCGCCCACCACATGAGCGGCAACACCGGCTTCGTCGCCGCCCTGTGCGACGCCGTCGAGGACGCGGGCGCCCGCCCGCTGCCGCTGTACGTCGCGTCCCTGCGCGCCCCCGAGCCCGAGCTGATCGACGCGCTCCGCACCGCCGACGCCATCGTCACCACCGTCCTCGCCGCGGGCGGCACCAAGCCCGCCGAGGCCTCGGCGGGCGGCGACGACGAGTCCTGGGACGCGGGCGCGCTGACCACCCTGGACGTGCCGATCCTCCAGGCCCTGTGCCTGACCGGATCGCGCGCCGCGTGGGAGGAGAACGACGAGGGCGTGTCGCCGCTCGACGCCGCGAGCCAGATCGCCGTGCCCGAGTTCGACGGCCGCCTCATCACCGTGCCGTTCTCCTTCAAGGAGATCGACGCCGACGGCCTCCCGGCCTACGTCGCCGACCCCGAGCGCGCGGCCCGCGTCGCAGGCATCGCCGTGCGCCACGCCCGCCTCAAGCACATCCCGGCCGCCGAGAAGCGCCTCGCCCTCGTGCTCTCCGCGTACCCGACCAAGCACTCCCGCATCGGCAACGCGGTCGGCCTCGACACGCCCGCGAGCGCGGTGGCCCTGCTGCGCCGCCTGCGGGACGAGGGCTACGACTTCGGCACCGACGCCGAGGTGCCGGGGCTCGCGTCCGGTGACGGCGACGAGCTGATCCGCGCGCTGATCGAGGCGGGCGGCCACGACCAGGACTGGCTCACCGAGGAGCAGCTGGCCCGCAATCCGGTGCGGATCCCGGCGGCGGACTACCGGCGCTGGTACGCCACGCTGCCCAAGGAGCTGCGCGTGGCCGTCGAGGAGCAGTGGGGCCCGGCGCCCGGCGAGATGTTCGTCGACCGCAGCCGCAACCCGGAGGGCGACATCGTCCTCGCCGCCCTGCGCTTCGGCAACCTGCTGATCCTCATCCAGCCGCCGCGCGGCTTCGGCGAGAACCCGATCGCCATCTACCACGATCCGGACCTGCCGCCCTCCCACCACTACCTGGCGGCCTACCGCTGGATCGCCGCTACGGCCGAGGACGGCGGCTTCGGCGCGGACGCGATGGTCCACCTCGGCAAGCACGGCAACCTGGAGTGGCTGCCCGGCAAGAACGCGGGCCTCTCGGCGGCCTGCGGCCCGGACGCGGCCCTGGGCGACCTGCCGCTCGTCTACCCGTTCCTGGTCAACGACCCGGGCGAGGGCACCCAGGCCAAGCGCCGCGTCCACGCCACCCTCGTCGACCACCTGGTCCCGCCGATGGCCCGCGCCGACTCCTACGGCGACATCGCGCGCCTGGAGCAACTCCTGGACGAGTACGCCCAGATCTCCTCCATGGACCCCGCCAAGCTCCCGGCGATCCGCGCCCAGATCTGGACCCTCATCCAGGCCGCGAAGCTGGACCACGACCTCGGCATGGACGACCGTCCCGACGACGACGGCTTCGACGACTTCCTGCTGCACGTCGACGGCTGGCTGTGCGAGGTCAAGGACGCGCAGATCCGCGACGGCCTGCACGTCCTCGGCGCCCCGCCCGCCGGCGCCGACCGCGTCAACCTCGTCCTCGCCATCCTGCGCGCCCGCCAGATCTGGGGCGGCACCACGGCCCTGCCCGGCCTGCGCGAGGCCCTCGGACTGGACGAGTCGGCGGCCACCCGCACGACGGCCGACGCGGCGGAGGAGCAGGCCCGCGCCCTGGTCGAGGCGATGGAGGCCGCCGACTGGGACCCG
This sequence comes from Streptomyces sp. NPDC059003, assembly GCF_042740445.1. Taxonomy (NCBI): domain Bacteria; kingdom Bacillati; phylum Actinomycetota; class Actinomycetes; order Kitasatosporales; family Streptomycetaceae; genus Streptomyces; species Streptomyces sp. NPDC059003. Next base: position 188,251 of record NZ_JBHYJH010000001.1, on the reverse strand, counting down.
GCTGCCGTACCGGCTGACCAGGGCGAACAGGTGGCGCGCATCCTGGACTTCGCGGCCCGCGAGGTCGTCCCGCGCCTGGCCGCGACCACCGCGGAGCTCGACCACGCCGTCCACGCCCTGAACGGCGGCTTCGTCCCCGCGGGCCCCTCGGGCTCGCCGCTGCGCGGCCTGGTCAACGTGCTCCCGACCGGCCGCAACTTCTACTCCGTCGACCCCAAGGCCGTGCCGTCGCGCCTCGCCTGGGAGACCGGCCAGGCCCTCGCGGACTCCCTCCTGGAGCGCTATCGCACCGACCACGGCGACTGGCCGACGTCCGTCGGGCTCTCCCTGTGGGGCACCAGCGCCATGCGCACGGCGGGCGACGACGTGGCCGAGGCCCTCGCGCTGCTCGGCATCCGCCCGGTCTGGGACGACGCGTCGCGCCGGGTGACCGGCCTCGAACCCATTCCGTACGAGGAGCTCGGCCGCCCCCGCATCGATGTCACCCTGCGCATCTCGGGCTTCTTCCGCGACGCCTTCCCGCACACGATCGGGCTGCTCGACGACGCCGTGCGCATGGCGGCGGGGCTCGACGAACCGGCGGAGGCCAACCGCGTGCGGGCCCACGTCCAGGCCGACCTGGCCGCTCACGGTGACGAACGCCGCGCCACCACCCGCATCTTCGGCTCCCGGCCCGGCACCTACGGCGCCGGACTGCTCCAGCTCATCGACTCCCGCGACTGGCGCACCGACGCCGACCTCGCCGAGGTCTACACGGTGTGGGGCGGCTACGCCTACGGCCGTGAGCTCGACGGCCGCCCCGCGCGCGACGAGATGGAGACGGCGTACAAGCGCATCGCGGTCGCGGCGAAGAACACGGACACCCGCGAGCACGACATCGCCGACTCCGACGACTACTTCCAGTACCACGGCGGCATGGTCGCGACGGTCCGCGCGCTGCGCGGCTCGGCCCCCGAGGCGTACATCGGCGACTCCACGCGGCCCGAGACGGTCCGCACCCGCACGCTGGTCGAGGAGACCTCCCGCGTCTTCCGCGCCCGGGTCGTCAACCCGAAGTGGATCGAGGCGATGCGCCGGCACGGCTACAAGGGCGCCTTCGAGCTGGCCGCCACCGTGGACTACCTCTTCGGTTACGACGCGACGACGGGCGTGGTCGCCGACTGGATGTACGACAAGCTCACCGAGACCTACGTACTCGACCCCGAGAACCGGGAGTTCCTGCAGCAGGCCAACCCCTGGGCCCTGCACGGCATCGCCGAACGCCTCCTGGAGGCCGAGTCGCGGGGCATGTGGGCCAAGCCCGACCCGGCGGTGCTCGACGCCCTGCGGCAGGCGTACCTGGAGACGGAGGGGAACCTCGAAGGGGAGTGACGCGCGGCCCTCTCAGGTCCAGGGGCGGCCCGCGCCCCTGGAGCCCCGCCTCCTAGTCTCCGCACCGCTCCCAAGGATCCGGCGTGCCGTGGGAGAGGACCAGGCCGAACGACTCCGCCAGCTCGCAGTCGTTCTGCTCGGTCCACTGGTAGGCCAGGAGGGACCAGATCGCGACCGCGATCACCGCTATCACGCCCGGCACGCTCCAGCGGGAGCGCCCTCCGGGGCCGCCGCCGTCGTTCCGGGGCGGGCCCGGAGGCGGGTTCTTCGGTGGCTCCCACCCCGGCCCGTCGTATCCCCGGGGCCGCCATCCACCCTCGTTGTTTGGCATGTTCACCATTATCCGGCGCACACGCCGCCCCGTCCGGCGTTCGGCGGGACCTCACACACCGTCACCTCGTCACGGTGCGGGCTTTTCCCGGGGCGCTCACCCCTTGCGGAGCGTGGCCAGGAAGGCGTCGACCATCTCGGTCTGCGTGTCCGCGGGGAAGCGCCGCGGGTCGAAAAGCGCCTGGACCACCAGGCCGTGGATGAAGGCGACGGCAGCCGTGGCGAGCCGGTCGACATCCGGTGCGTCGGGGATCTCGCCGAGGGCGCGGGCCGCTACCAGGTGGGGGCGGAGCGCGGCCCGCATGCGGACGTAGCGCTCCGCCTGGTCCGCGCGGAGGCCGTCGTCGGCGAGGGCCTGGTCCCATGAGCTGACCCAGATCCGGTTGCGGGCCGCGTTCTCCTTGCCGAGCGGCAGGGTGTCGAGGAGGACCGCGCGGAGTGCGGCAAGGCCCTCCTGGGGGCGGTCGCGCCGGGGGCGCTCCGCGCTGCTCTTCTCCAGGAGCTCCAAGGCGTGGGCGACCAGGGCGCGTTTGGTCGGGAAGTAGTGCATCAGGAGCCCCGTGGAGACGCCCATCTCGGCCGCCACGGCGCGCAGCGTCAGGCCGCCGAACCCCTTGGCGGCCAGGATGCGCCACACCGCCTGGGAGACGTCCTCGCGGCGGGATTCATGATCGACAGGAGCGGGAGGCATGGGGCTACGATACGTACCGAACGCTCGTTATGCACATCGCGCCCCCGGGCGCGGCACACCCCGACGGAGGATCCCGTGTTCGCCCTGCCCCTCGACGACAGCGCCCAGCTGCGCCCCCTGGAACCCTGGCAGGCACAGGAGTTCCTCGACCACATCGACCGCGCCCGGCCCACGGTGGACCCGTGGATCCCGTGGGCGACGCGCAGCACCGACCTGGAGTCCGCGACCAAGGTCCTGCAGGGCTTCGCCGACGGCCAGGCCGAGGACGGCGCCCGCATCTACGGCATCTGGCGCGACGGCGTCCTCGTGGGCGGGGTCATGTTCACGCGCTTCGACGCAGCCCAGGGCGTCTGCGAGGTCGGCTGCTGGCTGGAGGCGGCGGGGGAGGGGCACGGCCTGGTGCACCGCGCGAGCCGGATCCTGATCGACTGGGCCTTCCGGGAGCGCGGGATGAGCCGCGTGGAGTGGCGGACCACCCCGGCGAACAAGCGCAGCGGCGAGGCGGCCCGCCGGCTCGGGATGACGTGCGACGGCGTCCTGCGGCAGCAGTACGCGTACCGGGGCGTCCGGCACGACAGCGAGGTGTGGTCCGTCCTCGCCGAGGAGTGGACCGGGGGCGTGCACGCCCGGAAGTAGGGGCGCACGGCGTTCCATGTCGGGCACGGGGGCGTGCGGGCGTGCGCACAGGGGCCGGGTGGCCCTCGCACACCGGCCTGTTCGCCCCTCCCGTCGTCGTCGGCTCGGTGCCACCGTCGTGGCCACAGGTGCCGCGGGTTCCCGGCTGTGCGGGAGCACCGGGGCGGCCAGGTGGACGACGAAAGGGGAGATGACCCGTGGAGCAACCGTTGATCGTGGGCGTCGACGGCTCCGAGCCGAGCCTGCGGGCCCTGGACTGGGCGGTCGACGAGGCCGTGCGCCGGGCGGTGCCGCTGCGGATCGTGCACGCGTCGAGCTGGGAGTGGTACGAGGGGCGCGAACCGTCCTTCGGCATCAACCGCGCCTCCGTGCGCGCCCAGGCGGACCGCGTGCTCGCCGACGCGGCCGAGCGCGTCTACAGCCGCTCGACCTCCGCCAAGGTCACGAGCCAGGTGCTCGACGAGGACCCGGCCGCCGCTCTGATCCGCGAGAGCGGCACGGCGAGCGGCGTGGTCGTGGGCAGCCGGGGCCGCGGCACACTCGCCGGGCTGCTGCTCGGCTCGGTCAGCCTGTCGGTCGCCGGCCACGCCCACTGCCCGGTGCACGTGGTGCGCGGCGACGAGCGCAACGTCAGCGGGGGCTTCGGACGTGTCGTCGTCGGCGTCGACGAGGCGGGGGACGCGGGTGCGGCCCTGGCCTTCGCCGTGCGCGCGGCGCGGCAGCGCGGCGCCGACCTCGAAGCCGTGCACTCCTGGCGCTGCCCCGCGCACGAGGTGCCGGACCGGCCGCGTGCCGCCGACGAACAGGACCCGCATCAGCTGCGCGCGGAACGGGAGTTGGAGCGGGCGCTCAGCGGCGCCATACGTCCCCCCAGCGGCGTCGCCGTCCACCGCAGGGCCGTCGAGGGCAGCCCCCGCACGGCCCTGCTCGACGCGGCCGCCACCGCCGACCTGCTCGTCGTCGGCGCCCGCCGCCGCACCGGCACCGTCGGCATGCAGCTCGGCTCGGTGAACCACACGGTCCTGCACCACGCGCGGTGCCCGGTGGCCGTGGTGCCCCACAGCTGACGCGGCCCGGCTGCCCCGGCCGGGCCCCGCGCCCTCCGAGGCGCCCTGCCGTCTGTGGCGCCCTCTCCGGAGAGGCCGGTCTGATCCGGCCTCTCCGGGGAACCCGCCCACACTCCGGGAATCCCCTATTCCGTTACTCCGTGAAGCCCGCACCCCTCATTCCGTGAAGCCCGCACCCCGAGAAGCCGACTCTCCCGGAGCCGGACCACGTCGTCGCAGAATCCCGCCGTACCCCGTCAGAAAAGAACCCCATCCCACCCCCGTCAGAAAAGAGGTACTCCCATGGCCAAGGACCACCTCTCCGCCCTCGACGCCCACTGGCGTGCCGCCAACTACCTCGCGGCGGGCCAGATCTATCTGCTCGCCAACCCGCTCCTGACCGAGCCGCTGAAGCCCGAGCACATCAAGCCGCGGCTCCTCGGCCACTGGGGCACGTCGCCCGGCCTGAACCTCGTGCACACGCACCTCAACCGGATCGTCAAGGAGCGCGATCTGGCCGCCCTGTGCGTGTGGGGGCCGGGGCACGGCGGGCCCGCGGTGCTCGCCAACTCCTGGCTGGAGGGCAGCTACACGGACACGTACCCGGACATCACGCGGGACGCGGCGGGCATGGCGCGGCTGTTCCGGCAGTTCTCGTTCCCCGGCGGCGTGCCCAGCCACGTGGCGCCCGAGACGCCCGGGTCCGTCCACGAGGGCGGTGAGCTCGGCTACTCGCTCGCGCACGCCTACGGCGCCGCGTTCGACAATCCGCACCTGCTGGTCGCCTGCGTCATCGGGGACGGCGAGGCGGAGACCGGACCGCTGGCCGCGTCCTGGCACTCGGCGAGGTTCCTCGACCCCGTGCACGACGGCGCGGTCCTGCCGATCCTGCACCTGAACGGCTACAAGATCGCCAACCCGACGGTCCTGTCCCGCATCCCCCAAGCCGAACTCGACTCCCTGCTGCGCGGCTACGGCCACGAGCCCCTGCACGTCGGCGGCGACGACCCCCGCACCGTCCACCGCGACCTCGCCAAGGCGCTCGACCAGGCCGTGGACCGCATCACCCGCGTGCAACGGGAGGCCCGCTCCGCCAAGTCCCGCGGACGGCACGCGCCCTGGCCGATGATCGTGCTGCGCACGCCCAAGGGCTGGACCGGGCCCGCGAGCGTCGACGGCGCTCCGGTCGAGGGGACCTGGCGCGCCCATCAGGTGCCGCTCCCCGGCGTGCGCGAGAACCCCGACCACCTGCGGCAGCTGGAGGCCTGGCTGCGCTCCTACCGGCCCGAGGAGCTGTTCGACGCCGACGGCCGCCCCACCCCGCAGGTCCTGGAGTGCGTCCCCGAAGGCGACCGCCGCCTGGGCGCGACGCCGCACGCCAACGGCGGCCTGCTCACCCGCAGCCTGCCGCTGCGCCCCCTGGAGGACTTCGCGGTCCCCGTCGACAAGCCCGGCACCGCGCTGCACGAGCCGACCCGGGTGCTCGGCGGTCTGCTCGCCAAGGTCATGGCGGACACGGCCGACCGCCGCGACTTCCGCGTCGTGGGCCCGGACGAGACCGAGTCCAACCGCCTCGCCGCGCTCTTCACCGTCACCGGCAAGGCCTGGCAGGCGCAGGAGCTGCCCACCGACGAACACCTCGCCGCCGACGGCCGCGTCATGGAAGTGCTCTCCGAACACCTCTGCCAGGGTTGGCTGGAGGGCTATCTGCTCACCGGCCGCCACGGCCTGTTCTCCTCGTACGAGGCGTTCGTGCACATCGTCGACTCCATGGTCAACCAGCACATCAAGTGGCTGAAGACCGCCCGCGCGCTGCCGTGGCGGGCCCCGATCCCGTCCCTGAACTACCTGCTCACCTCGCACGTCTGGCGCCAGGACCACAACGGCTTCTCGCACCAGGACCCCGGCTTCGTCGACCACGTCCTGAACAAGAGCCCCGAGGTCGTCCGCGTCTATCTGCCGCCGGACGCCAACACGCTCCTGTCCGTCGCCGAACACGTCCTGCTCAGCCGGGACTACGTGAACGTCGTCGTCGCGGGCAAGCAGCCCTGCTTCGACTGGCTGTCCCTGGACGCGGCCCGCGCCCACTGCGCGCGCGGCGCCGGCGTGTGGGAGTGGGCCGGTACCGACGACGGCCTGCGCGACCCGGACGTGGTCCTCGCCTGCGCGGGCGACGTGCCGACGCAGGAAGTGCTCGCCGCCACGGCCCTGCTGCGCGAGCACCTGCCCGAGCTCGCGGTGCGGGTCGTCAACGTCGTCGACATCGCCCGTCTGATGCCGCGCGAGGAACACCCGCACGGCATGGCCGACTTCGAGTACGACGCGCTGTTCACCCGCGACAAGCCGGTGATCTTCGCGTACCACGGCTACCCGTGGCTGATCCACCGCCTCGCCTACCGCCGCGCGGGCCACGCCCAGCTGCATGTGCGCGGCTACAAGGAGACGGGCTCGACCACCACGCCCTTCGACATGGTCGTACGCAACGACCTCGACCGGTACCGCCTGGTCATGGACGTCATCGACCGCGTACCTGACCTGTCCGTGCGCGCCACCGGCCTGCGCCAGCAGATGGCCGACACGCGCACGCGTCACCACGCCTGGATCCGCGAGCACGGCACGGACCTGCCGGAGGTCGCGGACTGGTCGTGGCCCTACTGACCGCTCACCGAGCGCTGGACACGCCATGACACGTGACCGCACACCGCCCCCCGCCCGCACCGGCCCGCGCGCCCGCCGCCGCTCCGCCCGGGGCGCGACGCCGCGCGTGGTCACCGTCGGCATCGACGGCTCCCGCGCGAGCATGGACGCCGCGGGCTGGGCGGCCCTCGAAGCGCTGCGCCACGGGGTGCCGCTGCGCCTGCTGCACGCCGGGGTCAGCCCCGCCGAGCCCGCCCGGGTCCGCCGCCTCACGGAAGCGGCGGACCAGGCGCGCGGCGCCCTCGACCGGGCGGCGATCCGCCTGTCGTACGCCCATCCGGCCCTCGAGATCCACGGCAAGGAGTCGGCCGGGCCCGCGGTGCCCGCGCTGCTCGCCGCCAACGCCGAGGCCGAGTCCCTGATCCTGGGCTCCCGCGGCCTGACCGGCTTCGCCGGGTTCCTCGTCGGGTCGGTGGCCACGGCGGTCACCGCCCGCGCCGAGCGGCCCGTGGTGCTCGTGCGCGCGGGGGAGCGGCCCGAGGACGCGCACGCGCCGGACCCCGACGGCGCGCCCTCGCACACCACGCCCTACCGGCCGGTCGTCCTCGGCCTCGATCCGGCCGGTCCGGGGGACGCGCTGATCGCGTACGCCTTCGACGCGGCGGCCGTCCGCCGGGCGCCGCTGCACGTGGTGCACGCCTGGGCGGTGCCGCCGCTCTCCGCCCAGGTGCCGCGCCTCGTGATCCCGGACGAGCTGACCGACGTGGCCGACGCGGAGACGCGCGCCCGGCGGCGGCTCAGTGCCGCCCTGGAGCCCTGGCGGCACAAGTACCCGCAGGTCGACGTCGTGGAGCAGGCGGTCTTCGGTCGTCCGGGCCACCACCTCCTGAAGGCCACCGCCGGGGCCTCGCTCCTGGTCGTCGGCCGCCGCTCCGCGACGGGCCCGCACCTGGGCCGGACGGCGCACTCGGCCGTCCACCACGTGCCGTGCCCGATCGCGGTGGTGCCGCACGACTGAGGCGGGCCGCTCCGGTGGCGATGAGTTCGCGCCGGGGCGACGGTCGTACAGGTGACGGAGGACACGCCGGCGTGCCACCGCCCGGACGACAGGAGAGCACCATGCCCAGGATCACCCCCAACCTCTGGTTCGACACGCAGTCCCTGGAAGCCGCCGAGTTCTACGTGTCGGTGTTTCCGAACTCCAAGGTCACCAACGTGTCGTACTACGGAGAAGGCGCGCCCCGCCCGGCCGGTACGGTCCTGACCGTCGACTTCGAGCTGGACGGCCAGCCCTACACGGCGATCAACGGAGGGCCCGAGTTCACCTTCGACGAGGCGATCTCGCTGTCGATCGCCTGCGCGGACCAGGACGAGGTCGACCACTACTGGTCGAAGCTCACGGCGGACGGGGGCGCCGAGGGCCAGTGCGGCTGGCTCAAGGACAAGTACGGCCTGTCCTGGCAGGTCGTCCCCGACGGGCTCGGCGCGCTCATCGCCGACCCGGACCCGGCCCGCGCCCAGCGGGCGATGCAGGCCATGCTGACGATGCAGAAGCTCGACATCGCGGCGCTGCGGGCCGCCGCCGACGACGCCTGAGGCGCGCCGGGCAGGCCCAGCGGACGGACGCGGGTCCGGGGGTCAGGGACGCCCGGACCCCGGCGGGCGTCAGGGACGCCCAGGCCCCAGCAGCAGGCCGAGGCCGTGGTCGAACCGGCCGTCGAACGACGCGTCGCCGAGGTGCGCCGCAAGACGGCCGAGCGACGGATAGTCACCCTCCGCGAGCGCCCGCACGAAGCGCTGGTCGCCCGCGTCCGGCACGGACTGCTCCTCCTGCGTCAGGCCCAGCACGAAGTACTGGAGGTTCCACGCCGTCCACGCGGCCTCGCGGGGGGCGAGCCCGCCGTCGAGCAGCGCCGTGGTGAGCGTCTCGGCGAAGCGCAGCGTGGCCGGTTCGGCCGCGTAGGTGCCGGTCACGATCCGGGCGCCGTCCCGGTGGCCGAGCAGCACCCGACGGTAGCGGCGCATGAGCTCGCGCACCCGCGCGTCCCACTCCGCGGGCAGCCCGTCGAGGGACACTTCCCCGACGATCGCGTCGGCCATGAGCTCGAGCAGCCGGGTCTTGGTCTTGGCGTGCCACAGCACGGTGTTCATCCGCACCCCGAGCCGCTCCGCCGTGCCGCGCACGGAGACGCCGTCGGCACCCTTGTCGGCGAGCAGGCCGAGGGCGGCACGGGCGACGGCGTGGGGGGTGAGGCCCGCGCGGTAGCCGCTCTCGGTCCGTGAGGGGGTCGCGGCCCGCACGGCGGGCGCTTGCTTTTTGGTCACTGACCTAGTCTACTGACGCCATCCCTATTTGGTCAGTGACCAAGTATGCCTGGCGGACGTAACGGAGGAGTGCCCGTGCACACAGACCACCCGAGCAAGCACGTCGTCATCGCGGGAGCAGGCCCGGTCGGCCTGTGGCTGGCCGCCGAACTGCGCCTGGGCGGCGTGCCGGTGACCGTCCTGGAGCCGCGAGCCGCACCGTCACCGCACTCCAAGGCGCTCACCGTGCACCCGCGCACCCTGGAGGTCCTCGCCCTCCGCGGCGCCGTGGAACCGTTCCTCGCCGAGGGCCTGCGCATCCCCGACGGGCACTTCGCGGGACTCGACGACCGCCTCGACTTCCGCGTCCTCGACACCCCGTACCCGTTCACGCTCGCGCTGCCGCAGGCCCGCACCGAAGCCCTGCTCGAACAGCACGCGCGCGCCGCGGGCGCCGACATCCGGCGCGGCCACCGCCTCACCGGCCTGGCCGAGCACGCGTCCGGCGTCCGCGTCGACGCCACGGGCCCCGAGGGCGCGTGCGCCCTTGAAGCCGCGTACGTCGTGGGCTGCGACGGCACCCGCAGCACCGTGCGCGCCGCCGCCGGCATCGACTTCCCCGGCACCGACGCCACGCTCTGGGCCTGGCTCGGCGACGTCGTCCTCGACGCGCCGCCCGCCGCGCCCCTGCTGAGCCTGTCCACCGCCCACGGCGGCCTGATGTGCGTCGCGCTGCCCGGCGGCGTGCACCGCCTCGTCGGCCACGCGCCCGACGGCCACGGGGCCGACCGGCCCGGCGAGCTCACCCTCGACGAGCTGCGCGCCCACGTCGTCCGCATCGCCGGGGACGACTTCGGCATGCGCGACCCGCGCTGGCTCTCGCGGTTCGGCAACGCGGCACGGCAGGCGGCGACGTACCGCAAGGGCCGCGTCCTGCTCGCGGGCGACGCGGCCCACATGCACTTCCCCGCCGGGGGCGTCGGCCTCAACGTCGGCGTGCAGGACGCCGCCAACCTCGGCTGGAAGCTGGCCGCGGTCCTGCGCGGCGCGGCCCCGGAGGCGCTGCTCGACACCTACCACCGCGAACGGCACCCGGTCGGCGCCGAGTTGCTCACCACCACCCGCGCCCAGACGGCCCTGATGGCCGCCTACTCCAGCGACGGCCTCGCCCTGCGCGAGGTGCTCAGCGGGGCCATCGCCACCGTGCCCGCGTTCTCCCGGCGGCTCGCCGAGGGGCTCTCGGGCCTCGGGGTCGCGTACGACACGGCCCACACGGCCGCGTACGAGACCCGCGTCGCGGACGACGACGCGCACCCGCTGACGGGCCGCCGCGCGCCGAACCTTCAACTCGCCCCGGATCTGACCCTGTTCGACCTGCTGCGCGTGGGCCGTCCCGTGCTGCTCGACTTCGCCGGACAGGCCGACGGCCCCTCGGCGGACGTGGTCGTCCACCAGGGGCCGCCGGTCGGGGACCGTCCCGACTGGGTGGGCGTGGGCTCGGCGCTGATCCGCCCCGACGGGCACGTGGGCTGGGCCCGGGCCTGACCGGCGCCGCCCGTGCCGTCGGTCAGCCGAACGCGATCGAGCTGACCTTGTTGTCGAAGCCGACCCTGCCCAGGTCCGCGACGTCACCGGCGACCACCTTGGACTCGCCCTTGCAGTTGGGGCGCGACCACAGCTTCAGGGAGCCGTCGGCCGACAGGGACGAGGCGACCTTGGGGCGCGCCACGTTCTGGCAGCCGGGGCCCGCCACGCCCTGCGCGGGGTCCTGGAAGTTGGCGTTGTCGAACAGGATCGCGCTGGTGGCCGGGGAGGCCTGGCCCTGGTCGCCGCCCTGGCCCGTGTCGCCCCCGGCGCCCTGCCCGGCCTTCTGGCCGTTCGGCGTGACGCCGAACCAGGTGCCGCCCACGCCCTGGCCGTTGGTGTCGCCGGGCTTGAGGTCCTTGCTGAAGCGGTAGACCGGCCAGCCGCCGATCGTCACCTGGCGGGTGCCGTCGTCGCGCCGGATGACGCCGACGTCGGACGCCTTCACGCCGTCCACGAATATCTTGCTGCCCGGGTCGACGAGGACCGGGGGCCAGGTCGTGGCGCAGGCGCCGGAGCAGTTCGACTTCGACGGCCGGGCCGTGTCCTTGTCGAAGCGGTAGAGGGTGAAGCCGGAGCCGTTCACGACCACGGGGTTCAGGGCGCCCGCCCGGCTCGCCGACAGCTGGACCCACTTGCGCTGCACGGGCTTCGTGGCGGGCTTGCCGGGCGCGTTGGCCCAGTCGCCGGTCTGTTGGGGCGCGTTGTTCTGCCGCGCCGTGCCCGAGCGCAGGGAGAGGTCCATCGAGTTGTCGGAGCCGCCGGCGGCCTGGCCGTCGCGGTCGGCGTTGGCGGCCGGGGCGTTGCCCGCGGGCTTGCTCGCGTCGTCGTCGCTGCCGCCGCCCCCACAGGCGGTCAGGACGAGGGCTCCGGCGGTGGCGAGGGAGGCGAGGAGCAGGGCGGGCTTGGTGTTCCTGCTGAGCATGGCGGTCTCCTTGGGTTCGGCCGACCGGGGTGCCGGGCCGGTCGTGGACGCTGGGTTGTCGTGTGCCTTCGAGGCGTGAGTACGGGCGTCGCGACCGGCCCCGTTCAGCGCTTCGGGGACCGTGACCAAACCGAGACAATGTCTAAATCAGTGCTCTGTCTGAAAGTTGGTCTTGCGGGGTGGGGGCTCCGGCTTCTCCCGGTAGGCGACCGCGGCCGCCGCCACGATCGCGGTGCTCACCAGGAGCGGCCAGGCGATCCCGTGGTGCACGACAAGCCAGGCGCCCGGCAGCGCGCCCGCGACCATCGCGGCGACGGCGGTGAGGCGGCGCACCGCGCGCGGATCGGCGCCGCCCGCGAGCCGGGACTGGGAGGCGAGGCCCGTCAGGGTCTGGGTGAGCACGGTCGTGGTGATGTCCGGGACGCCGAGGGTCCGGACCGTGCCGTTGCGCAGCCCCATGGCGAGGGCGAGCAGCGCGATCAGGAGGTACGTCAGGTCGCCGCCCGGGAACGCGAACGCGACGGCGGTCGCGACGCCTTGGAGCAGCGCCTCGCCGTACAGCGCGGTCCGCACCCACGGCACCCGGCGCCGCCCGCGGAACACCCGCGCGAGCCGCCCCGCCACCACCGCGCCCGCGAGGAACGCGCCGAGCGACACCAGCGACCCGACGACCGAGAACCCCGGCGCCCCGCCCGCGGCGAACCCGATGACCAGGACATTGCCGGTCATGTTCGCCGCGAACACCCGGCCGAGGCCGAGATAGCTGATGGCGTCGATGAATCCGCTGACCACGGTGAGCGTGACGAGGGTCAGGGACAGCGGGTGCGCGTCGCCGATCCGCGCGGCGGGCAGGTCGGCGAGCGCGTCGGCGGGCGCCGCGGCCGCACCGCCCTCCGGCCCTGGCCCTGGCTTGTCCTCCGGACCGCCCTCCGGCCCTCGCTCCCCGTCCTCGGGCTGATGAGTCGTCATGCCTCAGCCTCTCAATGGAGATCCGCCGAGGACGCGACCGGCGCGTCGACGATCACCGCGCGCCGCCGGGCGGCCGCGCCGCCTCCCTTCCCCCTTACTGAAACACGTTCTACTGTGTGCGCCGTCAGAACGGGACGCCGCGACCGGGGGCGGCGCAGGGACCGTCAGGAGGGGCCGTGCACCTCGCATACACGCCTGAGCAGCAGCGGCTGCGCGCCGAGCTGCGTACGTACTTCACCGGGCTCGTGCCCGACCACACCTCCGCCCGGTACGCCGAACCCGCCGCCCAGAAGCGGTTCTACCGCGAGACGATCCGCCGCCTCGGCGCCGACGGCTGGCTCGGCGTGGGCTGGCCCGAGGAGTACGGCGGGCGCGGGCTCACGCCCATGGAGCAGTTCATCTTCTTCGACGAGGCCGCCCAGGCGGGCGTCCCGCTGCCGCTCATGGGGCTCAACACCGTCGGCCCGACGCTCATGCAGTTCGGCACCGACGAGCAGAAGGCGTACTTCCTGCCCCGGATCCTCTCCGGCGAGATCGACTTCGCGATCGGCTACAGCGAGCCCGACGCGGGCACGGACCTCGCGGCCCTCAGGACCAGGGCCGTCAGGGAGGGCGACACCTACGTCGTCAACGGCCAGAAGATCTGGACGACCAACGGCGACACCGCCGACTGGGTGTGGCTCGCCGTGCGCACCGACCCGGACGCGCCACCGCACAAGGGCATCACCATGCTGCTCGTGCCGACGTCCGACCCCGGCTACTCCTGCACCCTCATCAACACGCTCGCCTCGCACGACACCACGGCCAGCTACTACGAGAACATCCGCGTGCCCGTCGGCCGCCGCGTCGGCGAGGAGAACAAGGGCTGGCGGCTCATCACCAACCAGCTCAACCACGAGCGCGTCACCCTCGCCGCCCACGGCACCATGGCGATCCGCGCCCTGCACGACGTACAGCGCTGGGCGGCCGGGACCAAGCTCGCCGACGGCCGCCGCGTCATCGACCTGCCGTGGGTGCGCCGCCGCCTGGCGCGGACCCACGTCAGGCTGGACGCGATGAAGCTCCTCAACTGGCAGATGGTGCACGCCCTCCAGACCGGCACCCTCACCCCGCAGGACGCCTCCGCAGTCAAGGTCTACGGATCGGAGGCACGGCGCGACGCGTACGCATGGCTGATGGAGGTCGTCGGCTCCGCCGGCGCCCTGAAGGAGGACTCGGCGGGCGCGGTCCTGCACGGAGAGCTGGAACGCGGCTACCGCTCGGCGGTCATCTTCACCTTCGGCGGCGGCAACAACGAGATCCAACGCGAAATCATCGCGTGGATCGGCCTGGGGATGCCGCGGGTGCGGCGCTGACGCGGAACCGTCAGTCGTCGTCCCGCTTCTGCCAGGCCGCGCGCTGGCGCAGGGAGATCCGGTTGCCGTCCGGGTCCATGGCCTCGATGCGGACGCCGAACTGGTAGTCCTCCGGCTCCGCCTCGGCGAAGGTCACGCCGCGGTCGCGCAGCACCTCGAAGGCGGCGTGCAGGTCGTCCGATTCGAGGAAGAGGAGACCGGGTGTGCCGCCCGGCTGCACCTCGGCGGGCTGTCCGGCGGCCGCGGCGTGCGGCCACAGGATGATCTCGAGCGGGCTGCCGGGGACGGCCACGGTGAGGAAGCGCCCGTCGGGTCCCGGGTAGTCGACGCGTATCTCCAGGCCGAGCTGGTCCCTGTAGAACGTCAGCGCGCGCTCCTGGTCGCTGACGTAGATCGTTGTGTACATGACGTTGGTGAACATCGTGTCGCCCTTTTCCGTGGTCGGTGTTCCTTGGTCACTTCACTGACGAGTGGTGGCGGGGGAATGTGACCGCAGGGCGGAAGAAGATCTGCCGACGGGCGCCTTCCGCGGGTCCTCCGGTTGACATGCAGCCAAATGGCTGCCTATCGTTTTAGGCAGCTGAACGGCTGCATATTCGAGGGGTCGGGGATGGGCACGGAGATGGACGAGGTCTTCAAGGCGCTGGCGGACGGCAGCCGGCGGCGGCTGCTGGACAGCCTGAACGTCCGGAACGGGCAGACGCTGCGGGAGCTGTGCTCCGGCCTCGACATGGCGCGGCAGTCCGTCAGCAAGCACCTCGCCCTGCTGGAGGCGGCCAACCTGGTCACCACCGTCCGGCGCGGCCGGGAGAAGCTGCACTACCTCAACGCCGAGCCGATCAACGCCATCGCCGACCGCTGGATCAGCCACTACGACCGCGCGCGGGTGCACGCACTCGCCGACCTGAAGCACGCACTGGAGAGCAGTCCCATGACCAGCAAAGACAGCACGGACAGCGCAGACCGCGTCGACGGCAACGCGTTCGTCTACACCACCTACATCAAGACCACCCCGCAGAAGCTCTGGCAGGCCCTGACCGAACCTGCCTTCACCCGCCGGTACTGGAACCTGGAGTTCGTCACCGACTGGCAGCCCGGATCGGTCATGGCCTGGGAGGGGCACGGCCTGACCGGCGCCGACCCCGAGCAGGTCGTCCTGGAGTCCGACCCCTACCGTCGGCTCTCCTACACCTGGCACACCTTCACGCCCGCGTTCGCCAAGGCGGTCGAGCTCGACGAAGCGACGCTCGCCAAGATCGCCGCCGAGCCGCGCACGAAGGTGTCGTTCGACATCGAACCGCTCGGCGAGACCGTCAAGCTCACCGTCGTCCACGACGGCTTCGAGCCCGGCAGCACGCTCCGCGCGATGATCGACGAGGGGTGGACCCTGCTCATCTCCGGCCTCAAGACCCTCCTGGAGACCGGCGACACCCTCCCGGACCCGGAAGAGAAGAAGGGCTGAAGGGGAGAAGGGCTGAAGGGGGATTCGGTCGCCACGGCAGCGGAGGCGTCGCGCGCGGTGAACGCGCGGGGCGCCTTCCGCGTCGTACGGCCATGAACATCACACGACACACCACCCTGCTCGCCCCGGCCCTCCTCGTCGCCGCCGTCCTTGCCGTGGGATGCGACTCCTCCTCGAAGGACGACGAGCGCGACAAGGGGCCGGACGACGCGGGAGCCACCCTGCCCGCGCGCGGCGTCGACGCGGACGACTGGCAGGAGGGGCCCGCGAAGCCGGAAGAGGGCACGTGGTACCCGTACGACATGCCCGCGCACTGCGGCATCCAGTACGCGCGCTTCGGCGGGCGCTGGTGGGAACTGGAGAGCGTCAGCACCACGTCCGGGGGCCAGGTGCGGGGAAAGCCCGTGCGGGGCACGAACGTCCAGCCGGGCTACATGGCGCTCATCGGACCCGGCGCCGCCTCCTTCGAAGCCGCGGGCCTGCCCTCGATGGACTTCGCCCCCACCAAGGACGAGCCGCCCAAGTGTGCGTAGCCTGCTCCAAGGAGGTGAGGGCATGCGCGCTGCGGACCCCGGGCTCTTCGGCCCCTCGTCGGTGACCTGGCAGCTGCACGGCGACCCCATGATGTGGGTGGCCGGGGTGCGTGCCCTGTACCTCCAGGCGCTGCATCCGCGCGCGGTCCGCGGCGTCATGCAGAACTCGGACTTCCGCAGGGACGCCTGGGGCCGCCTGATGCGCACCGCGCGCTTCGTGGGGACGACCACGTACGGCACCACCGACGCGGCCGAGAAGGCGGGCGCCCGCGTCCGCAAGATCCACACGATGCTGACGGCCACCGACCCGGACACGGGGGAGCGGTACGGCGTCGACGAGCCCGAACTGCTGCTCTGGGTGCACTGCGCCGAGATCGACTCCTACCTCCACGTCGTCCGCCGCTCCGGCTTCCGCCTGAGCGAGCAGGCCGCCGACCGCTACGTCGCCGAACACCGCGAGAGCGCACGCCTGGTGGGCCTCGACCCCGACCGCGTACCGGCGTCCACGGCGGAACTCGCCGCGTACTTCGAGAAAGTGGCGCCCGAACTCGCCGCCGGCGCCGAGGCGCGCGCCGTCGACGACTTCCTGCAACGGCCGCCCACCCAACCGCTGCTGGTTCCGGCGCGCGACCTGCTGTGGCGGCGCGTGGCCAACCTCGCCTACGCCTCGCTGCCCGGCTACGCCCACGAGCTGTACGGCAGGCCCGCCCCGCCGCCCGCCACGGTCACCCGCCGCCTGCTCCTCACCGGCACCCTGCTGCGCCGGATACCGGCCAGGGTGCGCTGGCAGCTCCCGCCGAAACACATCCTGCGCGCCATGGCGAGGCTCGGCCCGGGGAGCCGTCCGGCCCCGTACAAAGTCGACAGACAGGACGCCATACTGGACGGGCCGGGGAGGGCGGAGCGAGGCGACGGGGGCGATGGCGCGACATGCCAGAGGTGGGGGACACCAGGCTGATCCAGGGCCGGTACCGGCTGCTCGACCTCATCGGTCGGGGCGGCATGGGCGAGGTGTGGCGGGCGCGGGACGAGTCGCTCGGCCGCAGAGTCGCCGTCAAGTGCCTCAAGCCGCTCGGCCCGCAGCACGACCCGGCGTTCACCCGCGTCCTGCGGGAGCGCTTCAGGCGCGAGGCGCGGGTCGCGGCGGCGCTGCAGCACCGCGGGGTCACCGTCGTGCACGACTTCGGCGAGTCCGACGGCGTCCTGTTCCTGGTCATGGAGCTCCTGGAGGGCCGCAACCTCAGCCAGCTCCTGGAGGACACCCGGCAGCACCCGCTGCCCGTCCCCGACGTCGTGGACATCGCCGACCAGGTCGCGTCCGCCCTCGCGTACACCCATGAACAGGGCATCGTGCACCGGGACCTGAAGCCCGCCAACATCATGCGGCTCGCCGACGGCACGGTGAAGATCTGCGACTTCGGCATCGCCCGCCTCGGCCACGACATCGGCTTCACCTCCCGCCTCACCGGCACCGGCATCGCCATGGGCACCCCGCACTACATGTCGCCCGAGCAGATCAGCGGCGCCGAGGTCGACCAGCGCAGCGACCTGTACTCGTTCGGCTGCGTCCTGTACGAACTGGCCACCGGGGCCCCGCCGTTCGACCTGGAGGACGCCTGGGCGATCCTCGTCGGACACCGCGACACCCAGCCCGAGCCGCCGCGCCGCCGCCGCGGCGAGATCCCGGAGTACTTCGAGCGGATCGTCCTCGACCTGCTCGCCAAGCGCCCCGACGAACGCCCGCGCGACGCCCGCGAGCTGGGCCGCCGCATCACCGCGGGCCGCACCGCGCTCGGGGCGTCCGGGGCGGCCGGGCCGCATCCCACGTACGTCCCCACCGTCGTCAGCCCGTCGCTGCGCCGCACGGGCCACCCCCCGACTGAGCGCCGCGAGCCGCTCCTGCCGTCCTGGACCCGGGGCATGACGACCGGACACAAGGCGACCGGCGCCGCCGCCCTGCACACCGCGCCGCCCGACGCGGCCGCCGGTCTCACCGGCGAGTGGATCCCGCGCGCCACCGGCCGCCACACCGTCGTGCCGCCGCGCCCGCCCGAGCGCCCCACGCCGCCG
This sequence comes from Streptomyces sp. NPDC059003, assembly GCF_042740445.1. Taxonomy (NCBI): domain Bacteria; kingdom Bacillati; phylum Actinomycetota; class Actinomycetes; order Kitasatosporales; family Streptomycetaceae; genus Streptomyces; species Streptomyces sp. NPDC059003. Next base: position 170,338 of record NZ_JBHYJH010000001.1, on the reverse strand, counting down.
CCGGACGTCCTCGCCACCCTCGTCAGCCGCCACAACGCGGGCCTGAGCCTCGCCCGGCTCGGCCGCTGGGCGGAGGCGGGCGAGGTGCACCGGGCCGTCGCCGCCGAGCGCGAACACGTCCTCGGGCCCGACCACCCCGACACCCTCGCCAGCCGGTACGAGGTCGGCTTCACGCTCAGCCGCACCGGACGGCCCGCCGACGCCCTGCGCGAGTACGGCCGCGTCGCCGAGGGCCGCGAGCGCGCCCTCGGCGCCGAGCACGGGGACACGCTCGCCGTGCGCCAGGAGATGGCGTACGTACTCGGCCAGCTCGGGCGGCACTTCGAGGCCCACCAGGTGTACACCTCGGTCCTCGCGCTGCGGGAGCGCACCGCGGGCCCCGACCACCCCGACACGCTGCGCTGCCGCCACAACCTGGCGTTCAACCTCAGCCGCCTCGGCCGCCTGGAGGACTCCTACCGCCTGGCCCGCGAAGTGGCCGCGGCCCGGGCCCGCGTCCTCGGCCCCGCCCACCCCGACACCCTGGTCACACGGTACGAAGTCGCGTACGCGCTCGGCCAGTTGGGGCGCTGGCCCGAAGCGCTGCAGACGTACCGCGACGTGGCCGAGGCGCGCACCCGGGCGCTGGGCGCCGACCACCCCGACACCCTCGCCGCGCGCTACGAGGTCGGCATCAGCCTCGGCCGCCTCGGCCGCAGCGCCGAGGCCCTCGAGCTCTACCGCGGCCTCATCGACGACCGCACCCGCGTCAACGGCCCCGCCGACCCCGAGACCCTCCGCGCCCGCCACGGCCTCGGCGTCAACCTGGGCCGGCAGGGCCGCTGGGAGGAGGCGCTCGCCGAGGCCCGCGACGTGTGCGCCATCCGCGAGCGGGTCCTCGGCCCCCACCACCCGGACACGCTGGTCAGCCGCCGCGAGGTCGCCGTCGGCCTCGGCTGGCTCGGCCGCTGGGCGGACGCCCTCACCGAGTACCGCCGCGTGGCCGCGGCCCGCGACCAGGTCCTCGGCACCGACCACCCCGACACCCTCGCCAGCCGCAACGACGAGGCCCACTGCCTGGAGCAACTGGGGCGTGGCACGGAAGCGGTGGAGCTGTACCGGAGGGTGGCGGCGCTGCGGCAGCAGCGGGCCACGGGACAGCGCTGACGCCTCCGGCACCCCGTCGAGAGCAGCCCCGTCGAGAGCGCCCCCGACGAGAGCGCCCCCGTCGAAAGCGCCGCGCGAAGAGCGCGCGCTCGAAAACCGATCCGTGCTACGAAGAACCATGCGACCCAGCTACGACGCCGTCGTGATCGGCGGCGGCCACAACGCCCTGGTGGCCGCGGCCTACCTGGCCAGGGCGGGCCACTCCGTCCTCCTCCTGGAACGCCTCGGCGAACCGGGCGGAGCCACCGTGTCCACCCGCCCGTTCCCCGGCAGGGACGCCCATGTCTCCCGCTACTCGTACCTGGTCAGCCTGCTGCCGAGGAAGATCGTCCGGGACCTGGACCTGGACTTCCGGGTGCGCGCCCGCACGGTCTCCTCGTACACCCCCACCGTCCGCGCGGGCCGTCCCACGGGCCTGCTGGTGGGCGGCGGCGAGGCCCGCACCCGGGAGTCCTTCGCCCGGCTCACCGGCGACGACCGGGAGTACGAGGCCTGGCGCGACTTCTCCGCCCTGACCGCCCACGCCGCGACCCGGGTGTTCCCGACGCTCACGGACCCGCTGCCCACCAAGGCGGAGCTGCGCCGCGCCGTCGACGACGACACCGTGTGGCGCACCCTCTTCGAGGAGCCGATCGGCAAGGCGATCGAGGCGCGCTTCGCCGACGACCTGGTCCGCGGGGTGGTCCTCACGGACGCCCTGATCGGCACGTTCACGGACGCCCACGACCCGACGCTGCGCCAGAACCGCTGCTTCCTCTACCACGTCATCGGCGGCGGCACCGGCGACTGGAACGTCCCCGTCGGCGGCATGGGCGCCCTCACCCGCGCCCTCGTCGACACCGCCCGCGCGGCCGGCGCGGAGCTGATGACCGGTCACGAGGCCGTCCGCGTCGACACCGACGGACGCCGCGCCGAGGTGACGTACCGGACCCCCGACCACGAAGGGACCGTCGCGGCCCGGCACGTCCTGGTGGGGACCTCGCCGCACGAACTGGCCGCCCTCACCGGAGGGCTCCCGCCGGCCCCCGCCGAGGGAGCGCAGCTGAAGGTCAACATGCTCCTTGAGCGGCTTCCGCGCCTCCGCGACCCGGACGTGGACCCCCGTGAGGCCTTCGCCGGCACCTTCCACATCGCCGAGAGCTACGAGGAGTTGGCGCGCGCCCACGCCGACGCGGCCTCGGGCAGGCTCCCCGCGGCGCCCCCGTCGGAGATCTACTGCCACTCGCTCACGGACCCCACGATCCTCGGCCAGGACCTGGTCGACAGCGGCCACCAGACCCTCACCCTCTTCGGCCTGCACACCCCCGCCCGCCTGTTCACCGAGGACACCAACGACGCGGTGCGTACGCAGCTGCTCGCCGCGACCCTCGCCCAGCTGGACGCGCACCTCGCGGAGCCGATCGCCGACTGCCTGGCCACCGACGCCGACGGCAGGCCGTGCGTCGAGGCGAAGACCCCGCTCGACCTGCAACGCGACCTGCGCCTGCCCGGCGGCAACATCTTCCACGGCGACCTGGCCTTCCCGTACGCGGACGAGGGCGCCGACGAGGGCGCCGACGAGGGCGCCGACGCGCCCGGGGGCCGCTGGGGCGTGGCGACCGCGCACGCCAACGTCCTCCTGTGCGGTGCGGGCGCCGTCCGCGGCGGGGGAGTCAGCGGCATCCCCGGGCACAACGCCGCGATGGCCGTCCTGGAGGCCGAGTCGGCGCGGGAGCGCTGATCACGCCGCATCCGCGCTGGTGTACGGTCGGACACCGGCCGCAACGCGCGGAACGTACCGCACGCGTGCGTGAGAAAGACGAGAGGTGCTCACCATGGCTTCCCGACGAGACGGCCGCCGCGCGGACACCCTCACCTTCACCGAACAGGCCCGCCGCACCCAGCTCATCGAGTGCACGATCGACCTGATCTCCACCCGGGGCTACCCGGCGACGTCCCTGGCCGCCATCGCCGACCAGGCGGGCCTGTCCAAGGCGGCCGTCCTCTACCACTTCACGTCCAAGGACAACCTCACGCAGGCGACGCTGACCCACGTCCTCGACCAGTTCGGCGCCTACGTCACCGAGCGCGTCGCGGCCGAGGAGGACCCGCGCGACGCCGTGATCGCCTACGTCCGGGCCATGGTCGGCTACCAGCAGGCCAACCGCCGTCACGTCCGCGTCATCACCGAGATGCTCCTGGACGACGGCGGCGGCACCCGCCTGAAGACCCCCGGAAGCCATGATACGGCGGGCCGCTGGCAGGCCCTGGCCGACCTGCTCGCCGCGGGCCGGAGCACGGGCCGCTTCCGTGCGTTCGACCCGACCGTCGTGTCCCTGGCCGTCGGCGGCGCCATCGACGGCGTGATCAGCCACTGGCTGGCCCACCCCGACCTCGACCTGGACGCGGCGGCCGACGAACTGGTGACGTTCACACTGAACGCGATCGACCGGACGCCCTAGGCCCGGTCCGGACGTCAGCCCTCGACGCCGGTCGACGTGTGCGCCGAGCCCACCGGCTTCGACTCCGGCGAGCCGCGCTGGCGCAGATAGACCGAGAAGATCGCCATCGATCCCACGGCGAGCAGCTCGGACTGCCAGTTCTGCAGGGTGCGGTCCCAGAAGTCGGCGGCCGTCAGGTACGCGGACCAGCTGATCGGCGCCTGGAGCTCGCGCAGGTGCTCCTCGTTGTACGCGGCCACGCCCGTGACGGACTGCGCGAGCCAGGAGAGCAGGAACAGCGTGCACATCACCATGCCCAGGGACCGGGAGTACCAGGCCTGACGGACGCCGCCGACGCCCGCCCAGCGCGGCGAGTCGGCCCGCGCGTACCGGCCTGCCTTCTGCTCCTCGTCCGTCTCGGGGCCCGCCTTGTCCAGGGACTTGGACTCGGGCGACCCGCGCTGGAGCAGCCAGACCGTGCCGAAGATGTAGAGGAAGAACTGCAGGTACTCGGACTGCCAGTTCTCCGTGACGTCCACGGCGAAGTCGGAGGTCAGCAGGTAGCCGCCGAAGCTCAGCGGGTGCAGCTCCTCGGTGACGAGGCGGTTGTTGAACTCGGCGTGCCCGGCGATCGCCTGCCCCGCCAGGGTGAGCAGGAATCCGGCGCCGAACGCGAGGGTCAGCCCGTTGCTGCGCAGGAACCGCACGAACCGCTTCACCGCTGCGCCAGCCCGAGCGCCATGCAGTAGGCGAGCCCGCCGACCACCGTCACCAGATACAGCGTGAACAACGTCCGCACCCGTCAACCACCCTTGATCAGACACTGATACGGCTTCTCCGCGCGCGGAGTGCAGCCCGCGGCCGTGACCTTCCAGCCGTCGGGGAACGACGACAGGAAGAGCGTGTCGCGGTCGGTGACGACCCGGGCCCGGAGCCCGTACACGTCGACGGACCGCACCCCGCTGCCCGCGGGCAGGCCCGCGTCCGGCAGGGCCCGCACGCACGGCAGCTCGGCGGACCGCTCCAGCTCGTCCCGGGTCCCGGGCGCGAGGGCCGCGCAGCCGCGCGCGGCGCCCTCGGTGCCCAGGCTCTCCTGGAAGCGGGCCGCCACGGTGGCGGCGGCCCGCTCGCGCTCCTGGACGCCGCCGCAGGCGGTCAGCGCCCCCAGGAGCACCGCCGCGAGCAGCCCCGCGTTCCTGCCTCGCACCAGATCCGCTCCCCTTCGCGGGCCCGCCGATACCTGAGGTGCCGCACCACGGACGCGGTCCGCGCGGGTGCGAGCACCCCGACGATGCCGTACGCCGTCACGGGGAGCGGAAGCCGCGCGACCGACACGCGGGCGTGCGCCCGAACGGGGCGCGGCTGTTCGGCCGCCCCTGATTCGTCCGGGCGTCCCCGGGGCACCCGTCCACCGTCATCGCCCGGGAGGATCCGATGTTCGACCACACTCTGCCGTTGCTGTTCCAGGGGTACGCGTGGCTTCCCGACCTGAGCCGCCGCCGCGGGCCGGGGCCCGTCCGCACCCGGCTCCTCGGGAAGCCAGCCGTCGCGCTGCGCGGTCCGGCCGCGGTCGCGTTCTTCTACGACGAGAACCACGTACAACGCCGCGCCGCCCTGCCCGAACCCGTGCTGAGCACCCTCTTCGGAGAGGGGGCCGTGCACACGCTCGACGGGGAGAGCCACCGGACGCGCAAGGCCCTGTTCGTGTCGCTCCTCAAGGACGCGTCCGGCATCGCCGCGCTGACGCAGCACGTCGCGCAGGAGTGGGAGCGGTCCCGCAAGGAGTGGGCAGGCCGCTCCCAGGTGACGCTGTTCGACGCGGTGAGCGTCCTCATCACGCGCGCCGTGTGCGCCTGGGCGGGCGTCCCCCTCGTGGAGCAGCCGGACGACGAGGCGCGGCGGACGGCCCACGACCTGGTGGCGATGGTCGACGGTTTCGCCGCCGCGGGGCCGCGGCACCGGCGGGCCCGGCGCGCCCGGCGACGCCAGGAGGAACGCCTGGCCCGGCTGGTCGAGGAGGTCCGGTCACCCGGTGCCGCGCCGTCGCTGTCCTGCGTGGTGCACGCCGTCGCGACGCACCTCGACGCCGACGGCGCCGTGCTCGATCCGCACACGGCCGCCGTCGAGATCCTCAACGTCATTCGCCCGACGGTCGCCGTCACCTGGTACACCGTGTTCGGCGCCCACGCGCTGCACCGCCATCCGGCGCTGCGGGCCCGCCTCGCCGAGGAGGGCGAGGACTACGCCCGGGCGTTCGCCCACGAGGTGCGGCGCTTCTACCCGTTCGCGCCGTTCGTCGCCGGGCTCGCCCCCAAGGACGTGCACTGGCAGGGCGAGCCGATCCCGGAGGGCACGCTGGTCCTCCTCGACCTCTACGGGCAGAACCACGATCCCGACCTGTGGCAGGACCCGTACCGGTTCGACCCCGACCGGTTCGCGGGCCGTGAGCCCGGCCGCGACGAACTCGTCCCGCAGGGCGGCGGGGAGGCGTCGCAGGGGCACCGGTGCCCGGGTGAGGACATCACCCTCGCGGTGCTCAGCACCCTGCTTCCCCGCCTCGCGCGGCTTGCCTACGACGTGCCGGAGCAGGACCTGCGCATCACACTGCGCCGCGTCCCGACCATGCCGCGCAGCGGCTTCGTCATGACAGGAGTGAGCTGACGGCAGCCGATGCCAGGAATCAGCTGACGGCAGCCGGGCGGGGCGCGGTGCGAGCCGTCCTTGAGCGGCCCGCGTTCCGGCGTGCCGACCTGCGCGGCGCGCGGGGCGGGCGCACGCTGGTGGCATGGCAGCAGCACAGATAGTCGTGCACCGGCCGTCCCCGGAGGGCGGTCGGCGGGTGGAGGTGCGCGGCCAGCCGGTCGGCGTCGCGTACAACCTGGCGGACGTCGCCGAGTTCCTGCGCCGCGCGGGACTCGACGTCGACCCCGTCGAAGTGGCGGTGCTGCCGCTGATCGACTGGCGCGGGGGCGGGCCGGACGTCTGGGAGCCGGGAGGCGAGGCGGGAGGCGGGGACCCGGGCGGGAGCGGTGGGGTCCCGGGCGGGACCTGACGGCTGTTCGAATCCGCGCGGGGTGCCGTGCGAGGATCCTCCGACGTGTGCCACGCCGAGGAGACGACTTGATCACGGACTACCAGCAGCGCCTGCGCGAGCGGTACCTCGCGGCCCCCGTCATGGCCGCCCCGGAGCCGTGGCGGCCGGTCCTGGACAACAGGACCCCGATCGGTGGGCTCCTCGGGATCGGCTTCGCCGTCCATCCGGACAGCGGCCGGGACCTCGTCCTCGTGGTGTCGAGCGGCGGGCACGGGCTCTTCGACGCGGTCACCGGAGAGAAGATCGCCCGCGACCGTGACCCCGACCCCGAGACCAGCACGCCCGACGCGCACCCGGACCTCACCTGCCCCGGCATCGGCCCGGTCCACGGCACCCCGGTCCGCATTGCGGGGCTTTTCGGCGGCGGCCTGCACAGCACCACGTCCGACGGCTGGACCGTCGACGCCGTGAGCCCCGAGTGGCCGCACCACCGCGTCGTCCTGGCGGAGGACGGAGGCCGCCACCACGGCCCGGCGGGCGGCACGTGGTGGCATGTCTTCCACGCCGACTACTCGGAGCTGCGGGCCACCGGGTTCTCCCCGTCGGGCCGCACCTTGGCGGTGGCCACGAGCAGCGACCTGACGCTCTGGACGCGCTGAGGGCACCGCTCGACCGGGCCTACGGAGCTCACTTGCCGTGGCCTACAGGGGCGTATCCGGCTTCCTCGGGCGCGCGGCCTGCCGCTTCGTGGACCGTGCCGCATCCTGGGCCGTGTCCTTCACCGACGACGCGGCCTGGCGCGCGGGTTCACGGAGCTCGTGCCGGGCTTCGCGTGCCGCCTCCTGCGCGGTCTCCTTCACCGGCTCCATCAGCTCCGCGGAGTGATCGCGCACGCGCTGCCCGACGCGGGCCTCGGCGCCGGTCGCCGGGAACAGCGCTCCGGCGAGCAGCCCCGCCCCGAACGCGATCATCCCGGCGGCCAGCGGGCTGCCCTGGGTCTGCGCACGCATCTGCTCGGGCAGCTGCCCCGCCTGTTCCCGTACGTCCCCGGCCGCGCCGCCGACCTGTGTGCCGGTCGTCCGGGCCGTGCCCATGACCCGGTGCCCGGCGGTGGTGAGGCGGTGGCGCGCGGCCGCGGCCCGGCGGCGCACCATCCGCGGCGGGCTGATCCGTTCGGCGAGCCGGTCCACGCTGTGGGACAGCTGCGCCCGGGTCTCCTCGGTCTCCTGCCTCAACTGGTCGGGTGTCGCGCCCATTTCGCGTCCTCCTTCAGCGAATCCAGCGAGCGTTCGGGGGTGAGCTCCACCGCGCGCAGCCGCCTGCGTCCGGTCACGTACAGGACCGCGCCGACGACGGCCCACACCGCGGCGACGACCAGGGCGGCCCAGGCGCGGTCCATGACGTGGTCGAGGCCGAACACGGCCGCGAGGCTCGCGAGGGCGAGGGCGAGGCCGGCGGCGTACCCGGAGCCCCCGTACAGGCCCGCCGCCCGCCCCGCGGACCCGCCCTGCTCCTTCAACTCCGCCTTGGCCAGCTCGACCTCGGCGCGCACGAGGCGGGACAGGTCGTTCGTGATGTCGCCGACGAGCTCGCCGATCGAGGCGTCGTGAGTGCGGTCGGCGTACGGATCCGCCATGGTCACCACCCCTTGCCGGTCTCGGGCGGCGGCACCCTCGGGGGCTCCGGCGAGGGGGGTCCGGGCGCCGGGGTGGCCGAGGTGCCGAGCCGCGGCATGGGCGGCGGGCCCTCGCCCGTTTCCAGGGCGGGGTCGGGCGCGTACGCGGGTACGGCGGCCTGTGGTCCTTCGTCCACGGGCGCACCCGTCGTGCCGGGTTCGGCCGCGCCGACTCCCCGGCCGACGCGGGACACGGCGAACCCGGCCGCCACCGCGGCGGCCAGGAAGAGCCCCGGGCGGCGCCGGGCGAACTGCCGTACGTCGTCGAGCAGCTCACCGGCACCGCGCCGCTCCAGGTGGTCGGCGAAGCCGTGCCCGCCGTCGGCGACGCGGCGCACGAGCGGGGCGGCGGGGGAGTCCGGCTTGGCGCTGTCGCCCATGTGCCGCAGGTCCGTCGACAGGTACCGGATGTGGGTGGCCAGGCGCCGCAACTGCACCCCGGTCTCGTCGACGGCCTGCTCCCGCAGCCGCTCGTACAGGTCGCGGCCCTGGGCGACGGACTCCTGGACCACATCGGTCGCGCCCTCCCGGGCGGCGCCTGCGGCACCGTGCCCTGTCACCCGGCCCCGGCGGCCCGGCTCTTGGGTCCGATCCATGGTTTCTCCTCGTGCAGAGTGCTGACGTCGGACGCGGCGCCGGGTACCCGCCGGTCCGATCGGAACACCGCCCCGCGCCCGGCCCGTGTACGGGGCGGAATGGTGTGGACGCCCCGGGTAACCCGCGCCGGTATGACGGACAGCGACAAGCGAACGCACGAACGGGACGACGGGCGGGACCTCGGCCCCGGCCCCGAAGTGGAGGAGGCGGCCCCGGACGAGCCGGGCCAACTGCCGGCCCGGTCCTGGTGGGCGGTGCTGCGCCGCACGGTCTCGGAGTTCCTGGACGACGACCTGCCCGACCGCGCCGCCCTCACGTACTACGGAGTCCTGTCGCTCTTCCCCGCGCTGCTCGTCCTGGTGTCCGTGCTCGGCGTGATCGGGGAGTCGGCCACCCGCGCCGTCCTGGACAACCTGGACACGCTCGCTCCCGGGCCGGTGCGCGACCTGCTGACCGACGCGGTACGGCAGTTGCAGGACAAGGGCGGCGTCAGCGGTGTCGTGGCCCTGCTCGGCCTCGCGGCGGCGCTCTGGTCTGCGTCCAGCTACGTAGCCGCGTTCATCCGCGCGGCCAACGCCGTCTACGACATGGCGGAGGGCCGCCCCGTGTGGAAGCGGACGCCGCTGCGCGTCGGCCTCACCGTGGCCTTGATGCTGCTGCTCGCCGTCAGCGCGGTCATCGTCGTGTTCACCGGCCCCCTCGCCGAGCGCGCCGGAGACACCGTCGGGGCGGGGGACGCCGCGGTCACCGCGTGGTCCTTCGCCAAGTGGCCGGTCCTCTTCGTCCTCGTGGTCCTGATGATCGCGCTGTTGTACTGGCGCGCGCCCAACGCCCGGACCGCGGGCTTCCGCTGGCTCAGCCCCGGCAGCGCGCTCGCCGTCGTCCTGTGGCTCGCCGCGTCCGCGGGGTTCGCGGTGTACGTGGCCAACTTCGGCTCGTACAACAAGACGTACGGCACCCTCGCGGGCGTCGTCATCTTCCTCGCCTGGCTGTGGCTGACGAACCTGGCCGTCCTGCTCGGCCTGGAATTCGACGCCGAACTCGCCCGCCAGCGCGCGATCAGCGGCGGCATGCCGGAGACGCAGGAGCCGTACGTGGAACCACGCGACACCCGCAAGTGGCCGCGGCACCGCAGTCCGGGCACATGACCGGACGGGCCCGTTCCAGCCGGCACCTCCATCCCGTCCCGGCATTCCAGGCCCACCCGTTTCGCCTGGTCACAGGGGTGAAACCGTTCCAGTGTCCCGGATCGGCCGGGCACTGTTGATCATCGCGTCGGTGGCCCCGCAGAGTGCGGAGCGCCGCTGACCACAGTGTCGGACGGCACGAGAGATCCGTACGACGAGGACGAGATGGTGAACGTGAGACCCCTGCCCCTGCCCGGTCGCGCCCCGCGGCCGAACCGACTGCGGCTCGCCGCGCACCTGCTGGTGTGTGCCCTGCTCGCCGGGCTCCTGAGCGTCACCGGGGCGGGCCGGTCCGCTGCCGCCGAAGCGACTCCCATGTCCTGGGAGTACACCGATGAGTACTCGAGCAACGGCCGTCGCGTCGCCGAGCGCGAGTACGTGCGCCTGCTGCGGGACATCCGCAGCTGGGCCGCCGTCCGCATACGCGACGGGAGGTCCCCCGACCGGTACTCAGACCCGCGCCGCACGGACCCCGCGCGCACCATGGACTTCCTGCCCCTGCGGCTGACCGCGATGACCGGCGAACAAGTGACGCTCCGGCTGCGGGCGAGCGATCTGTACGTGGTCGGGTTCTGGATCGGCGACGTGTACTACTACTTCTCCGACCACACCGACCTTCCGCCCCCGGGCAACATGCCGGGCGGGGCGCGCGCGTTGCGGTACGGCAGCAGCTACGGAGACATCGAAAGGCGGGCGGACCGGGCCCGTGGTCAGGTGACCGCCTCCGGATCGGGCGGTATGGCGCTGTCCAACGCTGTCCGGGACCTGGCTCGCAGCGATCCCGACGACGGCGTGGGTGGCCCGCGAGCGCTGCTCGTCCTGGCGCAGATGATCGCCGAGGCGACCCGCTTCTCCGTCATCGAGAACCAGATCCGCGACAACTGGTCCAACGCCGACGCGTACAACCTCCCCTACACGTCGGTGGGCTTGGAGAACAGCTGGCAACCCCTGTCCGCCGAAGCCATCAGGAACCGGCAGTCGCTGTCGGGCAACGACCTGGCCATCGCCCAGGGCGGCGCGGCCGATGCGGAGGGATCGTGCACGCCGTCGGGCTCGCGCCCCACCCCGACGCCGACCTGCGATCCGGGCGCGACCAGCCTCGTCCCGCTGACCACGTCGTACGGCACCGGCGCGACGGAGCGGATGAACTTCTTCAGCTACGCCACGTACACCGCGGTCGACGCCCCGCCCTCCGGCGAGGACCGGATCCTCGACGGCCCGACGCCCACCACCGGGACCTGGCCCGCACTCGACGAAACCGGTCTCTCCGAGCGGGTCGACGCCGCCCTGCCGGTGCCGAACACCGACACCGCACAGGCTTGGTTCTTCAGCGGCGACCAGTACGCGCGCATCGAGACGACACCCGCCGCCTCGCCGAACGGCCAGCACGTGATCGTCGGCAGGCGCTCCATCAAGGACAACTGGCCCTCCCTGGCCGAGGCGGGCTTCGACCGTGACATCGACGCGGCGCTCGTCGTGCCCGGCTCGGGCGGCCGCCAGGCGTGGTTCTTCAAGGGCGACCAGTTCATCAAGGTCCGCCTCGACGTCGGCGGACGGGGCGACGAACTCCTCTCGGGGCCCGGCCGCATCCGTGACTCCTGGGGCCCCCTCTCCCAGGCCGACTCGACCCCGAACTCGGACGTCCCCACCCACTTCACGTCCTCCCTCACGGGGGCGGCCACGGTGCCCGGCACGGGCGGCAAGGAGGCGTACTTCTTCAGCGGATCGCAGTACGTGCGGATCGCGCCCACACCAGGGAGCAATGACGACCGCCTCATCGAAGGACCGGCCGACATCGCCGCGGAGTGGCCGTCCCTGCGCGAGGCGGGCTACTTCATGCTGCCCGACCGGAAGTTCGTCCCGCGTGCCGCTCGATCCGCCACCGCGCCGGCCGAGCTCGTGCGGAGCGTGGCGAGCCGGACGGCGGCGGGCGTCGCGATCCTGCGCGGACCGTGGCAGTGAGCGGCCGTCGATAAAGGTGTGTACGGCAGCGATCTTGGGCAGCAGAGGGAGGCACGCCGTAGCAGCGAAGGAGTCGCATGGCAGACATGGCCGCTTCCCGGACCCCGTCAGCCGCTTCCCGGAACCGGGCGGCACTGGCCGGACTCGACGGCATCCGCGGGGACCTGACCGCGCTGTACCGGGACCTGCACGCCCATCCGGAGCGGGCCTTCGAGGAGCACCGGACGGCGCGTGAGATCGCCCGGCACGCCGAGGCGTACGGGTACGACGTGACGACCGGCGTCGGCCGTACGGGCGTCGTGGCCGTCCTCGCCCACGGTGAGGGCCCCACCGTGCTGCTGCGGGCCGACTGCGACGCGCTGCCGGTCACCGAACTGACCGGGCTGCCCTATGCCTCGCGCACCGAAGGCGTCATGCACGCCTGCGGCCACGACATGCACGTGACCTGTCTGCTCGGCGCGCTGAAGCTGCTCGCGGACGCCCGGGACCACTGGCGCGGGCGGATCGTCGCCGTCTTCCAGCCCGCCGAGGAGACCGGGCAGGGCGCGCGGGCCATGGTCGACGACAAGCTCTTCGAGCGATTCGGCACACCCGACGTGGTCCTCGGGCAGCATGTGGCGCCGCTGCCCGCGGGCATGGTCGCCTGCCACCCGGGACCGGCGTTCGCGGCCTCCGACTCGCTGAAGGTGGTGATGCACGGCACGGGCGCGCACGGCTCACGGCCCGAGACGTCCGTCGACCCGGTGGTGATGGCCGCCGCGACGGTGATGCGGCTGCAGACGGTCGTCTCGCGGGAGGTCCCGGGCGGCGAGACGGCGGTGCTCACCGTCGGCGCGCTGCAGGCGGGCACGGTGGACAACGTCATCCCGGACCGCGCCGAGCTGCGGCTCAGCATCCGTACGTACAAGGAAGAGGTACGGGCCCGGGTGCGCGCCGCCGTCGAGCGGATCGTGCGGGGCGAGGCGCTGGTGGCCGGGGCGGAGCGGGAGCCGGAGTTCACCGTGCTCGACGCGTTCCCCGTCGTGGAGAACGACGCGGCCGCGGTCGCCCGGACCATGGGCGCCGTCGAGGCGGTGCTCGGCGACGGCACGGTCGTCGACCCGGGCCCGGTGACCGGCAGCGAGGACGTCGGGATCCTCGGCACGGCGGCCGGCGCGCCCGTCTGCTACTGGCTGTTCGGGGGCTGCGACCCGGAGGCGTACGCCGCGGCGGCGGCCGCAGGGACCGTGGAGCGGGACATCCCCTCCAACCACTCGCCCCGGTTCGCCCCGGAGCCCGAACCGGCCGTCACCACCGGCGTGACCGCGCTGACGACGGCGGCCCTGGAGTGGCTCGGGCACCCCGAAGGGTAGCCGGGCACCTCGTGAGCGTCAGCCCGCCCTGGCCGCCCGCCGCCGCGCGAACCCCGGCGCGTGCTCCGGGCGGACCCCCACCCCGCCCATGTACCCGGCCACCGTCCGCAGCGCGGGCACCTTCTGCAGGAGCTTGAACGGGGTCGGGAGCCGGTCGCCGCGGAGCGTCCCGGCGAGGGCGGGGCGCAGCAGCGTGTCGTGCTCGGCGAGCTGCGACCGCTGCGTCACGACGGTGGGCAGCCGGCGGCGCTTCTGCACGCGCCGCAGGTCGTCCATGCCGACGTCGCCGCGCCGCAGCGGCGTCACGAGGATGCGGGCCGCCGCGACCGCGTCCTGGACCGCGAGGTTGACGCCGACCCCGCCGACCGGCGACATGATGTGCGCGGCGTCCCCGATGCACAGCAGCCCGTCCACGTACCAGCGGCGCAGCCGTCCCATCGTGACGTCGAGGAGCTTCACGTCGTCCCAGGAGCGGATCTCGCGCAGCGCGTCGCGGTCCCAGTCGAGCAGGTCGCCGAGCCGGTCGCGGAACCAGTCGATGCCGTGGGCGCGCAGCCGTTCGTCCGCGCCCTTCTCGATGAGGTAGGAGGTCTGGTAGTAGTCGCCGCGGTCCATCGTGGCGGCGATCTGGCCGTCCCGTACGCTCATGAAGACGCGGCCGTTCTTGGTCGCGTCGCGCGGCGCGGGCACCCGCACCTGCCAGACGTCCATGGGCACGTCGACGTAGTCGGGCACGAGCCCGGCGGCGGCCCGCACCACCGAGTCCCGCCCGTCGCAGGCGACCACGAGCTCGGCGTCCAGCTCGCCGGTGTCGCCGTCCTCGGACGTGTACGTGACGCCGGTGACCTTCCCCGCCGCGTCCTTGCGCAGCCCCGTCACCGCCGTGCGCATCCGCAGCGTGAACCGGGGCTCCTCGGCGGCCGCGGTCGCGAGCAGGTCGAGGAAGTCCCACTGCGGGACCATCGCGATGTACTTGTGCCGGCCCGGGATGCGGCGCAGGTCGCCCGCGATGACGGTGGTGCCCTCGATGTGCATCCGCATCTCGTGCAGCCTGCGGGCGGGGAGCCGGGCGAAGGCCTCGCCGAGCCCCAGCTCGTCGAGCAGCCGCAGGGTCGACGGGTGCACGGTGTCCCCGCGGAAGTCCCGCAGGAAGTCCCCGTGCTTCTCGAGCACGGTCACGTCCACCCCGCCACGGGCGAGCAGCAGTCCCAGCATCATCCCCGCGGGGCCGCCCCCCACTACACAGCACGTCGTGCGCTTCATCGTGCACGTCCTCCCTTGTCGTGTACGAGCACTCTAACCGACCGGTCAGAAGTCTGACCGGTCGGTTAGATCACATCCGGCAGGTCACATCCGAGGGATCGCATCCGAGGCGTCGCAACCAGGAAATCTGACACCGCATCAGAAAATCTCTTCCGTCGTCCGGGCCGCTGCGGCATCCTGCGCGCATGCAGACGGAGCTGAGCGAGCGCCTGGGTGTCGAGTACGCCGTCTTCGGGTTCACCCCGTTCCCCGCTGTCGCCGCCGCCCTCAGCAGGGCCGGGGGGTTCGGGGTGCTCGGCGCGGTGCGGTACGCGGCACCCGACGACCTCGCGCGCGACCTGGACTGGATGCAGGAGCACGTAGACGGCCGGCCCTACGGCCTGGACGTGGTGATGCCCGCGAAGAAGGTCGAGGCACCGGACGGGCAGGCACTGACCGAGGCCGACGTCGAGGCCATGATTCCCGCGGGGCACCGGCAGTTCGTCCAGGACACCCTCGCCAAGTTCGCAGTGCCGGAGCTCGCCGAGGGTGAGGCGTCCGGCTGGCGCATCACCGGCTGGATGGAACAGGTCGCCCGCAGTCAGCTCGACGTCGCCTTCGACTACCCGATCAAGCTGCTCGCCAACGCGCTCGGCTCGCCGCCCGCCGACGTCGTCGTCCGCGCCCACGACCACGGCGTCCTCGTCGCCGCCCTCGCGGGCAGCGCCCGGCACGCGCGCAAGCACGCCGACGCGGGCATCGACATCGTCGTCGCGCAGGGCTACGAGGCGGGCGGCCACACCGGCGAGATCGCGACGATGGTCCTCACGCCCGAGGTCGTCGACGCCGTCGCCCCGCTGCCCGTGCTCGCCGCGGGCGGCATCGGCAGCGGCGAACAGGCCGCCGCCGCACTGGCGTTGGGGGCCCAGGGCGTGTGGACGGGGTCCATCTGGCTGACCACCACCGAGGCCGAGCTGCACTCGCGGGCGCTCACGGCCAAGCTCCTGGCGGCGGGCTCCGGTGACACGGTCCGCTCGCGGGCCCTGACCGGCAAGCCCGCGCGGCAGCTGCGCACCGCGTGGACGGACGCCTGGGACGACCCGAGCGGCCCGGGCGCGCTGCCGATGCCGCTGCAGGGGCTCCTCGTGGCCGATGCCGTGTCGCGCATCCAGAAGCACGAGGTGGAGCCGCTGCTCGGTACGCCCGTCGGGCAGATCGTCGGGCGGATGAACGAGGAGCGCAGCGTGCGGGCGGTCCTCGACGATCTCACCCGGGGCTTCGAGCGTGCCATCGACCGCCTCAACCGCGTCGCGGGCCGCGCCTGATCCGCCACCGACAAGCCGCGGCAGGCCACCGGGCCGCGGCAGGAACCACTGAGCCGCGGCAGGCCACCGAGCCGTGGCAGGAGCCACCGAGTCGCAGCAGGAGCCGACCAGCAGAAGGAGCCGACACCATGTCCCCAGCGCCCAACGGCTTCTGGGCCCAGGCCACGGCCGACCCGGACCGCGTCGTCCTCACCGCGCCGGACGGCGAGCGGTGGACCGCGGGCCGCCTGCACGCGGAGGTCAACCGACTGGTGCACGGACTGCGCGCCGCGGGCCTCGACCGCGGTGACGCGTTCGCCGTCGTGCTGCCCAACGGCGTGGAGCTCCTCACCGCGTACCTCGCCGCCACCCAGGCGGGCCTGTACCTCGTCCCCGTCAACCACCACCTGGTCGGCCCGGAGATCGCCTGGATCGTCGCCGACTCCGGCGCCAAGGTCCTGATCGCCCACGAGCGGTTCGCCGACGGGGCCACCGCCGCGGCCGACGAGGCCGGACTCCCGGCCGCGCGCCGCTACGCCGTCGGCGACGTGCCCGGCTTCCGCCCCTACCGCGAACTCCTCGCCGGGCAGCCCGAGTCGGCGCCGTCCGAGCGCACCCTCGGCTGGGTCATGAACTACACCTCGGGGACGACCGGCAGGCCCCGCGGCATCCGCCGCCCGCTGCCGGGCAGGCCGCCGGAGGAGGCCTCCCTGGGCGGATTCCTCGGCATCTTCGGCATCCGCCCCTTCGACGGCAACGTGCACCTGGTCTGCTCGCCGCTCTACCACACGGCCGTGCTCCAGTTCGCGGGCGCCGCCCTGCACATCGGCCACCCCCTCGTCCTCATGGACAAGTGGACCCCGCAGGAGATGCTCCGCCTGATCGACGCCCACCGGTGCACGCACACCCACATGGTGCCGACCCAGTTCCACCGCCTCCTCGCGCTGCCCGAGGAGACCAGGGCCGCGTACGACGTGTCGTCGATGCGGCACGCCATCCACGGGGCGGCGCCCTGCCCGGACCAGGTGAAGCGGGCGATGATCGAGTGGTGGGGGGAGTGCGTCGAGGAGTACTACGCGGCCAGCGAGGGCGGCGGCGCGTTCGCGACCGCGCAGGACTGGCTGAAGCGGCCCGGCACGGTCGGCAAGGCCTGGCCCATCAGCGAGCTCGCCGTCTTCGACGACGACGGGAACCGGCTGCCGCCCGGTGAGCTGGGCACCGTCTACATGAAGATGAACACCGGCGGATTCTCGTACCACAAGGACGAGTCGAAGACGCGGAAGAACCGCATCGGCGACTTCTTCACCGTCGGCGACCTCGGCCACCTCGACGAGGACGGCTACCTCTACCTCCGCGACCGCAAGATCGACATGATCATCTCGGGCGGTGTCAACATCTACCCGGCCGAGATTGAGGCCGCGCTGCTCGCCCACCCCGCGGTCGCCGACGCCGCCGCGTTCGGCATCCCGCACGACGACTGGGGCGAGGAGGTCAAGGCGGTCGTGGAGCCCGCCGACGGGCACGCGCCGGACGACGCGCTCGCCGCGGACATCCTGCGCCACTGCGGGCGCCAGCTCGCGGGCTACAAGCGGCCCAGGAGCGTCGACTTCATCGCGGCCATGCCGCGCGACCCGAACGGCAAGCTGTACAAGCGGCGGCTGCGCGAGCCGTACTGGGAGGGCCGCGAGCGGGCGGTGTGACGCCCGGCCCGGCCCAGCCCGGCTCAGCTCAGCTCAGTTCAGCTCGTCACGTGAACTCCCCGTCTCCTCCTCGCGGCTGCCGTGGCTGCCGTGGTTGCCGCGGTGCGCGGCCTCGGGGCCAGTGCCGCGCGCAGCGCCGGGGTGAGGACGCGGCGGGTCTCGGACGGCGTGAGGGTGGCGGGGGTGGGGAGGGGGTTGAGGTAGCGGATGTAGATGAGCCCTCCGAGGATCGTCACCACGGCCGTGGCGCGGGCGGCCGCGTCCCGGCCGCCGAGAAATTCAACAAGCCGGGACAGCAGCTCCTGTTCCAGATACTCGCGGATCGCCGCGGCGGCCTCGTCGCCCTGCGCGGTGAGCTGCCGGAAGTCCGCGTCCTCCCACAGGCCCGTCACCGCGTCGACCAGGCGGTCGGGGAGGGTGGCCGGGTCGCCGGCCAGGACGTCGTCCACCGCGAGCGCGTTGGCGCACGCGAACTGCATCACGTCCGCGAACAGGCCCTTCTTCGACCCGAAGTGGTACGAGATGAGCGCCGGGTCGACCCCGGCGGCCCCGGCCACCGCGCGCAGGGTGGTGCGCCGGTAGCCGTGCTCCAGGAACAGCGCACGGGCCGCCGAGACGATCGACTCGCGGGTCGGCGGGTTGCCGCGGGGGCGGCCTCGGGTGCGGGAGGGAGCGGGGGCGGCGATATTCATCGGCGTTGAGCCTGCGTTTTGTGATCGGCACTGTCAAGGGCGTTCCAGGAGTCGTACGAAAGGATCCCCGCCCTCATGCGTATCGCAGTCTTCGGCGCCAACGGACCGACCGGCCGCCACCTCACCGACCAGGCACTCGCCGCCGGCCACGAGGTCGTCGCCGTGACCCGCCGCCCAGGCTCCCTGTCCGCGCGGCCCGGCCTCGCCGTGGCCGTCGCCGACGCCACCGACCCGGTGGCCGTCGACGCCGCGATCAGCGGGACGGACGCCGTCCTGTCCGCCCTCGGCGCGCGCTTCAGCAAGGAGACCATCACCACGTACTCGGCGAGCGCCGCGGCCATCACCGGGGCCATGGCCCGCCACGGCGTCAAGCGGCTGCTCGCCGTCAGCTCCAGCATCGCCGACCCGGCCTGGCGCCCCACCGGCGCGCACTTCTTCAACCACGTGCTCGACCCGCTGGTGAACCGGCGCCTCGGCCGCACCCTCCACGAGGACATGCGCCGCATGGAGGCGGTGATCCGGCAGACGGACCTCGACTGGACCCTCGTCCGGCCGTCGGGCCTGTTCGAGCACCCCGTCGTCACGGACTTCCACACCGCGGAGACCAGCGCCGACGGCGTCTTCACGGCCCGCGCCGACCTGGCCGCGAGCATGCTGGACGAGCTGGCGGAGCGGCGGTACGTCCGTACGGCCATGGGCGTCATCACCACGGCCGTGAAGCCGAACCTGGCCAAGCTGATCTGGAACGAGGGCGTGAAGAAGAAGTGAGCCGGGGGATCGTCGAACACCCGGCGGCTATGGGCCGGCGCGCCGGTCCCCGAACCGGCTCACCCGGCGTCCGACGGCTCCCACACCGAGTGGTCGTGGGCGAAGCACACGCGCCGCGGCGCGAAGTCGGCGAGCCGGTCCAGCCAGTCCGGGTACGGCGGCAGGGGCGGTGCCGCGCCGTCCCGCGCGGCCTCGCGGGCCAGCTGGTCCGACGCGAAGGAGGACGCGGTGTCGTGCGCCTGGCCCGCGAGCACCACGGCACCGTCCCCGCGGTCCAGGACCAGCGACTGGTGCCCCGGAGTGTGCCCCGGCGTCGGGACGATCCGGACGCCCGGCCAGATCTCGGCCTCGCCGGTGAACTCCTCGTACACCGCGCCGGGGAAGTCGACCAACTGCTCGGCGGTGTAACCGGGTTGGCGGGCCGCGGCGAGTTCGGCGCTCTGTACCAGGACGGGCGTGCCGCTCAGCGAGGGGTTGCCGCCGCAGTGGTCGAAGTGCAGATGGCAGTTCACGACGACGGAGAGGTCCGCGAGCGCCACCCCGGCCGCCGCCAGGGCGTCCGGGAGCGGGCGGCGCCGGGGCCGGTAGTGCGCCTCCGTGTCGGCGCCCGCGTCGCCGATGCCGGTGTCGAAGAGGAGCAGCCCCCGCTCGTGCCGGACCAGATAGGCGAGCGCGGGCTCCACGCGCGGCTGCGGTCCGCCCGTCTCGGACGCGGGCCGGAAGAAGTACCCCAGGTCAAGTCGGCGTATCGCCATGGTCGTTCCCATAGGGGCAGCCTGACAGAGGGGTACCCCGCCGCCCGTCCGGTCTGCTGACGGCAGACCTGGACCGGGACGCCGCGTCAGCGCTCGCGCACCTTCACCACCTTCAGGCCGGGTGCCGTGCGGATGTCCTTCTCGCAGAACCGCGAGGTCACCCAGCGCTCGTCGGTGTACAGGCGGGTCTGGTCGCTGTAGTGCGGGGAGTTGGGGTCGGACGACTGGGAGTAGGTCAGGAGCGTGCGGGCCTTCGGGCACGGGGACGGGCCCCAGCCGACGGCCTGGATGTGGCTTGAGCCGTGTCTGACCTCCGTGTAGCCGCCGCTCTGCGGGTGCCAGTCGAGGTCGAGCTTGTTCCAGACGCCCAGGGACTCGGTGCCGCCGTGGATCGGAAGCCGCTTGCCGCCGCGGACGACGAACTGGTGGTCGCCGAGCCGGGAGCCGAGCGGGATGCCCGCCGCCGTCAGCTCCGTGACCGCGTCGGCGAGTGCCGTGGCGAAGCCCGGCGCGTCCGTGTTGAGCGTGTGCGGCGTGCGCACCGGGTCGGACGCGGAGAACGGCACCTTCCACAGCTGCGCGTTCGGCACCTTCGCCGTCAGGGCACGCCAGAACCGGTCGAAGAGCAGCGCGCCCCTGCTGTCCGTGTTCATGGTGCGGTCCCAGGACTTCAGTACCGCACAGGCCCCGGTCACGTCGACGGCCTTGCCGTCACTGGTCGTCGCCGACCCCGACGGGAGTGCGGCGCAGGCCCGGGCGGCGTCGGCCGCGGCGAGGTCGCCCGCGGGCGCGCGGTTCGCGAACTGCTGCCGCTGCAGGTCCGCGACCGTCAGGCCGCCGCGGTCCGCCATCTTCGCGACGTCCTCGATGGCTCCGCGCGTACGCATCGAGCGCTGGGTGCCGACGGTGCCGAAGATCCGCTCGTACCCGGTGAGCGGCCGGTCGGCGTTGGACAGCCAGGGACTGTCGTTGGAGTTGGCCAAGGTAGGGGGCGTGGAGAAGGACGCTGGTCAACCTAGCTGTTAAATGGTGCTTCCACGTCACCGAATGGGCTCTTCTGCGGGTCGTTATCACCTTCCTCCACGACGACCTTCGCCTTTCGCGGCACTGGGTCCTCAAAGACCTCGGCATGCTCCTCGGCACTCTGTTCCTGCTGACCGCCGCGTGGGAGACATCGCCGAAGAGGTCAGGATCGGACGCCGCGCGACGGCACCCCCAGGCCCGGGCTCTACCAGCACCTCGCCGAAGAGTTCGAACGGCGGCTGCAGGAACTCCGGGCCGCCGGAGAGATTGTCGCCCCGAGGGACGCCCAGGTAGACCGGCTCAAGCAACAGGTCGACGAGCTGAGAAAGCGGATCGCCACCGAGATGAGCAGCTGGCCGAGCTGACCGAGTTCAAGGTCCTGGCGATCTCCCGGCTGGCTGCCCAGTACGACGAGATCGAGCGCCTGCGCGAGCAAGCCACCAACGGCGAGAACGTCAGGCAGCCGTTGTTCAACTGCACGAGCCGTACGGTGCCGCGCCGTTGCGGGAGACGGGCAGACGGCGCCGGGACTGACCGAGGTCGCCGAGGTGTAGGGGTGCCGGTAAGAACCGTGTCACCGATCCTGCTGGCTTATTGGGGTCCCAGTAGTACTCGTCGAGAAAACAACGGCGTAGCCCCTGGCCTGGGATGATGGGCGGCTACCCGGTCTCAGTGGGCTCGCTGGCGACCTTGCTGAGGTGGCGGCAGATGGTGGGGCGGGTGACGCCGAATTCGTCGGCGATCTGTTGGACGGTGTAGTCGCCGGAGTCGTGAATCTCCCGGGCGAGCTGCACCTGGCGGGGGCCGAGCTTGGGTGTCCGGCCGCCGGTGCGGCTGCGGGAGCGGGCGGCGGCCAGGCCGTCGCACGCCCCACACACAAGGCCATCAGGCCCGCACGCGCTTCGGCAGGCCCGCAGCCGATCCCGCCGCGTTCGGGATGCCGACCGGGGATGACGGTCGCTGTGACGATCCGCTGCTGTCCGACCGCTCGTGGGCGGTCAGCAGCTACCGCCCCGAGGCCGACGCGCTGCTGGCGGCGCCGACGCGGGTCGTGATCGCGGTGGGGGAGGAGTCCGAGGACGTCTTCACCGGGCGGACCGCGGTGGCGACGGCCCGACTGCTCGGCCGGCAGACGGTGGTGTTCCCCAGCCACCACGGCGGCTTCCTCGACGGCGAGTTCGGCTACGCCGGGCAGCCCGCCGCTTTCGCGCTCAGGCCCTGTGAGGTCCTCGACGGCGCCGGCGACGTCTCCGTGGATTGATGCCTCCCTTCCCGCCGTGTCCTGTTGGAAGGACACGGCTCGGAAGGACACCACAGGTTGGACAACCACTTGCCCGCACCCGGCACCAAGTGGTCTTGACCGGCTGATCCACGTCCGTGAAGGTGGGCGATCGCGGAGCCCTCCGCGTCCCTGGGCCGTTGGCCCGAGGGGTTGGTCCCTGCGTGCTCGTCCGGTGCGTCGGCTGCGTACAAAGGCCGTGGCAGGCGCAGGAGTTGAACGGGCGGAGGCTGAGCGCAGAGCAGCAGGGCCGACCGGTTCTTGAGGCACGCCAAGGTCATGCAAACCATCGAGGGAGCGGACGAGGTCGCCGAGGCCTCCCACAGCAGCCAGCTGCTGGGGCCGTCCGCAAGGAGGCTGTCACGGTGAGCACGCAACGGCGCATTGTCATCGGCCCTGTCGCCACCTGGTTCCCGGAGGGGGAGATCGCCGTCACCGCGCTGCCGGAGCTGGACAAGCTTCCGGCGGCGCGGCGTGAACACGCGCTGGGGCTCGGCGTCGACACCGTCCGGGACGCCGGCGAGGCGTCCGAGGTGGACATGGCGGAGCACGCGGCCCGGATCGCGCTGAGCCGCGCGGGGCTCGACGCCGCCGATCTCGACGCGCTGCTGCTGGTGCAGGGCCGTGTCCCGGAGTATCTCCTGGCCTCGGAGGCGACCCGCCTCCAGCACCGGCTCGGCGCGCACCGGGCGTTCACGACCGCGGTCGGTGACCTTGGCTGCGTCTCGGTCTCGGCTGCCTTCGCCCTCGGTTCCGCCCTGCTGCGCGGGGACCCGCGCTGTCGCAACGTCCTGGTCGTGGCCGCGGCGCGGACCCCGACCCCCAACAGGTACCGTCCGCCGATGACCCTGCTCGGCGACGGAGCAGGCGCGGTCCTCCTCACCACGTCGGGCACCGGTACCCATGAACTCGTCGACCAGACCGTGCGGAGCGACGGCAAGTACGCCGACCTGTTCTTCATCGACTACCGCCACATCCCCGAGCCCGACTGGGCCGAGGAGTGCGCGGACGAGCCGACGTACTCGTTCCGGCTCGCCGTGGAGAGCCGGAAGCGCTTCGCCGCCCTCAACGCGGAGTTGCTGGCCCGCAACGGACTCGGCCAGGAGCGGATCGGCACCCATCTGACCCAGAACCTGGCCGCCGGGGCGTTCGCCTTCTGGGAGGAGGCGCTGGACACGGAGATACATCCCGTCTGCCGGCGCAACCTGGCGGCCTACGGACACCTCGGGTCCGTGGACGTCCTGATCAACATGACGGACGCCGCGGCCACCCAAGCCCCCGGCGAGCACTGCCTGGTGATGAACAGCAGCCCCGTCGCGGCATGGAGCACCTGGCTGCTGCGCCGTCTCGGAGAACAAGAAGAACGAGCCGGGGACGTGGTCCGTTGACCCCGGCCGCCTCGCCATGGCCGACGACGGCGGCACCCGGGCGTGCTGGACCACCCGAGCCGAAGCGCACAGCACGGCACTGTCGTCGAGGAGGTAGGGGGTGACTCGGGTGACAAGGACGCCTACCGGGCACAGAGCGCTGTCCGCGGTCGTACGGCACTTCACGCGGGTGCCCGACCGCACAGCGATCGTGGTCGGTCCGCGGGCACTGACCTATCGGGAGCTGGACGAAGCAAGCGCCGCGCTCGCCGCACGCCTGACGGCCGCCGGCGTCCGGCCGGGCCGGACCGCCGTGCTGTACCAGCGACAGACCGTGGAAGTCGTGGTGGGCATGGTCGCGGCGGCACGGATCGGTGCGGCCTGGTGCGTGGTGAATCCCGGGCATCCGGTGGAGCTGCTGCGCGCACTGCTCGACGACGTCGACTGCGGGGCCGTCGTCTTCGATCCCGCCGACCCGGCGACCTCGGCCGACGCGGTCGCGGCGCTCGGCGCCCGCGCCCGTGGGGCCGCTCCGGTGCTGCTGGAACAGGGTGGGCCGCGACCGGCCGGCCCGCCTGCGGATGACGTGGTCTCCGTGCCGGGCAACGCACCGGCATATGTGATCACCACCTCGGGATCGACGGGCGTTCCGAAGGCCGTGGTCATCACGGTGGACAACCTGGCCGCGCTGCTCGAATTCTGGGACTACCCCTACGACGAGTCACACCTGGTCGCGTTCTCCGCGATGCGGCTCACATGGGACGGATCACTGCACTTCACCCTGCGGCCCCTGATTCTTGGCGGAACAGCCGTACTGCCCGGCGAGGACGAGCTGTCCGACGCGGACGCCGCGGCCCGCCTGGCCCGCACCTGGCGGGCCACGCACCTGGCGGCCACACCGTCGTTCTACCGGCTCATGCTGCCCGGGATGGCGTCGTTCGGCGCGCACCTGCGCCTTGTCGTCCTCGGGGGCGAGGCCCTGCCGGTCCCCCTGGCCGAACGCCACCGCGAGGTGCTCCCCGGGGTCGACCTGAGGAATGTGTACGGCCCCACGGAGACCACCGTGATCAGTCTGGCGCACCCCGTTCGGGAGGCTGCCGGGTCGGTAGTGCCGATCGGCCGACCCTTCGGTGCCTGCACGGCGTACGTGCTGGACGAGCGCCTGATGCCTGTTGTGCCGGGCCGCGTGGGCGAGTTGTACATCGGCGGCCCACACGTGGCCGCCGGATATGCGGCGCGCCCCGCACAGACCGCGGAGCGGTTCGTCGCCGACCTGTTCACCGGACAGCCGGGGGAGCGCATGTACCGCACCGGTGACCTGGCGCTGGTCAACAGTGACGGGGAAGTGGAGTTCCGCGGCCGGGCCGACGGCCAGATGAAGGTCAGAGGGGCGCGCATCGAGCGCCGTGCCGTCGAGTCCGTACTGGAGAGCCATCCCGCCGTGAGCCAGGCGGTGGTGCTCGGCGTGCCCAGCGAGCACGGGGAGACCACCCTCGCCGCGTTCTGGGCACCGGCCGAGGCGGCCGCCGTGTTGCCCGGCACCAGGGAGCTGCTGACGTACTGCGCGGAGCGCCTGGTCGCCCAGGCCGTGCCGGAACGTCTCATCGCGCTCGGGGCGTTCCCGTTGGCGCCGAGCGGCAAGGTGGACGAGGCGGCGCTCCGCGCCTTGCTGACCGACCCCCTGGCGGGTGCCGCCGCCGAAGGGCGGCAGCGGTGGACACCGGTTCAGCGGTCGCTGGCCGAGATCTGGGCGGCGGTGCTCCAGCACGACGACTTCGGGCTCGACGACGTGTTCTTCCAGGTGGGCGGCAACTCCCGGCGGGTGGTGGAGCTGCACGTGCGGATGGAGGGCGTCTGGCCCGGCGTGCTGCGGGTCGGCCAGCTGTTCGATCTGCGGACCGTGGCGGAGCAGGCCGAGGCCCTGGAAGCGGGCCGGGCAACGAGGGCGGAGCAGCAAGGGCGCCCACGGCCGGACGACGACGTGGCTGACAGCCCTGGCACGGGGACCGACGGCCCTGTTCTTTTCGAGATATGACCCGAGGCGCGCCCCGGCTACGACCCGAGGTGCGCCCCGAGAAATGACCCGAGAAATGACCCGAGGTGTGACGAGGGGAGCCAGCATGACCGGCTTACGTCCGGGACCGGCTGACGCGGACAGACCGGACGGCGCGGACATCAGGCGTGGTGAGAACGCCTGGCGCGGAGAGGACATCGCGATCGTCGGCATCGGCCTCCGCTTCCCCGGGGCGTCGAGCCTGGCGGAGTTCCGCTCCGGCCTCACCGCGGGGCGGGACCGGGTCGGTCCGATGCCGCCGGAGCGGGCCGAGGCGACCGGCCTGGACGCGGCCGTGAACCGTCTCCCCATGGGGCATGTCGAGGACATCCACACGTTCGACCACGCCTTCTTCCACATCTCCCGGCGTGAGGCCGCGCTGATCGACCCCCAGCACCGGATGGCCCTGACCCTGGCCCACCGGGCGATCGAGGACGCCGGTTACTCGGTGGCGGATTTCCATGGCAGCGAGACAGCGGTGGTGTGCAGCGCCTCGGCGTCCGGCTATCACACCCTCATCGGCGAACAGGGGGCGCTCGGCGCTCTGGGCAACGCCCCGTTCGGGCTTCCCGCACGCATCGCGCACACCCTCGGCCTCGCGGGACCGTGCTACGCGGTCGACACCGGGTGCAACGGCTCCCTGATCGCCGTACACCACGCCTGCCGCGAACTGGCCGCCGGTGACGCCGAGTACGCCCTAGCCGGGGGCGTCAGCCTCCGGGTGGAGGGAATCCCGGTCGCGGAGGCGGTCGGCTTCACCGAACTGGTGTCGCAGAGCGGCCGGTGCCGGGCCTTCGACGCCGACGCCGACGGAACCGTCTCGGGTGAAGGCGGGGCCGTGCTGCTGCTCACCACCCTCCGCCGCGCGCTGTCGGACGGTGCACCGGTCCATGCCGTGATCCGGGGCAGTGCCACGCTCCACAACGGGGCCACCGCCAGCACCATCAGCGCCCCGAGCGCGGCGGCACAGCGGCGCGTCATCGCCAAGGCGTGGGCCGCCGCGGGCGCCGACCCGCAGCAGGCCGGCTACCTGGAAGCCCATGGTTCGGGGACCCGCCTCGGCGACGCCGTCGAACTGGAGGCGATCGCCGAGGCGTTCTCCGGCCGCAAGGATCCCCTTCCGATCGGCTCGGTGAAGACCAACATCGGCCATCTCGACCACGCGGCCGGTATCGCCGGACTGGTGAAGGCCGTGCTCAGCGTGCACCACGGCGAGCTCTACCCCTCGCTCCACTTCGAGCGGCCGACACAGGACATCGATCTGGCCGCGGCCGGGATCGAGGTGCTCACCGAGACGCGCCCATGGCCGTCGGCGGGCAGCGAGCCCCGGCTCGCCGGAGTCAGTTCGTTCAGCCTCGCCGGCGTCAACGCGCACTGCGTGGTGGCGCAGCCGCCGGAGCCGGCCCGCCCCGCAGGACCGCGGGCGCCTGCCGGGGAACCGCGGCTCGTCGGAGTCTCGGCCCGCACCCACGAGGCGCTGACCCAACTGTGCGGGGACCTGGCGCTTGCCCTGCGGAACAGCGAACTCGCCCTGGACGACGTGGCGTACACCCTCAACCAGGGCCGCACACACCACGCGTACCGCGTCGCGGTGACGGCGCGGAGCACCCCGGACCTGGCCGTTCAGCTCGCGGCTCAGGCGACCTGGCTGCGGGCCGAGGACGGCCGGGCACGCGACGGCCGCAAGCCTCCGGCCGTGGCCCTGCTGCTCTCGCAAGATGCGATGCCCGCGGGCATCAGCGGGGGTGAACTGCCGTCCGCCCTTCCCGCGACCGGGAGGGCGGCCGAGATCCTCGCGGCGCAGATCGCCCTGTACGACGCGCTCCGGCTCCGCGGCATCGCGTTCGACGCCGTTCTGGGCAGCGGCACGTCCCGGTTCGCGGCGCGGTACGTCCTCGGCCGCTCGACCCTCGGCGACCCGGCGGAGTTCGCCGCCGTACAGGCCGCGCCGATCGACGCCGACGGACTGGTCCGCGCGGCCCGGACCCTCCTCGCCGACGGTCCGGTCCTCTTCCTCGAACCCAGCCCGGAAGGAGTCCTCGGCAGCCTGCTCGCCGAGCGCCTCGCCGGCGACGCGGGGGCCCGGGTGCGGGTTGCCCACGGGCTCACGGACGTGGCCCGCCTGCTGTACGAGAGCGGCATCGACGTGGACTGGGCTCAGGTGCAGTCGGCGCCCGCGTACGCCGCGCGGGTGCGGCTGCCCGGCCATCCCCTGCTCGGTTCGCCGTGCTGGCCCGCGCCCGTAACGCCGTCCTCAGCGGTGCGCGCCACGTTCGTGCCGCCGACCTCAGTGGTTCCGCCGCCTCCAGCGGTGCCTGACGCCTCCGTATCGCCGCCCCCGGCGGTCCCCGCCACTCCCGTACCGTCGGCGGGGGCCCTCGCTGCCGCCGTGCCCACGGCCGCCGCGGAACTGCGCGCGGAACGGTCCGGCGATGCCCCGCACCCGGCCGCACCGACGGCCGTCGCGGCTGTCACGGCCGGTGCGGCGGGACCTGAGGAGAGCACCGAGCCGCTGGACGGCGTCGACTGGCTGCAGAGCACGCTGCGGGAACTGCTGCACGCCGAAGGGCCCATCAGCCCCGATGACGACTTCTTCGACCTCGGCCTCAACTCCCTCATCGCGCTGCAACTGGTCGACCGGATCCAGTCCCGGTACGGCGTCCGGCCCAAGCTGATCGACGTGTACGAACGACCCCGGGTGGCCGACCTCGCCGAGCTGATCACACCGGCGGACGCGGCGTCCGAGGCCCTGCCGCCCATCACCCCCAGGGACGAACTGGTCCTGTCGTTCGGCCAGGAGCGCATGTGGTTCCACCACCAGCTCGACCCCGACACCACGCTCTACAACCTGCCGATGGTCAGCCACATCCGCGGTCCCCTCGACGTGGACGCGCTGCGCGGCATGTGGGAGGACCTGGCGGAGCGGCACGAGGTGCTCCGCTCCAACTTCGTCGACGTGGACGGCACTCCGATGCTGCGGATCCGGCCGACGCTCGGCGACTTCTTCCGCTTCACCGATGTCGCGGCGGAGCGCGACCCGGTGGCCGCGGCGCGGGAGTTGGTGCGCGAGGTGGCACAAGTGCGGTTCGACCTGGAGCACGACCCCCTGCTGCAGGTGCTCGTCGTCCGGCTCGGCCCCGACGAGCACGTCCTCCAGGTCACGGTTCACCACGCGGTCAATGACGGACACTCGCCGAAGATCTTCCAACGCGAGCTGCCGATTCTCTACGCCGCGCGCCAGGAGCGGCGGCGGGCGGAACTCGACCCGCTTCCTATCCGTTACCGGGACTACGCCGGCTGGCAGCGTGATCTGCTCGCACGCTCCGCGCTCGATCACGAACTCGCCTACTGGGTCAGCACGCTGCGTGACGCGCCCGTGCTCACGATGCCCACGGACCACCCGCGACCCCCACGGAGACGATTCGTCGGCGATCTGTGTCCGTTCACTGTCCCGGCGCCGGTCCTGAGGGCGCTCAGAGAGCTGGCCCGCCGCGAGTCCGTGACCCTGTTCGTCGTCCTGCTCACCGCTCTGTACGTGCTGCTCGCCCGGTACAGCGGACAGCGCGACATCGTGGTCGGCTCTCCGACGACCGGTCGTAACCGTCCCGAACTGGAGGGCCTCATCGGCTTCTTCAACAGCACGGTGGCACTGCGCGCCGACCTGTCGGGCGAACCCAGCGTGCGCGAACTCCTGCGGCAGGTCCGGTCGGTGGTGCTCGGCGCGCTGGAGCACCAGGAGATCCCCTTCGACCGGGTCGTGAACGCGCTCGGCGGTGAGAAGGACCTGAGCCGGGCACCGCTGTTCGACGTGTCCTTCGTGCATCAGGAACTGCCGCCGATCCAGGCGCTCGGCACCGCGGTGGGTGACTTCTTCGACCAGCGCGACACCGTCGCCAACAGGTTCGGCGGGATGCCGGCCGGTACCGCCAAGTGGGATCTGACCCTCCTCACCAACGACCGTGAAGGGGACGAGGACATGGTGGCCTGCCTGGAGTTCAGCACCGAGCTGTTCACCGAGGAGACTGCGGCGGAGCTGACCGCGGCCTATCTCGGCATCCTCGACGACCTCGCAGGAACGAGGGACACCGACCGTCCCGTACCCGGTCTCCAGCCCGTACCCGGTCTCCAGGGCGGGTCGGTACCACCGAAACGGTCCGCGCCCGCGGACTCCGCGCCGCTGCCGCGGATGCGGGTTCCGGCCGACCGGCCGCGCTCCTCCGGCCCGGTCCACGCGTCGGCCACAGCCACCGTGGTGGTCGACGGCGGTCTCCTCGTGGGGCCGGGGCCGGATGTCGATGCGGATGCGGTTGTGGAGCCGGAGTCGGCGGCCGGCGACGTACGGAGCGAGCTTGACGGCGCCCTGCTCGCCGCCTGGCTGGTCCTGCTCGGCTGGTACACCGGCCAGGACGAGGTAGCGGTCCTGGCCGACACCCCGCACGGGCCGGTCGCGGTGCGCGCCGACCTGTCCGACGAACCGGGCTTCACCGCACTGCGGGACCGGCTCCACCGCACGCCTGCGGAGCCGTTCGCCCCCGAGGCCGGGCCGCTCCCCGTGCGATACGCCGGGAACAGCACCACGGCGGACGGGCACGGAGCCGAGCTCAGCCTGTCCTGGTCCCGGTCGGACGCGGGACTGACACTCGTGATCGGTTACGCACCGGAGCTCTTCGACGAGAGCACCGTGCTGACCATGGCCACCGACCTGACGCGTCTGCTGACCGGGCTGACGGACTGCCCCGAGGCGTCCGTGCAGGAGGTGGCGCTCGACCACATCATCCAGGACAACCGGTCGGACGACCTTGCCATGCTGGAGGAGACGGCGCGATGAACACGTACACCCACGGCCGTGAGCCGGGAGGAGCGGGTCCTGGCGGGGCCGTCGAGCCCGGCGGTCGGGCCGCTGCCTTTGAGAACCCCCGACGCGGCGCGTCCGACGCCGGGAACACCGACGGCGCCCAGGGCTCCGCACCGTACGCCGCCCAGTACGTCAGCCTGCGCGGCCCGGTGCGGGAGGCGGCGCTGCGCGCCGCGATGGCAGGCTCGGGCGCCGGGTTCGAGATGATCGACGCCACCGGCACGGCCGATTCGGATGCCCTGGTCAGGGCTCGGGTCGAGGCGGAACTCGACCGCGCGCCCGATGCGGACCAGGCACCGGGCTCCGTTCACCTCCTCTTCCGCCTGAGCCCGGAGCGATACGGCTGGTTCCAGCTGCACCACGGTCCGGCGGCGGAGGAGGCGATGGACGCGACCCTGCGCCGCGTCGCCACCCGGTACGCCACGGCGTCCGGCGCCGCCGAGGTCCCCGCCGACGAGCGCACGGACACCGCAGCCGACCGGGCGGGAGACCAGCGCGCGGCCGCTACCACCGGCGAGTCCGCGCCCCGGGCGGTCGGGCCCGGGCCCCAGGTCGTCGGGCCCGCGCGCATGGCCCGCTTCGACGCGTCGGACCGGACCCGCGTCACGGCGGGCGCGGCCCTGGCCAGGGCCGCCCGACGCAGCGGCGGGGGTCCAGGAGCAGTGCTCCTTGCGGCAGTCGCCGTCTACGCGCACCGCAGGTTCGGATCGGACGACCTGGTGATCGGGTACCGGAGATCCGGCACGACCGTTCCCGTCCGGCTCGCGATGAACCCGCGCCTCACTTTCGCCGAGGTGGCGCGCGCGGCGGGCGCTCAACTGCGCCACGCGGGGCGAAGCGGCGGGCTCGCCGCGTCGGACGAGCCGTCGTCGAAGCCCGCGGACGCAGACCAGGTCCTCGCGTGCGAGCTGGTGGATCACAACCGGACCGTCCCGTTCGGATCCTGCGAGGCCGCGGTGGTGTCGGTCTGGGCCCCGGCAACCGGTCTTGACGTGCGGGTCGACGCGGACGGCGAGTGGGAGACGGAGGTACGGGCCGACGAGGCGGGCGACCACCAGCGCCGGTTCGTGGCTCTCCTCGAGCGGATGGCACGCCAACCGGACCTGCCCGTCGCCCGGTTCGACCTCGCGGACGAGAAGGAACTCACGCGGTACCGCGAGGAGTTCAACGACACCGCGCGCGAGGTGCCGGAGGGGACCGTGTCCGGGGCGTTCCTGGAGCAGGTCCGCCGTGCTCCCGGCGCGGTGGCGGTGCGCCACCGCGGGAGCGAGCTGACCTACGCCGAACTCGACGAGCGGGCGGACCGTGTGTGCCGGCTCCTTGCCGAGCGGGGTGCGGGACCGGAGCGCCTGGTCGCCGTCATGGTGCCCCGGACCCCCGAGATGGTGGTCGCCCTACTGGCCGTACTGAAGTCGGGCGCGGCCTATGTGCCGATCGACCCCAAGTACCCGGACGGCCGGATCCGCTATCTCCTGAACGACGCGCGGCCCGCGGCCGTGCTGACCACGGCCGCGCTGGTGGGCCAACTCCCCGCGGCGGACGCGCCACCGGTCCTGGTACTGGACGATGCCGCCACCGGCGCCGAGCCGGCCGCCCCCGTCGACGCACCGGCGCGGGAGGGGCTGGCACCGACGCGGGCGAAGCCCGCACCGGAGAACGCCGCCTACGTCATCTACACCTCGGGCTCGACCGGAAACCCGAAGGGCGTGGTGATCACACACCGGAACGTGGTGAACTTCGCCGCCTGGGCGGTGGCCGAGATGGGCGCCTCGGCGTTCGAGCGGGTGCTCGGCGCCACCTCGCTGAGCTTCGACATGTCGGTCCTCGAGATCCTGGTGCCCCTGATGACCGGCGGCAGCATCGACCTGGTGCCCAACGTCCTGTCGCTGCTCGACGCCCCCGACTGGAACGGCAGCCTGATCACCGCGGTGCCCTCGCTGTACCGGCGGGTCCACGAGGCGGAGTGGGTGGCCGAGCGCTCGGCGAACTACGGCTTCTCCGGCGAGCCGCTCCCCGCCGAGCTGGTCAGGGAGCTGCGTCAACGCCTCCCGGAAACCCGCGTGTTCAACCTCTACGGGCCGACCGAGGTCACCGTCTACGCCGCCGCCTGGCAGTGCGACCCGCAGGCCGCCGGAAACCCATCGGTCGGCCGCCCCGCGACCAACGTGCGCTGCCACGTCCTCGACGCGGCGCTGCGCCCGGTGCCGCTCGGGGACGTCGGCGAGCTCTACCTCGCCGGGGACTATCTGGCACGCGGCTACGCCCACCGCAGCGCGCTGACCGCGGAGCGGTTCCTCGCGGACCCGTTCTCCGACCGGCCGGGCGGGCGGATGTACCGCACGGGTGACCTCGCGCGCTGGTCCGAGGACGGGCAACTGGAGTTCGTCAGCCGTGTCGACAACCAGGTCAAGGTGCGCGGCCACAGAGTGGAACTCGGCGAAGTCGAGGCTGCTCTGCTGAGGCAGCAGGGCGTGGCCGAGGCCGTCGTCGTCGCCACCGACGACGGCGAGGGCGACCGCCGGCTCACCGCCTTCGTCGTGCCGCAGGGCGCCGCGTGCGTGCCGGAGGCGCTGGCCGACGCGCTGCGGGCCGAACTGCCCGAGCCGTACGTTCCGGCCGCCATCCGTGCGGTGGACGCCCTGCCCCGGAACCCCAACGCCAAGGTGGACCGGCTCGCGCTGGCCGCCCGGGCCGAGAGCGACGAGGCGACGCCCGCGCCCGCGCCGGTCACCAGAGGCCCGGTGGAGATCCTGCGCGAGGTGTTCGCCACGGTCGTGGGCCGTCCCGACGTGGCGCCGGACGACAGCTTCTTCGCGGTCGGCGGCGACAGCATCTCCTCCATCAAGCTGGTACGCCGTGCCCGCCAGGCCGGCCTTGTCATCTCCGTCGAGGATGTGTTCGAGCGCAAGACCCCCGCCCTCCTGGCAGAGGTGGCCGTACCGCAGAGCACCCCCGATGCCGAGCCACCGGCCGCGGACCACGAGGCGCCGCTGATCGATCTTGACGCCGCGGAGCGCGCCTGGCTGGCGGCGACCTGCCCCTGGGCGGAGGACGTCCTGCCGCTCACGCCCGTACAGGAGGGACTGCTCTTCCACAACAGCCACGACCGCCTCGACGAGGACGTCTACGTGCTGCAGTCGGCCCTGGACTTCACCGGCCCGTTCGACGCGGGCGCGATGCGCCGCGCCGCAGCGCTGCTGTGCCGACGGCACACCGGGCTCAGGGCGGCCTTCCTCCGGCTGCCCTCCGGCAGGCCCGTGCAGGTCGTCAGCGCCGACGCCGAACCGGCCTTCACCGAGATCGACCTCACCCACCTGCCGGAGGAAGAGCAGCAGAAGGAGACCGCGCGGCTCACCGAGGCGGACCGCACCACACGCTTCGACCCGGCCGAACCGCCGCTGCTCCGACTGACCCTGATCCGGCAGGGGGAGCAACAGTTCCGGCTGCTGATGACCGCACACCACATCCTGTTCGACGGCTGGTCGGTGCAGATCGTCGCCCGTGACCTGTTCCAGCTCTACGCCGACCCGGACCGCCTGGACGCGCTCGACGACGCCCCGCGCCACCGCACCTTCCTCGCCTGGCTCGGGGAGCAGGACCAGGAGGAGTCCGTACGGGCATGGCGCGAGGCGCTGGGTCCGGTCCAGCCGACCCTGATCGACCCCGCCGGACTGCACCGCAGTTCCGCCTGGCCGGCGCGGCTCCAGCATGAGCTGAGCGTGGCACAGCTCGATGCGCTCACGCGGTCGGCGGCCCGGCTCGGTGTCACCGTCAACACCCTGTTCCAGGTGTGCTGGGGCCTGCTGCTGGCCCAGTGGACGGGCAGGAGCGAAGCGGTGTTCGGGGTGGCCGTATCCGGCCGCGCCCCCGAGGTGGCCGGCGTCGAGTCGATCGTCGGCTTCCTCATCAACACCATCCCCATGCGGGTCACCGTCTCCCCGGCCGAGTCGCTGGCCGAGCTGCTGCAGCGGGTACAGGGCGAGCAGACACGGCTGCTGTCACACCACCACCTCGGTCTCACCAAGATCCAGCACGCGGTCGGCGTGGACACGCTCTTCGACACCGGCATGGTGTTCGAGAACTTCCCGGTCGACCGCGACCCCTGGGGCGATGTCCCCGAACTGTCGTTCCACGCCGCGCGCAACGAGACCGCGGGGCACTATCCGCTCACCCTGATGGCCGCGCCGAAGGTGACCGGAGGCATGCTGCTGCATCTGCTCCACCGCGAGGACGTCCTCGACCGGGCGACGGCCGAGCGCTTCCTCTCCAGAACGCTGCGCCTCCTCGACCTGATGGCCTCCGCTCCCGATACCCGCCTGTCCCACCTCGACCTGCTCGACGACGACGAGCGAGCGGCCCTCGCCGCGTACAGCGGCGGCGACGCCGACGTGGCCCCCCGCACGATCACCGCCCTGTTCGAGGAGCAGGTGGCGGCGGCGCCCGACGCGCCCGCCGTCCGCAGCGCCGGACCCGACGGCACGGACCTCACGTACCGCGAGGTGTCCGCCGCGGCCAACGGCATCGCCAGGGAACTGATCGCCCGCGGCGTCGGTCCGGAACAGGTGGTCGCGCTCGCACTGCCGCGCTCGGTGCAGACCGTGACGGCGGTGTTCGGGGCGTTCGCCGCGGGCGCCGCGGTCACGCTGATCGACCCCGACCACCCCGAGGAGCGGCTCCGGCTCGTCCTGGGGGACACCCGGCCCGCCACTGTGATCACCGATCGGGCCCTCGCCATGCGGCTGGCCCTGAGCGAAGCCGCCGACCTCCTCGTTCTCGACGATCCGGACACCGCTCAGCGCATCGCCGGACACGACGGCCGTCCCGTGGCCGACGCGGAGCGGACCTGCCCCCTGCTGCCCTCGCATGCGGCCTACATCGTCCACACCTCGGGCTCGACCGGGCGGCCCAAGGGCGTCCTCGTCCAGCACACCGGCGTGGCGGCGATGCTGAGCAGCACCGCCGTACAGTCCCGGATCGTCCCGGGCAGCCGAGTGCTGCAGTTCGCCTCCCTGGCCTTCGACGCCGCGCTCTACGAGATGTTCGAGACGTTGTGCAGCGGATCGACCCTGGTCGTCGCCTCTCCGGAGCGGCTGCTGCCCGGCCGCGGGCTCGAACGCCTCGCCCACGAGGAGCGGATCACCACCCTCACCCTTCCCCCGTCCGCCCTCGCCGTGCTCGATCCCGACGCGGGCCTGCCCGACGGCTGCCTGATCCGCGTCGTGGGTGAGGAACTGCCTGCCGAACTGGTGGCCCGCTGGGCCGCTCGGCATCCCATGCTCAACGGCTACGGGCCGACCGAGTCCACCGCCTGCGCCACCATCAGCGACGAGCTGACCGGCGCGAGCACCACCATCGGCCGCCCCGTCGCCACCACCCGGATCCACGTCCTGGACGCCGCGCTGCGCCCGGTACCGCCCGGCCGCGAGGGCGAGCTGTACCTGTCGGGCCCCGCCCTCGCCCGCGGCTACGTCGGCCAATTCGCCCGCACCGCCGAGCGGTTCGTGCCCGATCCGTTCGGGGCGCCGGGCCGGCGGATGTACCGCACGGGCGACCTCGGCCGCTGGAACGCCGACGGCGAGCTGGAGTTCACCGGCCGCTCCGACCGTCAGGTCAAGATCCGCGGCTATCGGATCGAGCCCGGCGAGGTGGAGTCCGCGCTGCTCGCACACGAGGCCGTGGCCCAGGCGGCGGTGCGGGTCTGGACGACGGGGGACGACGGTTCACGCCTGGTCGCCTACGTGGTGCCCGAGCTGTCCGCCGCACCGGGCGCCGTGCCGGAGGAGGAAGTCCTCGCCGATTGGGTGGCGGTGCACGACAGCGTCTACGACAGAGAGGGCGGCGTCGACCGGGAGTCCCCGTCCCCGGACGAAGCCCCCTTCGGCGACTCCTTCGTCGGCTGGAACAGTTCCTACGACGGCTCCCCCATTCCCCGCGAGGCGATGCGGGAGTGGCGGGACGCCGTGGTCGACCGCGTCCGCGAGCTGGCCCCCCGGCGGGTCCTCGAGATCGGCGCGGGCAACGGAGCGGTCCTCGCCCCGCTCGCGCCGCACTGCGAGAGCTACCACGCGACCGACATCTCCCCGACCGCCGTCGACACCCTCCGCCGGCACGTGGCGGCGGCGCCCGCACTGAGCGGCAAGGTCACCGTCAGCCAACAGACCGCCGACGACCTCTCCGGGCTGCCGGAGGGCCACTTCGACACGATCATCCTCAACTCCGTGGTGCAGTACTTCCCTTCGCGCGCCTACCTGGAGCGGGTGCTCACCGGTGCGCTGCGCCTCCTCGCGCCCGGCGGTGCGGTCTTCGTCGGCGACGTCCGGGACGTCAGGAGCCGCTCCGTGCTGTTCACCGCGGCCGGTGTCGGTGCCGCCGGTGCGGTGACGACCGTGGCCCAGGCCCGGCTCGCCATCGGACGGAGGCTGCTCCTCGACAAGGAGCTCGCGGTCGCGCCGGAGTTCTTCGGCGGCTTCGGCGACGCGGCCGACATCCGCCTGAAGTCCGGCAGCCACGACAACGAGCTGACGCGCTACCGCTACGACGCCGTCCTCTACAAGGCGCCGGTGCCCAGCACCTCGGCGGCTTCGGCCATGCCCCTCGTCTGGGGCACCGACGTCCGCGGTCCTGCCGAGCTGTCCGCCCTGCTGTCCTCGGCCGGCGGCACGACGCCGCTGCGTATCACCGACATTCCCGACGCCCGCCTTGCCGCGGACCTCGCTGCGGCACGCGCCCTCGACGCCGCGGCGCCGGCGACCACGATCGGCGCCCTCGACCTGACGGTGCCCGACGACCCGGGCGTCCGCCCGGCCGACATCGAGGACCTGGCGGAGAGGTCCGGCTACCGCGTGCTCGCCGCGCCGTCCGCCGCGCCGGGCCGGTTCGACGCCGTCCTGTTGCCCACCTCGGCTGCCGCCCCGGTCCGCGACGTGTACGCCCCCACCGCGGCCCCCGACGGCCCCGCCGTGCACGAACCGGCCACGGCGGGCGTCGCGGCGGCGCTGCCGACCGAGCTGCCCCGACGACTGCGCGAGGTGCTCCCCGCCCATCAGGTGCCCTCCGCCGTCGTCGTCCTGCCCGACCTGCCCCGCACACGGAGCGGGAAGATCGACCACGCCGCGCTGCCGGACCCCGAGGCACCCGACACGACGGCGGGACGGGCACCGCGAACAGTGCTGGAGAAGCACCTCTGCGAGCTGTTCGCCGAGACCCTCGGCCTGTCGGCCGTCGGCATCGACGACAACTTCTTCGACCTGGGCGGCCACTCCCTGCTCGCCGCCCAGCTGGCCAGGCGGATCGAGCTGACCTGGGGCAGCGGCGTCGACACCGCGACCCTGTTCGTCGCGCCGACCGTGGCGGCCCTCGCCGAGCGACTGGGAACGGACGACCAACGCTTCGCGTTCGACGTCGTCCTGCCGCTGCGCCGCACCGGCGACCGCCCCGCGTTGTTCTGCGTGCATCCGGCCGGCGGAGTCGGCTGGATGTACTCGGTGCTGATGCGCCAACTCGGTGCGGATCACCCGGTCTACGCGCTCCAGGCCCGCGGCCTGGGCGGGGACGAGCCGCTGCCCGGCGACATCGCGGACATGGCCGACGACTACGTGGCGCAGATCAGGAGCATCCAGCCGAAGGGGCCCTACCACCTCCTTGGCTGGTCGTTCGGCGGGATGGTGGCGCATGCCGCGGCCACCAGGCTGCAGGCGGCGGGGGAACGCGTCGGGCTGCTCGCGCTCCTCGACTCGTACGTCGTCGCCGACCACCCGTCGCTGCCGCCGGAGGACGCGTTCGGCGGAGCGCGCGCGATGTTCGCCACGCTGCTGTCGTTCGCCGGCGTCCATCCCGCCGGACTGCGCGTCGACGAGCTGACCACCGAGCGGTTCCTGGAGCTCGTACAGAGCACCGACAGCGTGCTGTCCGGCGTCGCCGAGCGGCATCTGATCGGCATGGGAAGCGTGTACAGCAACAACCTGAAACTGGGCCGGACCTTCCGGCCGGACGTCTTCCGGGGCGATGTCCTCTTCTTCGCGGGACGCCAGGACGCGTCGGTCCCGATGACCGTCGACTCATGGCTGCCCTACGTGCAGGACGGCCGGATCCGCGTCGTCGACAGTCGGTTCCTCCACGCCGACATGGGCAACCCCGACTCACTGGCCGAGGTGGGCAAGGTGCTCGCCGGTGAAATCGGCCTGCTGGAGGGAGAGTAGGCCGTGCACAGCGAAGAGGGATGGAACCTGTCGGCGGCGCAGGCGGGCCTGTGGTTCGGGCAGGAGCTGGACCCGACAGGCCTGCGCTACGTCGTCGGCCAGTACGTCCACATCCACGGCCCCGTCGACGCGGACCGGTTCGAACAGGCGCTGCACATCGTGGTCGACGGCAGCGAGACCCTGCGCGTGCGGTTCGCCCACACCCCGGACGGGGCCCGCCAGTTCGTCGAGGCGGTGCCCGACTGGGCATTGGGCCGCATCGACGTCTCGGGCGCCGAACGGCCGATGGAGGCCGCCGCGCGGTTCATCGAGGCACAGTACGAGAAGCCGTTCGACCTCTCCGTGGCGCCGCTGTTCGAGCACTCTCTGATCAGGGCTTCGCCGACGGACCACCTGTGGTGCCTGCGCCTGCACCATCTGCTGTTCGACGGCACCGGAACCGCCACGTTCATACGGCGCGTGGCCGACACCTACACCGCGCTGTGCTCGGGGCGGCCCGTAGACGACGGAGTCTTCGACCGGGTGGAGACCCTGCTCACCGAGGACGCCCGCTACCGCGCCTCCGCCCGCTTCCGCGACGACGCCGCGTTCTGGGCGGAGAAACTCGCCGGCCTGGACGACGCCCCCGTCCTGGCCCAGGGGCCGGTGCCGCCCGGCTCCTCCGGCCACCTCCGGCGCTCCGCCCGCCTCGACCCGGACCAGTGGGCGCGGCTGCGGGCGAAGGCCGAAGCGTGGGACGTCCGATGGCCCTCCCTGGTGTGCGCGGCCACCGCCACGCTGCTGCACGCCGACAGCGGGCAACGCGATGTCGTCCTCGGCCTCTCGGTGCCGGGCCGGGTCGGCAGGGCGGCCCGCGCCGCACTCGGTACCGTCGCCAACGTGGTGCCGCTCCGCCTCACCGTCGACCCCGCTCGCCCGGTGGCGGACCTCGCGCGGGCCGCGAGCACGGAGATCACGGCCGTGCTCCGGCACCAGCGGTACCGCCTGGAGGACATCGTCCGCGACGCCGGCGCGCTCGCCGACGGGCGCCGGATCGTCGGGCCCACGGTCAACCTCATGTCCATGGACACCGACCTGGAGTTCGCCGGGCACCGGGCGACCGTCCACGAGGGCTCACCCGGGCAGAGCGACGAACTCTCCATCGGCGTGTACGACAACGGCGAGGCCGCGCTGCGCGTCGACATCGACGCCTCCGCCACCCAGTACACCGAGCAGGACATCACGGCCCACCAGAGGCGCCTCCTCACGGCACTGACCGCCGTCGCCGACGCGCCCGACGCGCTGACGACCGGCCGCCTCGCGTTCACCGACGCGCCCGCCCGCCCCACCGGAAGCGCGGCACGACCGTCCGAGACCCTCGTCGACCTGTTCGAGCGGCAGGCCCGTGCCAGGGGCGACGCGACGGCCGTCGTCCACGACGGCGAGGCCCTGAGCTACCGGCAGCTCGACGACAGGGCGAACGAGGTGGCCCGCAGGATCGCGGGGCGCGGGGTGCGGCCCGGCCGGTCCGTGGCCATCGCGCTGCCGCGCTCGCTCGACCTCGTCGTGGCGATCCTGGGCGTCCTCAAAGCCGGTGCCGCCTATGTGCCGCTGAACCCCTCGTACCCGGACGAGCGGCTCCTGGCCACCCTCACCGATGCCGCGCCCGCCTTGCTGATCACCCGCGGCCACGACGCGCCACCGGCCCCGGACATCCCCGTGCTGCGCCTCGACGAGCCGTCCGCCCCGGACAGCGAACGACAGCCGGCCCGCCGCCCCCGACCCGACGATCCCGCCTACACCATCTTCACCTCGGGTTCCACCGGCCGGCCCAAGGGCGCCGTCGTCACGCACGGCAACGTCGCCCGGCTGCTGACCTCGACCGAACAGGAATTCCGGTTCGGCGCCGACGACGTGTGGACCCTCTTCCACTCGACGGCCTTCGACTTCTCCGTCTGGGAGCTGTGGGGCGCCCTGCTGCACGGCGGCCGCCTCGTCGTCGTAGGGGAGGACACCGCCCGCTCCCCGGACGAGTTCCTCGACCTCCTCGTCCGGGAGGAGGTGACGGTACTCAACCAGACGCCCTCCGCGTTCACCCAGCTCGCCGAGGCCGACGCCCGGCGCCCGGCGGTGGGGGACCGGCTCGCGCTGCGGTACGTCATCTTCGGCGGCGAGGCGCTGGAACCGTGGCGGCTGCTCAACTGGTACGCCCGGCACGCCGACACCGCGCCCCGCCTGGTCAACATGTACGGGATCACCGAGACCACGGTCCATGTGACCGCGAGGCCTCTTGGCGTCGACGCCGCCGCGGCAGGCGCGGGGAGCCTCATCGGGACGCCGCTGCCCGACCTGCGCGTCCATGTGCTCGACGCGGCGCTGCGGCCCGTACCGCCCGGTCTGCCGGGTGAGATGTACGTGTCGGGCGCCGGCGTCGCGCGCGGCTACCACGGCCTCCCCGGCCTGACCGCGCAGCGTTTCGTCGCCGACCCGTTCGCGGCGCCGGGGGAGAGGATGTACCGCAGCGGCGACCTGGCCCGACGGCGCGAGGACGGCGGGCTGGAGTACCTGGGCCGCGCCGACCGGCAGGTGAAGATCCGCGGCTTCCGGATCGAACCGGGAGAGGTGGAAGCCGCACTGAGCGGCCTGCCCGGCATCAAGGCCGCGGCCGTCCTGGCCACGGAGGACCTGCCGGGCGACCGGCGCCTCGTCGGCTACGTCGTGGCCGACGCCACCGGATCGGCGGCCCCGGACCCGCGGGTGATCCGCGACGCCGTGGCGGCCCGGCTCCCCGCCCACATGGTGCCCTCCGTCGTGCACCTCGTCGACGCCCTTCCGCTCACCTCCAACGGGAAGCTGGACCAGCGGCGGCTGCGTGCCCTGCGACCGGGGCGAACGGAACGGGCCGCCCCGGCACCGGACGATGAGCTCGACGCGCTCGTGCACGGGCTGTTCGCCGACGTCCTGGGCGTGGGCGGCGACACGGTGAGCCTCGACGACAGCTTCTTCGCTCTCGGCGGGGACTCGCTGTCGGCCAACCGGCTCGCCCAGCGGCTCGCCGACGCTTCGGGCACA
The DNA here is from genome assembly GCF_042740445.1 of Streptomyces sp. NPDC059003. Taxonomy (NCBI): domain Bacteria; kingdom Bacillati; phylum Actinomycetota; class Actinomycetes; order Kitasatosporales; family Streptomycetaceae; genus Streptomyces; species Streptomyces sp. NPDC059003. Next base: position 128,678 of record NZ_JBHYJH010000001.1, on the reverse strand, counting down.
CCCGTCTCGGTACGCGACGTGTTCGCGTCCCCGACCGTGACGGGCCTCGCCGACCTGGTCAGGCACCCCGACAGCGGCACCGCAGCGGCGGCCCGCCCCCTGACAGCCGTACCCCGCCCCACGCGCGTCCCTGCGTCCTACGCCCAGCGCCGGCTGTGGTTCCTGCACCGGATGGAAGGCCGGGCCGCCACCTACCTGGTCCCGCTGGCCGTCCGTATGAAAGGTCCGGTGGACACGGAGGCGCTGCGTGCCGCCTTCGACGACATCCAAGAACGGCACGAAAGCCTGCGCACCCTCTTCCCCGACACCGGGGAAGAACCCTCCCAGCTGGTCCTTGAGCGACCGACGACCCCGTTCACGGTGCGCACCGTACCGGCCTCCGCACTCGACGCCGAGCTGCGCGCCGAGGCGAGCCGGGGATTCGACCTCACCACCGAACTCCCTTGGCGCACCACCCTGTTCACCACCGGAGCCGACGAGCACGCACTGCTGACCGTCCTGCACCACATCGTCGCCGACGAGCACTCGCTGCGCACCCTGGCCCGTGACCTGTCCACCGCCTACGGCGCCAGAACGCAGGGCCTGGCCCCGGCCTGGCCCCCGCTCGCCGTCCAGTACGCCGACTACGCGCTGTGGGAACGCGAGCGCCTGGGCAGCGCCGAGAAGCCGGACAGCAGACTCGCCACCGAACTGGACCACTGGCGGCGGACGCTCGACGGCCTGCCCGACGCGCTCTGTCTGCCCATGGACCACGAGCCGGCGCCCGCTCCCGCTCACCGGGGCGACGCCGTCACCTTCGCGTGGGAACCCGAACTGGGGCGCCGCATCACCGCGTTGGCCGCCGCGCGCGGCGCCACCCCGTTCATGGTGCTGCACGCGGCGGTCGCCTGCCTCCTGAGCAGGCTCGGCGCGGGCACCGACATCCCCGTCGGTACCGTCACCGCGGGCCGTGACACCGCAGGCGTCGACGACCTCATCGGATTCTTCGCCGAAACGGTGGTGCTGCGCACCGACCTGGCCGGCAGTCCCGGCTTCGCCGACGTCGTCGACCGGGCACGGCAGACCGATCTCAGCGCGTTCGCGCACCAGGTTCCCTTCGACCGCGTCGTCGACGCCGTGCAGCCGCCCCGTGTGCTCGGGCGCCACCCGCTGTTCCAGGTCATGGTGATGCTCCACTCCGGGGAACAGGCCGTGCCCGCTCTCCCCGGGCTGCGCTGCACCCCTGTCGAACTCAGCCGGTCGATGGCCAAGTTCGACCTGCTCTTCGAGTTCACGCAGAACGCCGTCGGCGGCTTCGACGGCGTACTCGAGTACAACGCCGACGCGTACAAGCGGGGGACCGTCGAGCTCTTCCTGCGTGTTCTGAGACGCCTCGTCGACGCCGTACTGGACGCCCCGCAGCGGCCGTTCGACTCCGTCGCCGTCCTCGACGCGGAAGAACGCGCCGCCCTGCGCGCGGCGACGTCTCCTGCTCCGGTGACGTCTCCTGCTCCGGTGACGCCTACAGCGACGCCGCTCGCACCGGCCCCGCTCGCCGCCACGCGGCCCGCCGGGTCCGGCCGTGCTGCCGAAGCGCCGGGCACCGACCTGCTCGTCTCCCTGTTCGGCGCGCTCCTCGGGACCGAACGCGTCGGCCCGGACGACGACTTCTTCCGGCTCGGCGGGGATTCCATCCTCGCCATTCGTCTGGTCAACCGTGCCAGGGCGGCCGGAGTCCTGATCAGCCCCCGGGACGTCTTCGAACAGCCGACCCCGGCGGCGCTCGCGCGGGCCGCCGAGCCCTCGTCCCTGCCCGCCCGTTCCGGGACCCCGGAGGAAGCCGTCGGCGAGTTCCCGCGCACGCCCATCATGCGCCGGCTCGCCGAACTGGGCGAACCCGGCGACACCTTCGCCCAGTCGGTCGTCTGCCGAGTGCCCTCTGATGCCACCGAGACCACCCTGCTCACCGCCCTTCAGACACTCCTCGACCACCACGACGCCCTGCGGCTCGTCGCGCCCGACGTCCAGGACACCGAATCCACCCTCCGGATCCAGTCCCCCGGAGCGGTCCGTGCCGAGGCGTGCTTCTCCCGTGTGCCCACCGATGACGTGCAGGCCGAGTTGGAACGCCAGCGGGCCCTGGCCCGGCGCCGCCTGTCGGCCCGTCAGGGAGCCCTGCTGCGCGCGGTCTGGCTGGACGGCGAAGCCCGCGGGCTTCTGCTGCTGGTGATCCACCATCTGGCGGTCGACGCCGTGTCCTGGCGCATCCTGCTCCCCGATCTGGCGGCCGCCCACGCCGCCGCCGTCGCCGGACGTCCCGCCGTACTGCCACCCGTACCGACGCCGCTGCGCACCTGGGCCCGGAGGCTGGCCGGGGTCACCCCGTCCGAGGAGGAGACCCGATGGTGGACCGAAGCCACCGTGTGCACCCCCCTCGGCCACCGGCCCCTCGACCCCTCCCGGGACACCGTCGGCGACACCACCACCCTCCGCTTCTCCCTCGGTCCGGAGGCCACCCGGGCCCTGCTCACCGCCGTCCCCCAGCGCTTCCACGCAGGCGTCCCGGAGATCCTCCTCGCCGCCCTCTCCGTAGCGCTGCACCACCGATCCGACCAGTCCGCCTACGGGCCCTTCCTCGTCGACATCGAGGGCCACGGCCGCGACCTCGACCTGGACGAGGTGGCCGACCTCGACAGCTCGCGCACCGTCGGCTGGTTCACCGTCATCCACCCGGTGCCGCTCGACGCCCGGGTGGACGACTGGGACGGCATGACGGCACACGGTACGGGCCTGGATGCCGCGGCGAAGCGGGTGAAGGAGCGGCTGCGCACTGTGCCGCACAAGGGCGTCGGCTACGGCCTGCTGCGCTACGGCCCCGATCCCGAGGTCCGCGCCCGCCTGGCCGCCGCCGCGTCGATCGGCTTCAACTACCTGGGCCGCTTCGACACCGGAGACGGCCCCGGTGCCGACGGTGGTGCCTGGGAGCCGCTGCCGGGTTCGCTGCGCGGGGAGGCCGACGCGGCGCTGCCCGTCGCCCACGCCCTGGAGATCGACGCCTTCGTCGAGCCCGGTGACCACGGTCCGCACTTCAGTTTCGCCTGCACCTGGGCCGGGGGAGTCCTCGACCGGACCGAGGTCGACGGCTTGGCGCGGGCCTGGCGGGCGGTGCTCGCCACGTTCGTCGAGCACTACGCGGACACCGCCGAGGGCGAACACACTCCGTCCGACTTCCCGTTGGTCTCCGTCACCCAGGCGCACATCGACCACCTCGAAGCCGAGATGGGGCCCCTGGCCGAGCTGCTTCCCACCGCGCCGCTGCAGTCAGGTCTGCTGTTCCACTCGCTCACCGCACCCACGGATGCCGCGGACTACAGCGCTCCCACGGGCGCCGTGGACCACACCGCCCCGACGGACGCCGCTGACCACCACGACCCCTATGTCGTCCAACTCGTCCTCACCCTGGACGGCGACGTCGACCCCGCACGCCTCCGTGCGGCCGCCGAGTCCCTGCTTCGCCGTCACCCCCATCTGGGCGGCGCGTTCCGCATGGACGACGGCGGTGACCCGCTGTGCGTGATTCCCTCTCGGGTCGAACTGCCCTGGCGGACCCTGGACCCGGCCTCGGGTCCTGTGCCCGCCGACCGGCTCCGCGAGCACCTCACCGAGGACCGGCGGCCGTTCCCCCTGCATCGGCCACCGCTGCTGCGGTTCACGCTGGCCCGCACGGGAGCCCGGAGCTGGTCCCTGGCCTTCACCCATCACCACGTACTGCTCGACGGCTGGTCCGTACCGATCCTGTTCCATGAACTCTTCGCGCTGTACCACGGAACGGCGCTGCCACCGGCGCCGTTGTACCGGCGCCACCTGGCATGGCTGGCATCCCAGGACGGCGACCGCGCCCAGGAAGCCTGGCGGCGGGAGCTCGACGGGGCCGAGCCGACCCGAGTGGGTGGCGCGGGCGCGCACACCCGCCCCCAGCCGCACGCCCGTCCGGAGCCATCGACGCCGCGTACCTTCACCCTGCCGCAGGAGACCACCGCCGCGCTGACCGCCCGGGCCGCCCAGCACGGGCTCACCGTCAACACCGTGGTCGAGACGGCATGGGCACTGGTCCTCGGCCACCTCACCGGACGGGACGACGTCGTCTTCGGCGTGACCGTCGCGGGCCGGCCCGTCGGCCTGGACGGGGCCGAGCAGATGGTCGGTCTGCTGATCAACACCGTGCCCGCCCGGGTCCGTATCGACGCGGCCGCTCCGCTCCAGGACCTCGCCGCGGCCGTCCAGGCGGCCCGCGTACGCCTCCTCGACCACGAGCACCTCGGCCTTGCCGCCATCGAGGCGGCGGCCGGCACCGGCGACCTCTTCGACACCCTGCTCGTCTTCGAGAACTACCCCCTGGAGTCGCAGGACTTCAGCGAGGAGGGAAGCGGCCTGCGGGTCACCGGAGTCGACGTCCACGACGCCACCCACTACCCCCTCGCCGTCGCGGTGCTGCCCCGCGCCGGCCGCCTCGACTTCCGCTTCTACCTCCGACCCGAGCGCCTCGCCCGGTTCGGCGACATCGGCGACATCGGGGACATCTGGCGGCTCGTCGTCGACGCCTGTCGGGCATTGGCGGAGCAGGGCACCCTCCGCGTCCGCGACCTCGACCTGCTCGGCCCCGAGCGCCGCGGCCGCCTCCTTGCCCGAGGCCGTGGTCAGGCCACCCCGGTGCCGTCCCACTCGCTCCCGCAGGCATTCGAAGCGATCGTCCACGCCGACCCCGGCCGCCCCGCCCTGTGGACGGCCGACCGGCCGATCAGCTACGGACGGCTCAACTCCCGTGCTAACCGGCTCGCCCACCACCTCCGCCGCCGCGGCGTGCGCCCCGGCACGCCGGTCGGCCTGCGCCTGGAGCGTTCCGTCGAGGTCGCCGTCGCCTTCCTCGCCCTCGCCAAGCTCGGCTCGGTCTGCGTCCCGCTGCGCCAGGACCTGCCGCCCACTGCCGTCCGCGAACTGCTCCACCACGCCGGTGCGGAACTGCTCCTGGACGGACTGGCGGACGCGGAAGCCGAGGCGGCCACCGAGCCCGCGACCGACCCCGGTCTGCACGTTCCGCCCGACGCACCCGCCTGCCTGATGTTCACCTCGGGCTCGACCGGCATGTCCAAGGGCGTCGCCGTCACCCACGGCAACATCGTGGCGCGCGCACACGACCGCGCCTTTCGCGGGGACGCGCACGAGCGGGTGCTCTTCCACTCCTCCCACACCTGGGACCCAGTGGTCTACGAGCTGTGGATGCCCCTCCTCACCGGCCGCCAGGTGGTGCTCGCGCCCGCCGGTGACCTCGGCCTCGACGACTACGCCGCCGTCATCACCGAGGGCCGGGTCACCGCCGCCTGGTTCACCGCCGGCCTGTTCGACCTGATCACCGAACAGGCACCCGGCATCCTCGGCGCGCTGCGCCAGGTGTCCACCGGCGGCGACGTCGTCTCGCCGGCCGCCGTCCGCCGCGCCCGGCAGGCCAACCCCGGCCTGCGGGTCATCAACTACTACGGTCCTGTCGAGACGACCACCTTCGCCCTGGGCCACCCGATCCCCGAGGGGCCCTTCGACGACCAGCCACTGCCCATCGGCAGGCCCATCGACAACACGTCCGTCTCGCTCCTCGACGCGGCGCTGCGGCCCGTCGCGCCCGGAGTCCCCGGCGAGATATACGTCGCCGGGGCCGGACTCACGTCCGGATACCACCGCGCTCCCGCCCTCACCGCGGAACGGTTCGTCGCCGACCCGCACGGCGCACCCGGTTCCCGTCTGTACCGCACCGGCGACCTCGGGCGCTGGGACGAGAGCGGCCGACTGCACTTCCTCGGCCGGGTCGACCGGCAGCTGAAGGTGAACGGGTTCCGCGTCGACCCCGGCGAGATCGAGGCGGCGCTGTGCCGCGAGCCCGAGGTCGCCGCCGCGGCCGTGGCCGCCCACACCGCGGGCAGCGGCAAGACACTGACCGCGTACGTCGTCCCCCGTACCGCCGTCGACCCGGCGGAGCTGCGCGCGCGGCTGGCCGCCCGTCTTCCCGGCTATCTCGTCCCCGCGTCGATCGTCACGGTTGGAGCCCTTCCCCTGACCGCCAACGGCAAGGTCGACACGGCCGCCCTGCCCGCGCCCGCAGCCAACGGTGCTCACGGGCCGCGCACGCCACGCCAGGAGGTCATCGCCGCCCTGTTCGCCGAAGCCCTCGACGTCGGTGTCGACAGCGTCGCCACCGACGCCGACTTCTTCGCGCTGGGCGGCAACTCACTGGCCGCCATGCGGCTGGTGAGCCGTCTGCGCGCCGCACTCGACGCACGCGTCACGATGCGCGACCTCTTCGACGCGCCCACCGTGGGCGCGCTGGACCGACGCCTCGCCGACACCCCACAGACCCCGACCGCACATCCCGCACTCCCGCCCCGGTCGCCGTCGAGCCCCCGTCCCACCGAGGCCCCGCTGTCACCCGCCCAGGAACGTCTGTGGACCATCCACTACTTGGCGGGCCATCAGCCGGACTACCTCACCACCGCGGCCCTCGAACTGCGCGGCGAAATCGACACGGCCGCACTCCGCGCCGCCCTGCAGGACGTCGTGGCCCGCCACGAGATCCTGCGGACCGTCTACCCGTACACCGAGCAGGGCCCGGTCCAGCGGATCCTGCCGCCCGAGTCCGCCCCCCTCGACCTGATGGGGGCCCACGTGACCGAGGACGGACTCGACGCCGCGATCGAGGCGCAACTCCGAACCGGTTTCGACCTCTTGAGCCGACCGCCGTTGCGCGTCCGGCTCCTGCGCGTCGCCCGCGACCGGCACGTGCTGCTCCTCGTCATGCATCACATCGCCGTCGACGGCGAGTCGCTGGTCCCCCTCCTGCGGGAGCTCGCAGCCGCCTACGGCAGCAGGCTCCAGGACGAGCCCCCCACCTGGCCCGCGCCCGCCCCGCAGTACGCCGACTACGCCCAGTGGCTCCACACCCGCATGGGCGACGAAGCCGAGCCCGGCAGTCTCGCCGCGTCCCAGGCCGGGTACTGGCGCGCGGCCGTCAGCGGCCTGCCGGACGAGTTGGCGCTGCCCCTGGACCGCCCCCGAGCCGCGGTGGCCGACAAGCGCGCCGCCGGCGTCACGTTCTCCGTGACCGCCACGACCCACGAGCGGATGCACCGGATCGCGCGCGACTGTGGCGCCAGCGGCTACATGATCTGGCACGCCGCACTCGTCGCCGCGCTCGCCCGCATGGGAGCGGGTCAGGACATTCCGGTCGGCGTCGTCGTCAGCGGCCGTGACACGCAGGCGTTGGACGGCCTCGTGGGCTGTGCCGTGCACACGGTGGTGCTGCGCGCCGATGCCTCCGGGCGTCCGACCTACCGCGAACTGATCGGGCAGGTCCGGGACCGCCTGCTCGCCGCGCACGACCACAAGGAGTACCCCTTCGACCGGCTCGTCGAGCTGGTGAACCCGGAGCGGTCGCTCGCGCGGCACCCGCTGTTCCAGGTCGCCGTCACGTACACCGCGCTGCGCGGTCACGAGACCCTCGGCTTTCCGGGACTCGCGGCCCAGGTCCGCCCGGTGCCCGTACCCCATACCGATTTCGACTTGCTGTTCCAGCTCTCGGAGCAGCCCGACCTGGGTGGCATCACCGGCACCCTCATCTACGCCACCGAGCTCTTCGACCGGGCGACAGCGGAACGCATCAGCGCCGAGGTCTCCCGCGCCCTGACGGCGATGACCAGAAATGTCGACGACCACCTGCCGAGCGTTGCAGGGTGAGTCCGCAAGGGCAGACGCGCGGATCGGCGGCACGTGCGGGCAGAGAGTCATCTGGTTCATCCGTGGGGAGATGAGGAGATGTCGATGTCTGAGGGTGCGAAGGTGCGCAGGCGGTGCGCTCGCCGGGCACGCCGACGTCGCGGCCGTACGCGACATGGTGAAGCTCTTCATGGACATGGACGAGAAACATGGCGGCCAGCACGGCCGGGCCGCGTTCGTGCAGTACCTGATCACCGACGTCCGTGACCTGTGCCGGGCCCGCTTCAGCAGCGAGGAAGCCCGCGCCGAGGCGCTTTCCGTCGCCTCCGCGGCAGCTCACTTGTGCGGCTGGAAGGCGTACGACAGCGGTGAGCAGGGTCTCGCGCAGCGGTACTACATGCAGTCGCTGGGGCTCGCCCGGGAGTCCGGAATCCCAGGTCAGGACGGGTTCGTGATGCGGACCATGTCGCAGCAGGGCATGAAACTGCACCGGCCCGAGCACTGCCTGGCGCTCGCCGAGACCGGCTGGACCGTGCCAAGGGCCGGGTGGACTCCCAGGTCGAGGCGCTGTTCGCCGTCACGCACGCGCACGTACTCGCCAAGACCGGCCAGCGCCAGGCCGCGCTCGCCGACGTCGACCGCGCCCACGCAGCCCTCGCCGTCGGCGCGGCGGCCGACGACGTCCCGTTCTGGGCCCTGGTGTGGGGCCCGCCCGTCGCCACTGTTCACAGTCGCAGTGCGAAAGTCTTCGAGACGCTCGGCGACCGCGGGGAACTCCGCGCGCAGTTATGCGACCGCCGCCGCGAGCCGGCCCGGGGCGACGTACGCGCGGATCATCGCCCTCGACCTGGTGGCACAGGCTGAGCAGCAGGCCAAGCAGGGCGGCATCGCGCAGGCGTGCACCACCTGGGGCCGGGCGATCGACACCATGGCCGGGGTGAAGTCCACCCGCACGCTCAAGGCCGTCCGGACCCTGCGCTCAGACCTGCGTCCGTACCGGTCCCGCGGCGTACGGGTAGCGGCCGAACTCGACGAACGCGCCCGCGTCTTCCTCGCCCACCACCGCTGACGAAGGGGCGGCCGTACGTCAGCCGCCGAACTGGTCTCCGGGGCGGGAGGACAGATCCGTGACAGTCCCGCCCCGGTCTGCCTCCTGGGGAGCCGGGTCCTCTTCGTACGTACCGAAGGGGCCCGGCTCGCCGGGTGCGACGCCGAGCTGGGCGGCGCCGCCCTTGGTCCGGTGGTAGCTGGGCATGCGTCACTGGTCCCGGTCGTACGCGTCGTCGTCATCCCCGCCGGCATCCCGGTCCTCGTCGCGGACTGTGTCCTGGTCACCGATGATCTCCTCGCTCATCTCCTTCATGATGCCGCCGCCCACCGACAAACCGTCACGAGGCCCGGCGCTGGCCGGGGATGAGCCGCCACGGCCCCGCATACTCGGCACTGCAGATAGCGCAGTGGGCGCGGAAGAGCGCGGCGGCAGGCCCGAGGCTCGCGGCCGGGCGGGCGGCGAACCGGTGCCCCTCGATGACGGTGACCAGCTCCGCCCACGGCTGCGGGCAGACGCAGGCTGGCGGTAACGCCTCCTCGGCGGGGGCGGTCACTCGGCGCCGTCCTCGGGCGGATCGTCCGGGGAGGTCGCCCGCCACTCGCGCGGCTTGCGACCGGTGGCCTGCTCGACGTCGGCGACCTCCTGGTGCCCGTAGGCGGTGCGGACCCCGGAGACGGACATGCCGGAGGCGGCGGCGAGGTCGGCGAGCTTGTAGGGGCGAGGGCGGGTGAACTCCCGTCCGTACGCGACCAGGCGGCGGATCTCGGCCTCGGCCTGCTCCTTGCGGGATCGGGCGATGCCGATGGCCGACAGCAGCGGCTCGTTCTCCTCCGGGTCGCTGTCGGAGGCGGCTTCGAGGTTGAAGGCCGTCTCCTTGCGGGCGGCGTCGATGTCGTGGCAGACGTCGTTGTAGATCTCCGGGTCGATGTCGTCCGGCTCGGGCATCGGATGGAGGATCGCGGCGATCTCGTCGTAGACACTCATGAATGCAGCGTGCGCAACAAATTACGATGAACGCAATTGATTTCACCGATCGGAATCGGCCGAAGTTCCGACCTCCCGAACCCGGTTCTCACAAACGCACGTATGCGGCGGTCGCGGCGGATGTCGGGGTGACCGGCGAGACGCTGCGGGGCTGGGTGCGCCAGGCCGAAGAACATGCGGGCCGCGATCACGGCCGCGGCGAGCCGGCCGGGGTAAGCAGGGATGAGGAGCTGGTCCGGTTGCGCGCGGAGAACGGTCGGCTGCGCGAGGCGGAGAAGGAGTGAGAGCTCGAGCAGGAGATCCTGCGCCGGGCGGCGGCCTATTTCGCTAGGGAGATGAAGTGAAGGCCTGCCGCTGGGACTTCGTCCCCGCCCACGCCGAGACTTTCGGCGTTCAGCGGATATGCCGGGTTCTGCAGGTCTCGCGCTCGGGCTACTACCGGTGGCTCGCCGTCGATGGCTCGGCGCGGGTGGAGGCGGCTGTTCTCGATCTCGGTGTCGATGGTGGTCTGGATGCGTTCGCATTGCGCGGCGAGGTTGCGCCAGTCGTGGCGCCAGTGCCGGATGCGCTGGGTATCAGGATCGTTTCCTTCCAGGAGTTCGGCCAGGTCGTCGAGACGGCGGCTCATCGCGGCGTAGAGGTCGGCGACGGCTTGTTGCCGGTGGGGGACGTGGCGGGCGGGCGCGAGGACGAGGTGGGCGGTGAGGCCGCAGAGCGCGCCGAGGGCCATCGAGGGGGCCAGGTAGCCGATGTAGTCAATGCGTCCTTGGCCCGAGGAGAATGTGAAGAAGCCGACGATGGAAACCTGAGTGCCTTGCTGGCCGAATCGCTCGATCCGTCCCACGGAGAGCGCGATCAAGGTGAGGATTCCGAACGTCCACCCGCGGATTCCCGCTGTGGTGGCCAGGGAGCCTGCGATCGGCGCCCGCCGCCGCGACGCGGCCACAGTGGATCGGGCCAGGTCGGCTTGTAGCCGGCGTGTGGGACCGCCCGCTCCCACACCGCCTTGAACGCGCTGTGGGGAACTCCTTCCTCGTCGACGATGCTCACCAGCCGGGCGGACCTTCCAGTGCTGGGCTGCGTCGGTACGCATGCTGGCCTCGAGTCGGGATTGAGTACCGGAGACAGAAAGGAGATCGGAGCCGGAGGCCTATGCCGGAGGAGTCACAGGCCAAGTGCGACCCGGACCATCGGTGCGTGCGAGGCGTTCCGGACCGACGAGCAGAGCCCGTCTGATGGGCCAAGCAGCTCACACTCTTCGAGGACCAGCAAGCACCCGGTCATGCCCGCACCCGACCTGACCTGCTGCTTACACGTCAAAGCCGCGCAATAATCATGCCTTGATCATGGTCTTGGAGTTCTCCGCGTACGGCGCGTCTTTGAGCGTGGGCATGCGCGCCGGACCGTGGATGCCCGGCTGCACGGCGTCCTTGTCCGAGCCGAGGGCGCAGTCGCCGCGCGCGCCGTCCAGGACCGCCACGCCCGCCGCAGGGTAGGTGAGCTTGCCGAGCGCCGTGGAGCAGCGCGCGGCCAGGTCGTCGGTGATGCGGGGCAGGACCTGCGACTGGGTGTACAGCGTGTGCCCGTTCCGGTCGGCGGCGACGGTGTTGACCCACGGCAGGCCCTGGGTCTCGCGCAGCGCGCGCACGACGCCCTTGGTGGAACGGGCCCGGGAGGAGGCGAGATCGGTGTCGGCGGCGCGCAGGTTCGCGGCGTTCGGGTCGTTGATGGCGTACGCCGTCCGCGCGGTCCAGGGCAGGGTGAGCTGCCTGCCGAACGAGGTGATGACCGGGCCGTAGCGCGTCCACCACTGGGTGCGGGTCACCGGGGCGTCGCCCATGACCGGCACTGTCACTGTCCGCCGGGTCATCCGCTCGCGCTTGCCGTCGACGAGGTACGTCGTCGGGTCGGCCGGGTCCAGGGTCAGCTCGTGCAGATTGAACGGGACGCCGGTCGCGACCGTGTGGCTCCACGCCACGTCGCTGTTGAAGCCGACGTTGATCACGGGGGTGCCGAGCAGCGAGCCGCCCGAGACGTTCAGCTCGCCCGGGATGGTCTGCTGCGACTGCCAGAAGCGGCGGCCGCCGTGCCACGGGTAGTGGGGGTTGCCGAGCAGCAGGCCGCGGCCGTTGGCCGTGGTGGTGCCGCGGAAGGCGACGACGTTGGAGCCCATGTCGGCGTTGTCCGGCGAGAACATCGCGCGGGCCGCCGCGGCGGTGCGTGTCGCTGTGGCGGTGCGGGCCGCAGTGGCGGCGCCCGCCGGACCGGCGGACTCGCGTGCGCCGGAGTCCCCCCGAGCCGGCCCCGGAGCCGGTGGCCGTGCGCCGGTGATGCCGTCGATGCCGCGCCCCTGCCCGCCGAGCACGGAGATCGCGTAGCCGAGCCGCGCCTGGTCGAGCGTCGACACCGGGCGTACCCAGTCGGCGTTCCTGCACGCCGGGTCCGTGATGCGGTTCTTCTTCAGCCAGGCGTTGTAGCCCGCGGCGAAGCCGCGCATGAGCTCCTTCGACGCGTGGCTCGGACCGCGGGGCGCGGGCTGCTCGATCAGCCGCTCGACGGTGCGCGCGTCGCGTACGCCGCGGAAGTACAGATCGCTCGAGAGGTTGGTCTTCGCCGACGACAGGTCGCCGCCCGGGTCGCCGTCGGGCCCGAAGTACCGCGACCGCTCGCCGCGCACGGTGACGATGCCCTCCGCGAGGGTGCACACCTGGTCGGCGGCCTGCGCCCACTCCCAAGTGGCGCGAGAGCAGGGGCCGTTGGAGCGTACCAAGCGGTATGTGGCTTGTCCGGGGGTGTGCTGGGGGCGGTGGCCGGAAAGCGGCGGGGGCTGGCGTCGTGTACAGCCTGGGTGAGCACCCTGGTCCGGGAGGTGGCACGGCTCTTGACCGCGTGCGGCGCGCACCGCAGGATCACCGCCATGACGGATGTACGCGGCAACACGGTCGACGCGGTCCTCAGGCGCAGCGCGCGCCGCACACCGGACCACACCGCCCTGCGCTACGGCGACCGCTCCTGGACGTACGCCGCACTGGACGACGCGGTGTCACGCGCGGCGCGCGTCCTGCGCGAGGCGGGGACGGCCCGGGGCGACCGCGTCGGCGCGTACGCCCACAACTCGGACGCCTACCTCATCGGTTTCCTCGCCTGCGCCCGCGCGGGCCTCGTCCACGTGCCGGTCAACCAGAACCTCACCGGCGCCGACCTGGCGTACATCGTCCGCCAGTCCGGCAGCGCGCTCGTCCTCGCGGACCCCGACATCGCGGGGCGACTCCCGGACGGCGTCCGGGCGTTGGCGCTGCGGGACGCGGACGACTCGCTCCTGTCGCGGCTGGCCGCGGCGGCCCCGTACGACGGCGAGGAGCCGGGCGCGGACGACCTCGTCCAGCTCCTCTACACCTCCGGCACCACCGCCCTGCCCAAGGGCGCGATGATGACCCACCGCGCCCTCGTCCACGAGTACGTCAGCGCGCTGCACGCCCTCGACCTGCGCGCGTCGGACCGGCCGCTGCACTCGCTGCCGCTCTACCACTCCGCGCAGATGCATGTGTTCCTGCTGCCGTACCTGGCCGTCGGTGCCGAGAACACGATCCTCGACGCGCCCGCCGCCGACCGGATCTTCGACCTGGTGTCGGCGGGCCGCGCGGACAGCCTCTTCGCGCCGCCGACCGTGTGGATCGGCCTGGCCAACCATCCGGAGTTCGCCACGCGGGACCTGAGCGGGCTGCGCAAGGCCTACTACGGCGCGTCGATCATGCCGGTGCCGGTCCTGGAGCGGCTGCGGTCACGGCTGCCGGGGCTCGCCTTCTACAACTGCTTCGGGCAGAGCGAGATCGGCCCGCTCGCCACCGTCCTCGGTCCCGACGAGCACGAGGGGCGGATGGACTCGTGCGGGCGGCCGGTGCTCTTCGTCGAGGCGCGGGTCGTCGACGAGTCGGGCAAGGAGGTGCCCGACGGCACGCAGGGCGAAGTCGTCTACCGCTCACCGCAGTTGTGCGAGGGCTACTGGGACAAGCCGGAGGAGACCGCCGAGGCGTTCCGTGGCGGCTGGTTCCACTCCGGCGACCTCGCCGTGCGCGACGCCGAGGGCTACTTCACCGTCGTCGACCGCGTGAAGGACGTCATCAACTCCGGGGGAGTGCTGGTGGCGTCGCGCCAGGTCGAGGACGCCCTGTACGAGCACCCGGCGGTCGCCGAGGCCGCGGTGATCGGCCTGCCCGACGCCCGCTGGATCGAGGCCGTGACCGCCGTCGTCGTCCCCTCCCAGGACGTCACGGAGGCCGACCTCATCACCCACACCCGCGAACGCCTCGCCGCCTTCAAGGCCCCGAAGCGGGTCGTCTTCGTCGAGTCACTGCCCCGCAACGCCAGCGGCAAGATCCTCAAGAGAGAACTCCGCGACCGCTTCCGCGACGCGTGACATGAGCTCGCGGCTCCCCTCATCCGGCCCCGAGCCGACCCGCGCCGCCCTCACCCTGGCCGGACGCCGCCTGTCCTACCTCGACTTCGGCGGCCCGGGCCCGGCCCTGCTGGCGCTGCACGGCCACTTCGGCGACGGCAGGACCTTCGCGCCCCTGGCCGCGGCACTCGCGGGCGAGTGGCGCGTCATCGCGCCCGACCAGCGCGGGCACGGACGCTCGGACCGGTCCGACGACTACACGCGGCGGGGATACGTCGACGACATCGCCGCGCTCCTGGCCCATCTGGGCGTGACCGACGCCGTCGTCCTCGGGCACTCCCTCGGCGGCGTCAACGCCTACCAACTGGCCGCATGGCACCCGGACCTCGTACGCGCCCTGGTCATCGAGGACAGCGTCGCCGCACCCGACGGCGACCTGTCCTTCGCCCTTGCGTGGCCCCGCCGGACACCCACCCGCGCCGCCCTCCTGCGTGCCCTCGGCGCGTCCGGCCCGCATGTCATCGGTGCGGTGCGGGAATACGCCGACGGCTGGGGGCTCGCCTTCCGGCCCGAGGACATGGTCGCCTCCCAGCGTCGGCTGAACGGCGACCACTGGCGGGACTGGCTCGCGAGCGACTGTCCGGCCCTGCTCGTGCGGGGCCTCCGCAGCCGTGTGCTCGGCGCCGGGCAGGCCAGGGCCATGGCCGCGCGGCGGCCGAACGTCCAGCTCGTCGAGCTGGACGCCGGGCACAGCGTGCACGAGGCCGACCCGGAGGGCTTTGCGGGTGCGGTCCGTGCGTTCCTGGTTCGGGTCTGAAGGCGGCTGGTCCGGGTCTGAAGGCGGCTGGTTCGGGGCTGAACGCGGCCCTGGTTCGGTGCTGAACGCCGTCTCCTGCCGGATGTGGGCCTTCCCTCCAGCTCGCGTCGGGCCCTACGCTCGTGCGGTGCTCGGGCGCCCGGATCCGGCGCGGCCGTGCTACCGGGGGCAATCGTGGATGTGTGGACGTTGGTTCTGCTGGGGGCGGCGGGCGGTCTGCTGCGCGGTGTCCTCGACGTCTACACGCGCTTCGTGGACTGGCAGACGGACCGCCGCCTCCACCGGCAGCTCTCCGCCGAACAGGCGGGCCCGGCACCCCGGTTCCAGGATCACTTCGACCCCGTTGCCGACCCCATCGCGGCGGGCGTGCACAGCGTGATGGGCGCGGGCGCCGCCGTGCTCTTCGGGACGACGGGGCAGATCAGCGGCGCGTACGCCGCCCTCGTCGTCGGGATCTCGGCGCCCCTGCTGCTCACCCAGCTCGGCCGCATCCAGTCGGTGAGCGACGCCGTCACCGGCGGCTCGCAGACCGCGGACGCGACGCCACCCCCTCCGGCGCAGCTCCCGCAGCCGGCCCCCGCCCGGCCCGCGATCGCCGACGTACGCACCCTCGGCCTGCCGCCCGACGACCCCGCGCGGGAGCCGCAGCCGAACGGCAGGCCCGCCGACCCCGCGCCCGGACCGGGCCGCGGCGCGCGACGGCTGCCGCGACGACCGGCCGTAGGTGAGGAGGGCACCCAGTGAACAGCGCCCACCTGCTGACCGAGGACCGCCACGAGTACGAGCGGATCCTCGACGAGGCGCTGCGCTCCGTGGAGGGGCGGCCCGGACGGGGAACGACGGGAACGCGGCTGAACCGGGAACAGCTGCGCACCATGGCGCTCAACGCCCTCGCGTTGATCACGGGGGCGGCGGCGGCCGAGTACCAGGACTTCGTGCTGCTCCGTGAGCAGGCGCGCGAGGTCGCGCTCCTCGGCGCTCCCCGTCGTCGGGAACCGGCCGCCGAGGTACGACCGGGACCGCGCGCGGACGGGTCCGGCCGGCGCGTCCGGAGGGCCGTACTGGGCGTAGAGCCCCGCGTCGGCCCGGCGGACCGGACCCGTACCCGGAGCCGGAACCGGCTGCGTCGGCTGCCCTTCTGGCGTCGCCTCCTCGCCGCGGTCCTGGGCGTCGGCGCCCGTGAGGCCGCACCGCGCCGTGCCGCGGCGGCGGGGCGCGGGCGGGCGGCCGGCCCGAGGGAGGAGGCCGGAGTGGCGGCGGTGGTCGGGGTCCTCGCGCTGGCCTTCACCGGAGCGACCGCGGCCGTCTGCCTGGTCTTCGGGTACGTCCTGAAGGGGCTCGGCCTCGCGCCCTCGACGGCGCAGTCGATGGTCGGCGCCGGGTGGGTGGTCGGCGCGATCGCGGCAGCCGCGGCCCTCGTCGCCCTGGTCGGCCTGCTGGTCGGCGCCGCGCGCTGGGGGGTGCCGCACAGGAGGGGAGCGGCCAGGACCGGCCAGGACCGCGGGCGCGGGCTCGACGACGACGTCGCACGGGCCAGGGAAGCCTGGCGGACCGCCCTGCTGGAGCGTGGCTTCCTGCCGTTCCTGGAGGAGGCGCTCGCCGACCCTCCCGCGCCGGGCACGCGGCGGCCGTACCCGCACTACTCCGCACCGGACTTCACGCGCCCGGACGTCCCGCGCCCGGACTTGGTGCGCCCCGACTTCACGAGCCCGGACTTCCCCGGCGCCGGTTCCTCCGACCCACGGTCCGACTGACCGTTCCTGCGGAACGCGGAACGCGGAACGCGGAACGTGGAATGCGTCAGGCCCCCTCGCCCCGCAGGTCCACGATCCGCTTGAACTTCCCCACGGACCGCTCGATCGTCTCCGGGTCGACGACCTCGACGGCGACCGTGACGCCGATGCCGTCCTTGACCGCCGACACGATCTCGCGCGCGGCGGCGTCACGGCGCCCGGGTGGGGTGTCCGCGCGGGACTCGACCCGCACGGTGAGGGCGTCCATGCGGCCCTCCTTCGTCAGGCGCAGCTGGAAGTGCGGGGCGAGCCCCGGTGTGCGCAGGACGATCTCCTCGATCTGGGTGGGGAAGAGGTTCACACCGCGCAGGTTCACCATGTCGTCACAGCGGCCCGTGACCTTCTCCATGCGCCGGAACACCCGCGCCGTGCCGGGAAGGAGACGGGTCAGGTCGCGGGTGCGGTAGCGGATGACGGGCATGGCCTCCTTGGTGAGCGAGGTGAAGACCAGCTCGCCGTGCTCGCCGTCCGGCAGCGCCTCGCCCGTGATGGGGTCCACCACCTCCGGGTAGAAGTGGTCCTCCCAGACGTGCAGCCCGTCCTTGGTCTCCACGCACTCCTGGGCGACCCCCGGGCCGATCACCTCCGAGAGCCCGTATATGTCGACCGCGTCGATCGCGAACCGCTCCTCGATCTCGTCGCGCATCTTCTCCGTCCACGGCTCCGCGCCGAAGATGCCCACCTGGAGCGAGGTGGTGCGCGGGTCGACGCCCTGCCGCTCGAACTCCTCCAGGAGCGTCAGCATGTACGAGGGCGTCACCATGATGATCTCGGGGCGGAAGTCCAGGATGAGCTGCACCTGCCGCGCGGTCATGCCCCCGGACGCGGGGATCACCGTGCAGCCGAGCCGCTCCGCGCCGTAGTGCGCGCCGAGCCCGCCCGTGAACAGGCCGTACCCGTACGCCACATGGACCTTGTACCCGGGCCGCCCGCCCGCCGCCCGGATGGAGCGGGCGACGACGTCCGCCCACATCGACAGGTCCTGCTCGGTGTAGCCGACGACGGTGGGGCGCCCCGTGGTCCCGCTCGACGCGTGCAGGCGCCGCAGCTCCGACTGCTCCACGGCGAACATCCCGAAGGGATAGTTGGCGCGCAGGTCCGCCTTCGTCGTGAACGGGAAGCGGGCGAGGTCGGCGAGCGTATGACAGTCGTCGGGGGTGAGCCCCGCCGCGTCGAACGCCGCCCGGTAGAAGGGCACGTTCTCGTACGCGTGGAGCAAGGTGTCCTGGAGGCGCTCGAGCTGCAGCGCTTTGAGCTCCGCACGACCGAGCCGCTCCGCGGCGTCCAGAAGTGCCGGTGTACGCGCCATGTGGAGATACCCCCGTCCATGCCGGGCGACCGAGCCTTCGGCCGATCTTGTGTCGGGGTCAGTAATTCAAGGTTTCATGGCTTCTGGCAAGGGTCTCGTACGAGGTGTCCTTGCTGCCTACGCCATCTGCTGACGGCGCGCGGGACATCGGCGGTGACCGCCGCCACCCGCCGACCCCGAAGTCGTGTGCGCCGGGACTCCCCGGGTACCCGCCAGGCGCCTCGGAGGCACGTCACGAGGGAAACAGCGAATGACTGCGGAGACTACGGAGGTGCCCATGGACAGGAGCACGGAGAGCGGCAGCGTCACCGGCACGCAGGACAAGGACTACAACCTCATCTGGTACGTCGAGGCGTGCCTGAGCAACGCCCTGCGCCTCGAGACCTACGTCCAGGACGCGGAACGCGACAAGGACACCGAGGTCGCGGAGCTGTTCCGCAAGGCACAGGCCGACAGCCGCAAGGGCGCGGACCTCGGCAAGGAGCTCCTGCGCTCCCGGCTGCGCGGCTGACGGCACGCGCCGCACCGGGCGGTGACCCGGGCCACGCGGCGGCCCGGGTCACGTGACGTCTTGGCTCACACGGCGGCCCGGCGGTAGACCTGCCGTGAGCCGCCCTCCGGCCCGGGCTCGGCCGCCTCGCACGGGGTGAACCCGAGCCGTTCGTAGAAGTCGCGCGCCCCGCTGGTCACGGCACCGGGGTGGTCGGCGCCGAAGGTGATCACCTCGATCGTGCCCGGGCCCCGTACGAACCTGGTCAGGGCGTCCGACATCAGCGCGTTCCCGACGCCCTGGCCGCGTGCCTCCTCCCCGACGACGAGCCAGTGGACGTGGTACGTCGCGGCGCCCGTGCCCGTGCCCGCGTGCGGGGCGGGGTCCTCCGTGCCGAACAGCAGACCGCCGAGCAGACGGCCCTCCGGCGCGGCGGCCACCAGGGCCATCGACCCGCTGATGTGCTCCTGCACGGCGCGGTGGAAACCGGGCTCCTCGACCATGGGGCCGAACCAGTGCTCCACCTCGGCCGCCAGCGCGAGGAAACCGGGGAAGTCCTGTTCCCGGGCAAGTCGGATGATCATCCGCACAGTCTCGCAGGGTCCGGCGCGCCCGCGGCACTCAACCCTTCGGACGAGGCGCGGCCCTCCTTTCCCACCGATCGGCCGAGGCCCGCGGCGGCGGGCCCCGGCCAGGCTTGTCCTGGTGGTCAACAGTGGCCCCGAGGGCCGCAGCGGCCCCATGGCCCCCAGGACAAGGAAGGCGACTCGGATGAGGAAGCTCGTCGCGGCGACGGCGCTCGCGGCCACGGCCGCTACGGCGGTGGCATGTTCCCCGGACACCGGTGTACGAACGGAGTCGGCGGCCCCTTCCGTCTCGGCGGCCCCCGTGTCCTGGAAGGCGTGCCGGGCGGCCGAGGGGGCGCCCGCGGGGGCGGAGTGCGGCACCGTCCGCGTGCCCGTCGACTGGAACGCCCCGGACGGCGACAAGCTCGACGTCGCGGTCGTCCGGCGCAAGGCCGCCGACCCGCAGCGGCGCGTCGGTACCCTGCTGTTCATGCCGGGCGGCCCCGGCATGTCGGGCGTCGAGACCGTCTCCGGCTCGCCCGAGTGGGGCGGCCTTGAGCGGCGCTTCGACGTCGTCAGCTTCGACCCTCGGGGCGTCGGCGGCAGCGGCGCGGTGAAGTGCTCGACCGCGCTCGCGGAGAAGACCGCGGTCGCCCTCAAGACGCAGGCGTCCGACGCCGCCGGATTCCGGCAGATCACCGACGCGTCCGCCGCTCTCGGCAAGGACTGCGCGGGCGCGTCGCCCGCCACCGCGAAGCTGCTCAAGCACCTCGACGCGACCAGCGTCGCCCGCGACATGGAGGCCATCCGGATCGCCATCGGCGAGAAGCGGCTCTCCCTGTACGGCCACTCCTACGGCACGGTCTACGGACAGCGGTACGCGGCCCTGTACGGCGAGCGCGTCCGGGCGGCCGTGCTCGACGGCGTCATGAACCCCCGGATCTCCCGCGCGGACTTCGCCGCCCAGTCCGCGAAGTCCCTGGAGGGCTCCTTCGCGGAGTTCGCCCGGTGGTGCGCCAAGGACAGGTCGTGCGCGCTCGGCGGCAAGGACGCGTGGGCGGTGTACGAGCGGGTGGCCGCCAAGGCCAAGGCGGGCACCCTGCCCCGGAGCGGCGACTCCGGCCGTCCCGTCGACCTGGTCCGGCTCAACGCGGAGATCGACGGGATGCTCCTCACCCCGTCCTGGTCCGCCCTCGCCCTGTACCTGAAGACGCTGGACGCGGGCCAGGAGTGGAAGGAGGACGCCGCAGAGGAGCAGGCGCCGGCCAAGCGTCAGGACTTCGCCGACATGGCCGTCTGCGCGGACTTCCGGATGCGGAGCAGCTACGACGAGTACGCCGCGCTCGCCGCGCGGTCCCGGAGCGCCGCCCCGCACCTCGGCTACTCCCCGAACGCCGTGCAGTACCTGAACCTCTGCTCCGGCTTCGGCGTCGAGCCGTCCCCGGACGCGGGCAGGGCCGAGCGCGTCGCCACCAAGACCCCGCTCCTCCTGATCAACGCCCGCCACGACAACGCCACCCCCCTGGCCTGGGCCCGTGCCGTCGCCGACCGCCTCGGCAAGAACGCCCGCCTGGTCGAGGTCGACGGCTGGGGCCACGGCATGAAGCTCTTCTCCCGGGGAGCGGAGCGGGACACCGTGGTGCGCTATCTGACCGATCTCGCCACGCCCGAGAAGCGGGTCACGACCGTCAAGGGCGACCTGCCCCCGGACGTCGCGGGGCAGAACGGCCGGTGACCGGTCGCGGCAGTCGACCGTTTGGCCGGTGCCGGTGGGCGGCGTGCGTTGCTCCGGTCGCGGGCGTGCCTACGGTGAGGAGCGTGCCTACTGTCGGGGGCGTGAAGATCAGTCCGCGCGGCTTGCGCCGCGCCCGGTGGGCGGGGCGTCTGGCGGCGGTGGCCGCGCTCGCCCTGCTCGGGGCCGTCGACCTGGTGAGCGACCGGCCGGAGGGCATCTGGCCCGTGCTCGCCTGCGAGACCGCGGTCACCGCCGTCGCCCTGTCGCCGTGGCCGCGCGTGCCGGTCCAGGGCAGGGCGGCGGTGGCGGCGGCGCTCTCGATCGGCGTCACCGCGCTGCTCGCGGGACCCGGCACCGCGGTCACCGGCAGCTGGGGCCTCATGGAGACGGCGGCCCTGCTCGTGCTCCTGGCCCGCACCGCCCGCGCGGCGCCCGCCGCACCGGCGGTCGCGCTGAGCCTGGCCCTCGCGGCCGCCGTGATGGCCCTGCCGCTGCGCCTGCGGTACGGCGACGACAGCGGCTTCGCCCTGCTGCTCACCCTGGCGGCGGGCGGCGCCGGTGGGCTCGGGGCGTATCTGCGGTCCTTGGACGACCGGCGTACGCGCGCGGTGGCGGCCGTACGGGATGCGGAACGCCGCGAACTGGCCCGGGACCTGCACGACTTCGTCGCCCACCACGTCACCGGCATCGTGGTCCAGGCGCAGGCCGCCCTCGCCGTGCGCGACAGCGCCCCCGACCAGGTGGAGCCGCTGCTGCGGTCCATCGAGCGCGCCGGCACCGAGACGCTCGACTCGATGCGGCGCCTGGTGCGCGTCCTGCGGGAGGAGGACACGACGGCGGTGCGCCACGGTGATCTCCTGCCCGAACTGGGCGAGTTGGTGGCCGCGTACGGACGCGACGTCCCCGCGTACGAACGCGAAGGCAGCGAAGGCCGTGAAGGGAGCGAAGGTCGTGAAGGCGGCGAAGGCGGCGAAGGCGGCGGCACCCCCGCCCGGCTGCGCGCCACCGCCGACGCGCGCGCAGCACGGCTCGCCCCGGAGGTGCGGACGTCCGTCCAGCGGGTCGTCCAGGAGGCGCTCACCAACGTCACCCGGCACGCGCCGGGCACGGCAGAAGTGGACGTGTCCCTGCGCCTGGAGCGCGCCCACCTCGTGGTGGAGGTCGTCAACGGCCCGCCGCCGCGCAGGGCCGCCCCGCCCGGCGGACGCGGCGGCTTCGGCCTGATCGGGCTCCGCGAACGCGCCGAGGCCGTCGGCGGCTCCTTCACCGCGGGCCCCACGGACGAGGACGGCTGGCGCGTCACCGCCCGCTTCCCGGTCCTCGCGGCGCCGGACGCGCACGGCCTGGCAGGATCAAGCCCATGACCGGCACGACACGGGTACTGATCGCCGACGACCAGGAGATGGTCCGCACCGGCTTCCGGCTGATCCTGGACGCCCAGGCCGACCTGGAGGTCGTGGGCGAGGCCGCGGACGGAGCCGCCTGCGTGGAACTGGCGCGGCGGCTCCGCCCCGACGTCTGCCTGGTGGACATCCGCATGCCGAAGCTCGACGGCATCGAGGTCACCCGGCTCCTGGCCGGACCTCAGGCCACGGACCCCCTGCCGGTCGTCGTGGTCACCACCTTCGACCAGGACGACTACCTGTACGGGGCGCTGCGCGCGGGCGCCCTCGGCTTCCTGCTCAAGGACGGCGGGTCCGCGCTCCTCGTGGAGGCGGTGCGGGCGGCCGCCCGCGGCGACGCCCTGGTCTCCCCGGCCGTGACGCTGCGCCTGCTGCAACGCCTCGGCCCGGGCACGGGGGAGGCCGCGGGCCCCGCCACGCCGTTGTCGGACCGGGAGCTGGAGGTCGTCCGCCTGGTGGCGCGGGGCCGGACCAACCAGGAGATCGCCGAGGAGCTGTACATCTCCCTGTCGACGGTCAAGACCCATCTGGTGTCCGTCCAGACCAAGCTGGCGGTCCGCAACCGGGTGGAGATCGCGGCGTGGGCGTGGGAGACGGGCGTGGTGCGGCCCGTGTGACGGCCGGGGCGTCATGTCCGGCGGGTTCGCCCTGAAGTGAACGCGTGTTGACGTCAGTTGGATGACGGGCGGGTCACGGGCCATCACACACCGGGTGCCCGGACCGTTGGTCGTGGCATGGAGCAGACCGCAGCCCCCCGCACCGTTGACGCCCACCATCGGCTTCGCGACGCTGGCCGACGCGTACTGGATGGCGTCCGACTCACCGATCTACGACACCGTCGAGCGACGCAGGCTCCGCCGGGGCCAGGAGGCGTCGTGCGCGCAGGACACACCGGCCGCGCACCTCGCCCGCGGCGAAGCGGCGAGCCTCACTTGAAGGTCAGGCGGTGAGCCGGCCGGAAGGCGACGCGGCGAGCTGACCCGAAGGCGACGCGGGCGCGCCCCGGCCTCGCTCCGGTGCGGTCAGCCGCCGGCGGGCAGGGCCGGGGGCTTGCGCAGCAGCCACTGCCCGAACGTGCGCCGTGAGGGCCGCACCACGACACGGCCGAAGCTCTTCTGGCCGACCAGCTCCACGCGCAGCGCGACGGGCGTGCCGGGGGCAGGTGTCTGAAGGATCTTCGTCCTGCTGTAGTCAAGGCGCAGGGCGTCGACGTCGACCACGATGCCCGGCCTCGTGATCAGCGTCAGGTCCTTGCCGCACATGTTCACCTCGACCCGCAGCGTGTCCTGCGTGATCTCCGCGTGGGTGAAGTCGAGCGTCACATCGCACCACGTCACCGCGAGCTCCAGCTTCCGCGGCACCACCCAGTACCCCACACGCTCGACCGCGGCGAAGCTCTGCTCGATCCGCAGCACGTCCTTGGCCTCCGCCGCTTTGGCCGAGGCCGGCGCGGGCGGCAGGTCGGCAGTGAGCACGGCCAGTTCGCTGAGCGTTCGCGCCGTCAGGGCCGCTTCCAGGCGCTCGTCCAACTCGTCCGCGGTCAGCAGGCCGTCCCCGGCCGCGACGCTCAACACGTCCACCACCCGGTCCCGGTCCGCATGAGAGGCCCGCAACTCGGGCGTCGGGCCGGGGCCGGAGCTCTGCCCCATGGGTGCGCTCTGTCCTGCCATGCTTCCGTCCTGGTCCTGTCGAACGTCGTCACGCGATGCGGCCGGCGGCACGCCTTGAGAACTAACGCTATATCGCGACAGGGGGGCAGGCCAAGCCTGGGCCGCGCGCTACCGTGCCCGCCCCAGCTCCGCGAGGCGCGTCAGCGCGGGCAGCGCCGCCGCGATGGACTGCTGTTCCTCGGGCGTCAGTTGGGCGACGAGCGGGACCAGGTGCCGGGTGCGGTCGTCGTGGCGGGAGCGGCCGATGCGGCGGCCCGCCTCGGTGATGTGGACCAGGACGGCGCGGCCGTCGCTGGGGTCGGGGCGGCGCTCGACGAGGCCGTCGCGTTCGAGGCGGGTGACCAGCTGCGTGATGGCGGGCTGGGTGATCTGTTCCGTCCTGGTGAGCTCGGAAAGACGCTTCGGGCTGCCGCCGAACGCGAGCGTGTCGAGCACCGACAGGGTCGTGAAGGGCAGCTTCTCCAGCGTCGGCAGCCGGATGTAGAAGCGGTTGAAGTTCTCGAGCGCCGCGGTGAAGGCGTCGACGTCCAGGCCGCCCCCGCCCGGCGCCGCGCCGTCGTGCTGTGTCTCGTGGTGCTGCGTCTCGTGGTGCTGCGTCTCGTCGTGCTGTGTCTCGTCGTCCACGGCAGAAATATATCGCGCTACTTATATAAGGTGCTTATGCTGTTCGGGGCGGGCGCCGCATGCCACGCCCTGTCGGAGCGAGGAGAGGGACCCATGACTGTGCGTATCGGCATCAACGGCTTCGGCCGCATCGGCCGCAACGTCTTCCGCGCGGCCGCCGCCCGCGGCGAGGACCTGGAGATCGTCGCCGTCAACGACCTCGGTGACGTGGCGACCATGGCCCATCTGCTGGCCCACGACTCGATCCTGGGCCGCTTCCCCGGCGAGGTCACCGCCGGGCCCGGCGAGATCCGGGCCGGGGACGCCACCGTCAAGGTCCTGGCCGAGCGGGACCCCGCGGCCCTGCCGTGGGGAGACCTGGGCGTCGACGTGGTCATCGAGTCGACGGGGATCTTCACCGACGCCGCCCGGGCCCGCGCGCACGTCGACGGCGGCGCGAAGAAGGTCGTCATCGCCGCCCCGGCCACCGGCGAGGACGTCACGATCGTGCTCGGCGTCAACGAGGACGCGTACGACCCGGCGCGGCACACGATCATCTCCAACGCCTCGTGCACCACCAACTGCCTCGCCGTCCTGGCGAAGGTGCTGCACGACGCCGTCGGCATCGAATCCGGCATGATGACCACCGTCCACGCCTACACCCAGGACCAGAACCTCCAGGACGCCCCGCACAAGGACCTGCGCCGCGCCCGCGCCGCCGCCCTCAACATCACGCCCACCTCCAGCGGCGCCGCCAAGGCCATCGGCCTGGTCCTGCCCGAACTCCAGGGCCGCCTGGACGCGTTCGCCCTGCGCGTGCCCGTCCCCACCGGCTCGGTCACCGACCTGACCGTCACCACGAGCCGCCGCACCACCGTGCGGGAGATCAACGAGGCGTACGCACAGGCCGCCGCCGGGGCGTACAAGGGCCTGCTTTCGTACACCGAGGCGCCGATCGTCAGCACCGACATCGCGGGCGACCCGGCGTCCTGCGTCTTCGACGCCGAGCTCACGCGCGTGCTCGGCGGCCAGGTCAAGGTCGTCGGCTGGTACGACAACGAATGGGGCTACTCGAACCGGCTCATCGACCTGGCGCTCCTGGCGGGCAACGGTCAGCGCGCCATGTAGCGGTCGAGCTCGCCCGCCCGTTCCCGTAGGCGCTCCGCCCACGCCTCGTCCTCCCGCGCCGACGCCCAGTCCACCGCGACGCCCGCGCGCCCCGCGAGCGCGAGCACCGTGGCGACGAAGCCCTCCGACAGGGCCACGACGACGGCGTGGTGGCTGCGGCGGTGGTGGGCGAGCAGGGCGTTGACGAACGTGGTGAAGACGGCCGGGTCGAGCTGGCACTCGTCGTGCTCCATCGGGCCGATGCCCGACGGGAGGTCGAGCTCCGCCTCGAACACCGCGACCTGGCGCAGGAAGAGCCGCGCGGCCCCGGTGGACGGGTTCCACAGCGTCTCGTCGCCGAGGTCGAAGTACTGGCTCACCGCGGGGCCTTTCGGTTGTGGTGACGGCCAAGATCGTACGATGGTCGGCGACCGGGGCGGAACGAACCCGTCAACTTCCCACCGGCCAACGGAATCCGGGAGACCGCCGTGCGCCTCACTTCACCCGTCGGACGCCTGCTCGTCGCCTGCGGTGCCGCCGCGGCCCTCGTCGCAGGCGGCACGCCCCTGGCCGCCGCGTCGACTCCCCGGCCCGCGCGCACCCCTGCGGCGTCCTTCGCCCACCCACGACCGTACGCACACGAAGCGCCGTACGCACACCCGCGACCGTACGCCCGGCTCCACGCCGTCGCGGCCCTGTCGGCGGAGCGTCTCGCCACCGCCGACCTCGTGGCCGCGGCCAAGTACGGCACGGGCAGCCCGATCGACGACCCGGCACGGGAGCAGCAGGTCCTGGACACCGTGGCGCGGCTCGCGCGGGAGGCGGGCGGCGACCCCGAGGCGACCGTGCGGATCTTCCGCGACCAGATCGAGGCGAACAAGGTCGTGCAGCGGGCCCTGCACCGCAGGTGGGACGCCGACCCGTCGACGGCCCCCACCGAGCGCCCCGACCTGGGCCGGGTGCGCGAGGTGATCAACCGCATCAACGGCGACCTCGTCCGCGCCATCGCGGCGTCGGCCCCGGCGCGCGGCGCCCCGCACTGCTCCGGCACCCTCACCGCGGCCGTCGTCCACGTACGGCACGAGCAGCGCCTGGACGCGCTCCACGCGCCGGCCCTCGTGCGTGCCGTGCGGTCGGTGTGCGGCTGAACCCTGACGGATCTCCCGGCCTCCCCGGGCCTCAGCCCTCCGCCGCGACCGCCCGCGCCCAGCGGTAGTCCGCCTTGCCGCTGGGCGAGCGCTGGATGTGCTCCGTGAACACGACCGAGCGGGGGATCTTGTAGCCGGCCAGGTGGGGGCGGCAGTGGGACTGGAGGGCGGGCAGGTCCAGCGTCCCCGCGCCGTCGCGGAGTTGGACGACCGCCGCGACCCGGTTGCCCCAGCGCTCGTCCGGCACCCCGGCGACCAGCGCGTCGTACACGTCCGGGTGCGACTTGAGGGCCTGCTCGACCTCCTCCGGGTAGACCTTCTCGCCGCCCGTGTTGATGCACTGGGAGCCGCGCCCGAGGACCGTCACGATGCCGTCCTCGTCGACCGTGGCCATGTCGCCCAGCAGCACCCAGCGCTCGTCGCCGCGCTGGAAGAAGGTCTCGGCCGTCTTCTTCGGGTCGTTGTAGTAGCCGAGCGGCACATGGCCGCGCTGGGCGATCCGGCCCGGTTCGCCGGGGCGGACCGGCTCGTACGTGGCCGGGTCCACCACCTGGGTGCGGGCGTTGACGCGGATGCGGAAGCCGCGCCGCGGGCCCGAGTCGTCCGTCGCGGTGCCGTTGAAGCCGGACTCGGACGAGCCGAAGTTGTTCAGGAGCAGCACGTGCGGCGCGAGGGCCGTGAACTGGGCGCGGACCGTGTCCGACATGATCGCGCCGGACGACGACACGCTGAACAGGGACGACAGGTCCGTGCCCTGGAGAGGGCCGTTCAGCGCGTCGATGAGGGGGCGCAGCATCGCGTCGCCCACCAGCGACATGCTGGAGACCTTCTCCTGCTCGATGGTGCGGAGCACGTCCTCGGGCGCGAACTTGCGGTGGATGACGAGGCGTTGGCCGAAGTGGAAGCAGATGAACGCGGTGAGCGTCGAGGTGCCGTGCATCAGGGGCGGGGTGGGGAAGAACGTGAGGCCGTCGCCCCCGGCCGCCACCCGTTCCGCCAGCTCCTCGGGCCGCGTCACCGGCTCACCCGTCGGCGCGCCGCCGCCGAGCCCCGAGAAGAACAGGTCCTCCTGACGCCACATCACCCCCTTGGGCAGGCCGGTCGTGCCGCCCGTGTAGATGATGAAGAGGTCGTCCGCCGACCGCTCGCCGAAGCCGCGCCCGGGCGAGCCGGACGCCTCCGCGTCAGCGAACGCCACCGCGTCGGGCCCCGTTCCCGCCCCGCCGGAGCCCACCCGTATCAGATGGCGCAGCTTCTCCGCACGAGGAAGGGCGGCGGCCACGCGCTCGCCGAACTCCGCGCCGAAGACGAGCGCCGCGAGATCCGCGTCCCGGTAGAGGTACGCGAGCTCGTCCTCCACGTAGCGGTAGTTGACGTTGACGGGGACCAGCCGGGCCTTGAGGCAGGCGAGGACCGTCTGGAGGTACTCGACGCCGTTGTACAGGTGCAGGCCGAGGTGCTCGCCGGGCTTCAGGCCGCTGTCGATCAGGTGGTGCGCGACGCGGTTCGCGGCCGCGTCGAGCTCGGCGTAGGTGAGGCGGCGCTCCGCGCCCGTGCCGGGGTGGTCGAGGTACACGAGCGCCTCGCGGTCCGGCACCACGTCGACGACTGACTCGAACAGGTCGGCAAGGTTGTACTCCACCGCTCCTCCTGACCCCGGCGCCGTCTCGTGGGGGTCAGCAGAGCAGAGGCGGCCGCAAGGGGGAAGGGCCCGCGCAGCAGAAATCTGACTGACTGTCAGAAGAGTATTGAAGTGGCACGCGGCGTCCTGCAACCTGTTCCAGGTCTGAAGACGGGAGGACGACTGTGGGTGGCACGGAACATCTCTCCGTACAGCGCGAAGGCGCCACACTGGTGCTCACGCTGAACCGGCCCGAGGCCAGGAACGCGCTCTCGCTGCCGATGCTCGTGGGCCTGTACGACGGCTGGGTGGCCGCCGACGCGGACGACGCGGTGCGCTCGATCGTGCTCACCGGCGCGGGCGGCGCGTTCTGCGCGGGCATGGACCTGAAGGCGCTCGCGGGCCGGGGCATGGCGGGCGAGGAGTACCGGGACCGCCTCAAGGCCGACCCCGACCTGCACTGGAAGGCCATGCTGCGCCACCACCGGCCGCGCAAACCCGTGCTCGCCGCCGTCGAGGGCCCCTGCGTGGCCGGCGGCACGGAGATCCTTCAGGGCACGGACATCCGCGTCGCGGGGGAGTCCGCGACCTTCGGGCTCTTCGAGGTCCGGCGCGGCCTGTTCCCCATCGGCGGCTCGACCGTGCGCCTGCCACGGCAGATCCCGCGCACCCACGCCCTGGAGATGCTGCTCACCGGCCGCCCCTACGCGGCGCGGGAAGCCGCCGACATCGGGCTCATCGGCCATGTCGTCCCCGACGGCACCGCCCTGGAGCGGGCCCTCGCCATCGCCGAGCGGATCAACGCCTGCGGCCCGCTCGCCGTCGAGGCCGTGAAGGCGTCCGTGTACGAGACCGCCGACCTGACCGAGGCCGACGGGCTCGCGGCCGAACTCAAGCGCGGCTGGCCCGTGTTCGACACCGCCGACGCCAAGGAAGGCGCGCGCGCCTTCGCCGAGAAGCGACCCCCCGTCTACCGGCGCGCCTGAACCCGCGTGCCCACCGGCGCGACCGAGCCCGAGGAGAGTGCACCGTGCCCGAAGTCCGCACCGCCCCCCTGGTCGTCGAGTTCCCCTTCACCCGCTCCCTCGGCCCGGTGCAGAGCGCCTTCCTCACCGGCCTGCGCGAGCGCACCGTCCTCGGCGTGCGGACGAGCGACGGAAAGGTCCTCGTCCCGCCCGTCGAGTACGACCCCGTCACCGCCGACGAGCTCCGCGACCTCGTCGAAGTCGGCGCCACCGGCACCGTCACCACCTGGGCCTGGAACCACGCCCCGCGCCGCGGCCAGCCCCTGGACACGCCGTTCGCCTGGGTCCTCGTCCGGCTCGACGGCGCCGACACCGCCCTGCTGCACGCCCTGGACGCCCCCGGCCCCGAGGCGGTCCGCACCGGCCTGCGCGTCCGCGCCCGCTGGGCCGCCGAACGCACCGGCGCCATCACCGACATCGCCTGCTTCGAACCGTACGACGGCGCCGACGCCCCCGAAGTCCACGCACACGAAGGGCAGTTCGCCGACATGGTGACCGGCATCGTCGCGCCCGCCCGGCTCGACTACACCTACAGCCCCGGCCGCGCCCAGTCGGCGTACCTCGACGCCCTCGCCGGACACAGGACCGTCGGCGAGCGCTGCCCGGCCTGCCGCAAGGTGTACGTGCCGCCGCGCGGCGCCTGCCCGACCTGCGGCGTCGCCACGTCCGAGCAGGTCGAGGTCGGCCCGCGCGGCACCGTCACCACCTACTGCGTGGTCAACATCAAGGCGAAGAACCTGGACATCGAGGTGCCGTACGTCTACGCGCACATCGCCCTCGACGGCGCCGACCTCGCCCTGCACGGCCGCATCGCGGGCATCCCCTACGACCAGGTCCGCATGGGCCTGCGCGTCGAACCCGTGTGGACCGAGGGCGCCCGCCACCCCGACCACTACCGGCCCACCGGCGAGCCCGACGCGGACTACGACACGTACAAGGAGCTGGTGTGATGCGGGCCCTCAGGGACGTGGCGGTCGTCGCCTTCGCGCAGACCGACCACCTGCGCACCACCGACGAGACCTCCGAGGTCGAGATGCTCCTGCCGGTGCTGCACGACGTGCTCGCGCGGACGGGCCTGCGCGCCGGAGACATCGGCTTCACCTGCTCCGGCTCCTCGGACTATCTCGCGGGGCGCGCCTTCTCGTTCACGATGGCCCTCGACGGCGTCGGCGCCTGGCCGCCGATCTCCGAGTCGCACGTCGAGATGGACGGCGCGTGGGCGCTGTACGAGGCGTGGGTGAAGCTCCAGACCGGCGACGCCGAC
This sequence comes from Streptomyces sp. NPDC059003, assembly GCF_042740445.1. Classification (NCBI taxonomy): domain Bacteria; kingdom Bacillati; phylum Actinomycetota; class Actinomycetes; order Kitasatosporales; family Streptomycetaceae; genus Streptomyces; species Streptomyces sp. NPDC059003. The sequence goes on along the minus strand of NZ_JBHYJH010000001.1, from coordinate 97,959 downwards.
ACCGCGCTGGTGTACGCGTACGGCAAGTCGTCGCCCGGCTCGGTGCGGGACGTCCTGAGCCGGCAGCTCGACCCGTACTACGTGGCGCCACTGTGGCCGGATTCCGTGGCGCTCGCCGCGCTCCAGGCACAGGCGCTCATCGACGCGGGCGAGACGGACGAGCCCGCGCTCGCCGGCGTCGCCGCCCGCAGCCGCGCCGCCGCGAGCGCCAACTCCCACGCACAGCTCGCGGGTGCGGTTCCCCAGGGGGAGTACGCCGTACGCCCCTTGCGGACCGGCGACTGCCCGCCGGTCGGCGACGGGGCGGCCGCTGTGGTCCTCGCGGCCGGGGAACGGGCCCGCGACCTGTGCGGGCGGCCCGCCTGGATCCGCGGCATCGACCACCGCGTCGAGGCCCACGCGCTGGGTGTGCGGGACCTGACGGACTCGCCGTCGACCCGGCTCGCGGCAGAGCGGGCCGGGGCCTTCGAGCGGCCCGTCGACACGGCCGAGCTGCACGCCCCGTTCACCTCCCAGGAAGTCGTCCTGCGCAAGGCGCTGCGGCTCGGCGCGGGCGTCACCGTCAACCCGTCGGGCGGCGCGCTCGCCGCCAACCCCGTCATGGCCGCGGGACTCATCCGGCTCGGCGAGGCCGCCGCCCGCATCCACCGCGGCGCCTGTGACCGGGCCCTCGCCCACGCCACCTCCGGGCCCTGCCTCCAGCAGAACCTGGTCGCCGTCCTGGAAGGAGACCTGTGATGCCCAAGGAGCCCGTGGCCGTCGTCGGGATCGGCCAGACGAAGCACGTCGCCGCCCGGCGCGACGTGTCGATCGCGGGCCTGGTGCGCGAGGCCGCCGGGCGGGCCCTGAGCGACGCCGAGCTGACCTGGTCCGACATCGACGCCGTCGTCATCGGCAAGGCGCCCGACTTCTTCGAGGGCGTCATGATGCCCGAGCTGTACCTCGCCGACGCGCTCGGCGCCATCGGCAAGCCGATCCTCCGGGTGCACACCGCGGGGTCGGTCGGCGGCTCCACGGCGCTGGTCGCCGCGAGCCTTGTCGCGAGCCGGGTCCAGCGCACGGTGCTCACGCTCGCCTTCGAGAAGCAGTCGGAGTCCAACGCGATGTGGGGGCTCTCGCTGCCCGTCCCGTTCCAGCCGCCGCTGCTCGCGGGCGCGGGCGGCTTCTTCGCGCCGCACGTACGCGCCTACATGCGGCGCGCCGGGGCCCCCGACACCGTCGGCTCGCTCGTCGCGTACAAGGACCGCCGCAACGCCTTGAAGAACCCCTACGCGCACCTGCACGAGCACGACCTCACCCTGGAGAAGGTGCAGGCCTCCCCGATGCTGTGGGACCCGATCCGCTACTCCGAGACCTGCCCGTCGTCCGACGGCGCCTGCGCGATGGTGCTCACCGACCGCGACGGCGCCGACCGCGCGCCGCGCCCGCCCGCCTGGATGCACGGCGGGGCGATGCGCAGCGAACCCACCCTGTTCGCGGGCAAGGACTTCGTGTCACCCCAGGCAGGCAAGGACTGCGCGGCGGACGTCTACCGGCAGGCGGGCATCGCGGACCCGCGCCGGGAGATCGACGCCGTCGAGATGTACGTGCCGTTCTCCTGGTACGAGCCCATGTGGCTGGAGAACCTCGGCTTCGCCGCCGAGGGCGAGGGCTGGAAGCTCACCGAGTCCGGCGTGACGGAACTGGACGGTGACCTTCCGGTGAACATGTCGGGCGGCGTCCTGTCGGCCAACCCCATCGGCGCCTCCGGCATGATCCGCTTCGCCGAGGCCGCGCTCCAGGTGCGGGGGCAGGCGGGCGAGCACCAAGTCGACGGCGTACGCAGGGCACTTGGGCACGCCTACGGCGGCGGCTCGCAGTTCTTCGCCATGTGGCTGGTCGGATCCGAGCCGCCCGTGTCGTGACGGGCCCCGGGCGCCCCACCCGTATCCCTCCTCGCGCCGCGGCCTGTGCGCCGCCGGGGGTGAAAGCTAGGCTGGCGGCGGACGACGCACTGGGAGGAGCACGGACGTGGCCGACAGCACCATCACTCAGCAGCATCCGCTCACGGGCTGGGACAAGCCGGACCTGGACCTCAGCACCGCGGAATGGCGGTCGAGCAGCGACGGTCGCGGAGACGTGCAGATCGCCTTCGTCGAGGGCTTCATCGCGATGCGCAACAGCGGACGCCCCGAGAGCCCGTCCCTGATCTTCACGCCTGCGGAGTGGGGCGCGTTCGTGCACGGGGCCCGGGAGGGGCGGTTCGACCTGACGTGACGCCGCGGTCGCCGTCGGGTCAGGGTGCCGGGGTCCGCCTATCGGGGCTCAACTGGTGCTGCGCGGCGAGAGCGGCCGACAGTTGGCCACCGGTCGGCTCTTGCCCGTGATCCCGCCGGAAGCGGTCCCAGGCTCGGTAGTACCGATCGGCACGGCGACCGGTCCGCTGGACTCGACCCGGACGCCGAGGGCCCCGACCCCGCGGGCGGCGCCGCCGAAACGTGCGCCGCGTACGGATGCGGAGGGGCAGGACCCGTCGTCGGGGCGGAGGTCGCCGTGCCCGCGCCGGGGTGCCTTGTGGCGGCGGATCACGCGGTGGCGGCGTCCTCGTTCTGCTCCCCCTCGACGAACGTGTCGACCACCTCGATGTCGCCGATGCGTGACGGGTCCACGCGGGTCGGGTCGTCGCCCAGGACGACGAGGTCGGCGCGCTTGCCGGGGGTGAGGGTGCCCGCGCTGTCCTCCCAGTGGCAGGCGTACGCGGCGTCCGCGGTGTACGCGCGCAGGGCCTCCTCGACGGTGACGGCCTCCTTCGGGCCGATGAGGGCGCCGGACGCGGAGGCGCGTTCGACCATGAACTGGATGGCGCGCAGGGGTGCGCCGTCGGCCACGGGACGGTCGGAGCTGCCCGCGAGGCGGACGCCGTGGTCGAGGAAGCCGCGGCCCCGGTACATCCAGGGGGCGCGCTCGGGGCCCATGATCGCGGCGTAGTCGTCGCCGAAGTGGCGCAGGAAGCTGGGCTGGACGACGGCGGTGGCGTTCAGGGCGGCGAAGCGGGGCAGCTGGTCGGGGCGGACCAGGCCCGCGTGTTCGACGCGGTGGCGGGCGTCGGGGCGCGGGTGGACGCGCTGCGCCGTCTCCAGGGCGTCGAGGGCGACGTCGACGGCGCGGTCGCCGATGGCGTGGACGGCGAGCTGCCAGCCCGCGCGGTGGCCCTCGACGATGGTCTCCTTGAGGGACTGGCGGTCGGTCTGGAGCTGCCCGGCCGCATCGCTGCCCACGTACGGCTCGGTGAGCGCGGCCGTGCGCGCCATCATGCCGCCGTCCGTGAAGACCTTCAGGGCGCCGATCGAGAGGCGTCCTTCGCCGAAGCCCGTGCGCAGACCGACGCCGAAGGCGCGCTCCGTGGTGTCCTCGTCGGCGGCGTCGACCGGGCGCAGCGCGTCGGCCGCCACCATCAGCTGCACCCGCACCGGTAGCCTGCCCGACTCGTGGGCGAGCTGGAACGCCGCGCCCTCGATGGGGCTGTGCGCGAACAGCTCGCTGCCGATGCCCGCTTCGGCGCACGCCGTGATGCCTTCGGAGCGGCACACGCGCGCGGAGTGCGCGATGGCGTCGGCGAGTTCGGTGAGGGTGTGCGGCGGGCGCAGGCGCAGGACCGCGCCCATGTCGTCCTCCGCGAGAAAGCCGTCGGACACCGCGTTGATGTGGGGCGGCAGCAGGTCGAGGACCGCCGTGTTCACCAGGCACGCGTGCCCCGACACATGACCGAGGTACACCTTGCGGCCCGCGCTCACCGCGTCCAGTTCCTTGGCGGTCAGTGGCCGGTCGAGCGCCCGCTGGTCGTACCCGCCGAGGGTCACCCAGCTCCCGGCCGGTCTGGCCGCCACGGCGTCGGCCACGGCCTTGAGGATGTCGTCGACGCGTCTGCTGGGCGCGACACTGGGCGCCTGCGCCTTGAGGCCCGCCCAGATCAGGTGCACATGGCTGTCGATGAACCCCGGCAGGACCGTCGCGCCGCCGAGGTCGATGACGCGTCGCGCCCCGAGTCCCGCCACGTCGTCGTCGAGGCCCACGACGCGGCCCTGCCAGATGCCGAGTTCGCGGGCGGTGGGGCGGGCCGGGTCCATCGTGACGACGCGGGCGTTGGTGATCCTGGCGCTGAGCACGGACACATCCCTTCGGGAGGTGGGGTGTTGGTCCCGAATATCTGTTCTGGGATCTTCACCTCGCACAAGGTATTCTTAGGTGAGGCTAGCCTAACTTTGCAGGATGGTGGGGTGGGTGGACGAGGGGCAAGAGGAGCGACGGCGCAGGGCTTTTGCGCCCTGCCTCGAGGCCTGGGCCGATGATGTGGTCGCGGGCCTCGACGCGCAAGAAGACCTTGAGTGGTCCTTACTCCACGCCCTGCGGCGCAGTCCGACGCTGCGTGAGGAGACCGCCGTCCGCAGGGCCGACGCGCTCCGTGCCGCGGCGCTCGGGCTCGGCGCGGACGGCTGCGCGGTGGCGGCGGGGGTGTCGGAGCGGATGCTGCGCAACTGGCAGGCGCAGGACCCCGAGTTCGCGGCCGCCATGGCCGCGGCGGTGGGGCTTGCCGCGCGGGACCAGGAGCGGGCCCGCGCCGCGGCGGCTCCTGCGGGGCCGGGCTCGGCCGCGCTGCGCGTCGTCCTCAAGGCCGTGCGCGAGGGTGCCGTCCAGTCGGCCGCCGCGATGCGCGGCGGCTGGTCCGAGCAGTCGTTCCTGCGGCTTCGCAGGAAGAGCCCCGAGGTCGCGGCGCTCCTCGCCGCGGCACGGCGGGCGAGGGCCAAGAAGACGGACCGCCGCGGGAAGCCGCGGTTCGAGCGGCGGTACCGCCTGGTGCGGATAGAGGAGGGGGACATGGCCGCCGCCGCGCCGACCCCCGATGCCGGGGATGTGTCCGGAGAGGCGCCCAGGGATGTGTCCGCAGGGATGCCCGGAGGTGTGTCTCGGGAGGTGTCCGGAATGGTGCCTGATGAGGTGTCCGTCGACTCCGCGGGCTGACGGTGTCCGTGACGCCGCCTCAGGTGAATTCGCCCCAGACATTGCAAGGTAAGCCTAACCTTATCTAACATGTGCCTGCTTAGGGAGGCGATGTAGCGGGTGAACGCACTGCACAGCAGGCCGGCCACGAGTGCCGCGCACGACGGTTCGGACGTGACCTATGACGTCCTGGGGATCGGATTCGGGCCGTCGAATCTGGCTCTCGCGATCGCGGTGGAGGAGCACAACGCACGCTCCGCCGAAGAGGACCGCATACGAGCCGGATTCCTGGAGAAGCAGCCGCGGTTCGGCTGGCACCGGGGCATGCTGATCGACGACGCGACGATGCAGGTGTCCTTCCTCAAGGACCTCGTCACGATGCGCGACCCGACCAGCAGCTTCAGCTTCCTGTGCTATCTGCGGGAGCGGGACCGCCTGGTGGACTTCCTCAACCAGAAGACGCTGTTCCCGCTGCGCATCGAGTTCCACGACTACCTCGAATGGGCCGCCGCCCGCGTCAGCGACCTCGTGGAGTACTCCGCCGAGGTCGTCGCCGTGCGGCCGGTGACGGAGGGCGGGGACGTCACCTGCTTCGACGTCGTGAGCCGTGACCCCGCCGACCCCGAGCGGACCGTCGTACGGCGCACGCGCAGCATCTGCGTGGCCACCGGCCTCGCCCCGCACCTGCCGCCGGACATGGTCCGCTCCGACCGGGTCTTCCACAACAGCGAGTTGATCCCGCGCGTGGCCGGCCTGCACGAGTCCGGCACCCCGGTGCGCCGCGCCGTGGTCCTCGGCGCCGGACAGAGCGCCGCCGAGACGGTCGACTACCTCCACCGGCACTTCCCGGACGCCGAGATCTGCTCCGTCTTCGCGAAGTACGGCTACACGCCCGCCGACGACAGCCCGTTCGCCAACCGGATCTTCGACCCGGAGGCCGTGGACATCTTCTTCAACGCGCCGCGGGACGTGAAGCAGTCGCTGTTCGACTACCACCGCGGCACCAACTACTCGGTCGTGGACATGGACCTCATCGAGTCCCTCTCGCGCACCATGTACCAGGAGAAGGTCCAGGGCCGGCAGCGCCTGCGCATGCTCAACATCTCCCGCATCCGCGACATCGACGCGCACGCGGACGGCCTGGAGATCGGCGTGGAGTTCCTGCCGACCGGCGAGCGCGACACGCTGGCCGCCGACCTGCTCGTCTACGCCACCGGCTACCAGCCGCGCGGCATCGGCCAGCGCCTGGGCGAGCTGGACAAGGTGTGCCTGCGCGACGACGAGGACGAGCTGGTCGTCGGCCGCGACCACCAGGTGGCGACGCACCCGAACGTCACCGCGGCCATCTACCTCCAGGGCGGCACCGAGCACACCCACGGCCTGACCTCGACCCTCCTGTCCAACACGGCCGTGCGCGCGGGCGAGATCAGCGCCTCACTCGTCGCCAGGCACCGCGAGGTCCGCTGACAGGCGCGCGTAGCCGCCGTTGTGATGCACGAGCGGCTGCCCGCCCCGCGCATGCCACGCCCTGGTCACCCTGCCGATGACCAGGGCGTGGTCGCTCACCGAGAGATGGTGGACCGGCGCGAGCACCAGCCACGCCAGGACGCCGTCGAGCACCGGCAGGCCGTGGGCGCCGCGGTGCCAGCGCGTGGCCGGACCGAACCTGGCCCGGCCGGAACCGCCGAAGGTGCGGGCCACCTGCTCCTGCCCCGCGGCGAGCAGCTGCACCATGACGTGCGGCGCGCACCGCACGACGGGCCAGGACGACGAGCGCAGCCCGACCGTGAACGACATCAGCGGCGGATCGAGCGAGAGCGACACGACCGACGTGGCGCAGAAGCCGACCGGCCTGTGCCCGATGCCCGCCGTGACGACGGCGACGCCCTTGGCGTGGTGGCGCAGGGCCCGCCGCACCAGGTCGGGGTCGGCGCCGAGGACCGGCCGGTCCGGCGCGAGTGCCCCGTTCGTGTCGGCCAGGGGCCGCACGGTCTCCGTCACACCACTCCCTCCCGCGTCTGCACCACGCTCAAGTCCCCGGCCCGCAGCGCGATCTCCTTGGCGCGCGGCGACGTCCCGTCCGGGCCGAAGGCCGCCAGGTGCGCCCGCCAGTCGGCCATCGCGCCGTCCGTGTCGGACAGGGCGTGCCGGCTGACACCGCGCAGATAGAGCAGGTCCGGGTCGTCGGCGGCGAGGGCGGGCACCGCCACGTCGAGGTCGTCGAGAGCGCGCCGGTGGTCGCCGAGGTCCTGCAGGGCCACGGCCCGGTTGGCGCGCAGGGCCGCCTCGTCCTGGAGGACGATGGCCCGGTCGAGGTCGTCGACGGCCTGGCCGGGGTGGCCCGTCGCGTACGCGAGGACGGCACGGTTGACCCAGGCCGTCACGAACTCGGGCTCCACCTTCAGGGCCGCGGAGTAGCTCTCGTACGCCGCGTCGGTGTCCCCGGTCGCCTCGAGGAGCTCGCCCTGGGCGGCCAGGAAGTGGGGGCTGTGCGGGTCGATGGCCAGGCCGTGCTCGATGTCGCGCCGGGCCCCGGCCCGGTCGCCGCGCTTCAGGAGCAGATCCGCGCGCTGCAGCAGGGAGTCCAGGTGGCCGGGTTCCACGTCGAGCGCGTAGTCGAGGTCCTTCAGGGCGCCGTCGTCGTCGCCCAGGTCGCGCAGCAGGTCCGCCCGGTTGAAGTGGGCCTCGAAGAACGGCGGGGTGAGGCGGATCGACGCGGCGTAGTCCTTCAGGGCCTCCTCGTGCCGGCCGAGGGCCCGGTGCTGTGCCGCGCGTTCGAAGTAGTAGTCGCCGTAGTCCGGGTCCTGGCCGATCACGTCGTCGTAGTCGCGCAGCGAGGCGGTGTGGTCCTTGCGGGCGCCGTGGACCTGCGCGCGGTTGTACAGGAGCACGGAGCGGTGCAGGAGCTGCTCGTCGGGGCCGAAGTCGGCGTCCGTGATCGCGATGGCCTCCTCGACGAGCGCGAGGGAGCGGTCGACATGGCCGCGGTGCAGCTCGACGAGGGCGCGGGCATTGCGCATGAACGCCCGCGCGAGGACGCGCCGCTGCGGGTCCGGGTGGCTGTCGGCGATCGAGATGGCGGTGTTGACCCAGGCCAGGGCCAGGTCCTCGTCGTGGTCGTCCCTGGGCAGGAAGCGGGTGTACAGCATCGCGGCCAGATAGGCGGTGCCCATGTGCACGTCGGGCTCGGTCGAACTGCGGCGCATCTCCTCCAGATATGCGAAGGCGTCATGGCCCCGGCCCAAGTAGCACAGGCACGCGGCGGTCTTGTGGGTGAAGTCGCGGTACGCCTTGGACCAGCCGCTGTCGGCGCAGAGACGGCGCCCGCGCTCGGCGAGGTCGGCGACCGCCTCGTAGAAGCCCGCGGAGAAGCAGCCGTTGACGGCCTCGGTGAGCGCGTCGACGCCCGCGCCCGCCGGGTCCGTGCCGTGCTCCAGGTGGTAGGGGACGGCCCCGTACCGCAGGGTCGGGTCGTCCAGGGCGGCGAGGTGGCGCGCGCGTGCCGTGTGGCGCAGGGCCCGCTCGCGGGCGGGGAGGCGCTGGTAGGCGTGCAGGAGCGCCGGGTCCCCGCTGGTGCCGTCGGAGTCGATGTACAGCTGCGCGAGGTCGGTGCCCTCGGGCCGGTGCGGTGGCCGCGGCGGGGGGTTGACGGCCCGGGTGGTGTACGTGGTCAGGGCGGCGCTGAGGGCGTCGTCGGCGGCTCCGGTGCTCTGCGTGACGACGGTGAGGACGGCGGGGTCGCAGCGGCGCAGCATGATGGCGACGAGCTCGCGGTCGGTGGGGTCGGCGTCGTCCACGTCCTGGAAGGCGATGACGGCCCCGCCGGGGTGGGTGAGCCGCGCCCAGTCCAGGGCGAGTTCGGCGATGCCGTGGGCGATGCGCACGGCGCGCGGCGCGGGGTAGAAGCGGGTGCGCTCCTTGGGGCCCGCGAGGTTGGTGAGCGTCTGCGGGGTGCGGGGCACCAGCGGCGTGAGGTCCGGGGCGATCGCGGTGATCTCGGTGGCGCGGGCCGCCACCGCGTCCGGGTGCTTGACGAGGAGTTCGGGCACGAGCCGGCGCAGCAGCAGGCCGCCGCCGGTGAACGGCCCGCGCAGCCTGCGGTGACAGCTGACCTCCAGGTGGGGGCGCGGGCGTTCGGGCAGGTCGTGGGGCGCGGCCGGGCCGTCCGTGGTGAGGACCCACCGGTGGTGGGGCGGTGTCGTGGTCATGCGGGTGCTCCTTGGCGTGAGGCGGGTGCGGCGGTACGGGACTTGGCGCGGCGGTCCCGCACGGTGACGTAGACCAGCAGGCTGATCTCGAACGAGGTGAAGGCGACGAAGAAGACGGCGTCGAGGCGGTCGGCGAGCGGCGTGCCGGCCGTGGTGAACCGGTCGATGGCCGTGGACCAGAAGTAGACGGCGGTGGGGACGGCGGCCCAGGCGAGGCTCGCGAGGGAGAAGCCGTACCCGGACACGAGGATCGGCGCGTACCGGCGGGCCATCGCCAAGTCGTGCGCGGACCAGTCGGTGTCGGCCGTCGGCGGGGCGCGGCGCAGCAGCCGCCGGACCAGGGCGCGCAGGTGGAAGCGCGTGGCGTTCTGCAGGTCGGTGCAGCTGAGCGCGTTGGTGAGGACGTAGTAGAGATCGGTCTCCAGGTAGAACATGAACTGCCAGACGATCCGCAGCACGCAGGTGAACGCGATGGCCAGGCAGAGCGCCGGAATCCAGGCCGGGGTGCCGAGCCGGGTGAGCGCCACGGACGCCAGCGTCAGGACGGAGACGAGGACGGTGTCGGCGAGCATGCCCGCGAGGAACGGCAGATAGCGGCGCCGCCGTTCGACGCTGAGCAGCGTGTCCATGCGGGTCTCGGCGACGAGGTAGTACAGGCGTCGGCCGATCCCGAGGGTGGAGGGGAGCCCCAGCCTGCGGCCCGCGAGGGCGTGGAAGGCCTCGTGGATCAGGATGCAGGGGACCGCCGCCACGAACAGCGTGATCGGGATGAGCGAGATGTGGCTGGTGAACAGGAGCCGGTGGTACGAGGGCCGCAGCGCCGGGTCGCCCGCCATGAAGCCGACGGCGGCGGCGAACAGCAGGCCGTAGCACAGCCAGGCCGGCCGGGAGAACGTCCACCGCCCGAGGCGCTGCCACCGGACGGTCACGGGCGCCGCTTCCTCGGGGACGTCGTCCTGCGTGCGCAGGAAGCCCAGGTCGTCGAGGGCGTCGAGGAAGTCCTCCATGTCGAGTTGCTCGCCGCAGGTCCGCTCGTACCACGCGGCCACGTCGGCGACGGTCGCGCCGGAGCCGAGCAGCCGCAGGGCCTCGGCGCCCTCCTCGGGGAACACCGCGTACGAGCCGGTCTCGGGGCGGCCGATCATGACGCCGTCGTCCTCGGCCACCATCGTCAGGGTGTGCAGGCGGACGGTGGAGCCGTCCCGTGCGGTCACGCTCATGCGGCGTGCCTCTCTGTAGGGGCGACAAGGGTCCGGAGCCGGGCCCGGACAGGGGCCCGGCTCCGGGTGCGTCCTACTGCTCGGCGCACATGTAGTAGCAGGCGGTCGTCAGGCGGATGGGACCGGCCTTGCGGATCGGCATCTTCGTCATGGGTTTCCCTCCTCTCGGTGGCTGTGGGACGGAGTGGGACAGGTGAACCGCGGGCCGGACGCCGGATGGGACCCGAGGCCCGACCAGCGGGCCCTGGAGCCGACAGCGGTGGGCTTCCCGCTGTCCGGAGAGGAATGGCGCCTGCGTCCGGCACCGCGGAGCACGCACAGGAACACGCAGAACCTGTTCCTTTCTTCAGACGGCCTTTCCGCACCGTAAAAGAGCGTGAAAGAGCGTGAAAGGCCACCACCGGGAAATGCCGAGACCGGATGAATTGCCCATGCGGCAAACCTGGTAGCACCAGGGAGATAACTGAAGAGAGGAGACGGTTCAGTGATCCCGCTGCACCGGTCCATGGACAGCTTGAGGTGCTGTCGGCTTGGGTGTCAACCCGGGAATGGCGGCATCCGCATTTCCCTGATGCAGGGTCATTTCAGCGGTGGGCAGAAGCAGTTGGGATGTCGCTCGGAATCCCGCATAGACGCAGGTCGGTCGCGTGCGCATGGTACGGAAGTACGGAGATTCCCGCGCCTCGAAAAGGCGCTGTACCTTTGGACAGTTAACGCGGAAGGCGATTGAGTCAAGAGTAATTGCGACCGCTGTGACGGCAGGCGGAATCGCGGCTCCGGTCATGCCGGCGCGTCCGGAGCCGCGCACCTCACTGAGTACTACGGAGCCGAGCGCCGCCCGGTTCAGTGCGAGGTGGACTCAGTTCAGGACCACGCAGCCGCGGGCGCGGAGCGCCATCAGCGTGTCCGCGTCGTCACGGACCGCATTCCAGCGCAGATCCAGTTTCTCCAGGGACGGCAACTCGGCGACCCAGGCCGGGATCTCGCGGAGCCGATTCGCCCGCAGATCGACGCGGCGCAGGAGCGGAAGTCCGCGTACCGCGTCCGGGAACACCTCGAAAGCGTTCTCGCGCAGCTCGAGTTCACGCAGGGCACCCAAGTGCCGTACCGCATCGGGAAGAGCGGTGAGTGCATTGCCGCGCAGCCACAATTCCCGCAGTGCGCGCAGTCCGCCGAGCCCTGTGGGGAGCGCGGTGAGCCGGTTGTGCTGGGCGCGCAATTCGACGAGGGACGCCATGCGGCCGAGCGTGTCGGGCAGGGCGGTGAGGCGGTTTTCGCCGACGTTCAGATACGCGAGGCGCGTGAGCCGGCCCAGGGTTTCCGGGAGCGCGGTGAGCCGGTTGTCGTGCAGATACAGGAAGTCGCTCAGGGCGGTGAGGTCGCCGAGCTCCGCGGGCACGGACGCGAGCTGGTTGTGGCCGAGGTCCAGGGTGCGCAGCGCGGTGAGCGTCCCGATGCGCGCGGGCAGGTGGGTGAGCGCGTTGTCGGGCAGCAGCAGGACGTCGAGGCGGGGGTGGTGCCACACCTCTTCGGGTACGTCGCCGAGCCCGGCCTTCCAGTAGTTCAGCACGGTCGCGTCGGTCACCGTCATCCCTCCCCGGACGTCAGCCGGGCGGACCCCGGCGTTAATGGTCGGCGCGGAACCTATCATTAGCCCATGCCCGCACCGTCCGAGCCGTCCGAGCCGTCCGCACGGCCCACGCCGTCCGCACGGTCCGAGTCGTCACGGTCGTCACCCCCGGTCGGCGCGACACCGCTCACGCTCGACCTCGTCCTCACCGTCCGCCACGACGGTCAGGGCGGCGTCGCCGACGACCTCGACACACCGGACGGCCTCACCGCCTGGGTGCGCGACCACGCGGCGGCGCTGCCCGGCGCCCTCGCCGCGCGCCGCTACCGCGCCGACGCGGACGCGCTCGAACGGGTGCGGTCGGTGCGCGCCGCCGTCCGCGCGCTGTTCGCGCACGCCGTACGTCCGGGGGAGCCGAGCCCCGCCGACGCCCGGACGCTCCTGCCGCACGCCGAGGCCGTGACCCGGCTCAACGAGGCCGCGGCCCGGGTGCCCACGGTGCCGGTCCTGACCTGGCGGCGCGACGGCGAGCCCACCGTGCGCGACGAGCCCGCGCGCGACGCCCCGCGCGCGGACCTGCTCGACGCCGCCCTCGCCCGGGCCGCGCTCGCCTTCCTCACGGGCCCCGACCGGCCGCGTCTGCGCGCCTGCCACGGGCCGCGCTGCGTGCGGTACTTCCTCAAGGACCACCCCCGGCAGGAGTGGTGCAAGCCGGCCTGCGGCAACCGGGCCCGGGTGGCCCGCCACCACGAGCGCGCCCGCGGCCCGGCCTGAGCCCTGGTCCCGGGAGGGCGCGGCCCCCGGCAGGGACCCGTCCACGGGCCCGCACGCCACGGTGACCACGGGCCCCCACGCCACCGTGACCACGAGGTTCTCCGCCGCCGCCCCCGCGCCGGGAACGCCGCGCGGGCCACGTACCATGGCGGCATGTCCTTCCTCCGCCGCCGCAGCTCCGCCACACCCGCGGGCCCGGACTTCGACGTCCTGGCCATGGACCCGGGCGACTGGCCCGGCAACCTCGGCGCCGGTCTGCTGCCCGCTCCCGACGGCAGCTGCCAGGGTGTCTTCCTGCGCTACGACCTGTTCGGCGGTCGCGGCCCCGCGATGATCATCGGCAATCTGCCGGAGGGCGCGCCCGCCCGGGAGCTCGCCGACGGCGAGGTGCCCTTCGAGGTGGCCCAGCTCCTGATCGCCCTGGAGAACGACGAGGAGATCACCGTCGTCTCCAGCGAGGACGTGCCCGTCATGCAGGGGGACAACCTCCTGATCGTGCGCCGCCTGCGCCTGTCCGAAAGCCGCATCTCCTGCGTGCAGTTCGACCGCAGCGACAACGTCCTCGTGACGATCGCGGCCTGGGACCGGCCCATCACCGACGACCTGTACGCGCTGCTCAAGCCGCTGCCCGCCGAGCTGTTCCAGCAGGGCTGAGCCGAGCCGCCCGTCTCTCGGCCGCGCCGCCGTCCGTCGCGTGGCCGCACCTGCCGCACTGGAATCCAACCGTCTGCCCACTCCGTCCAAGGAGTGGGTTTGTCATGTGCCTTGTCAGGCCAGTCATCGGACTTTTACCGTGGCGGCCCATGAGACATGGGATCACGCGCAGAACCACCATGCGGTCGGCTCTCGGTGCTACCGGCGCGTTGGCGCTGGGTGTCCCGGCCCTGACGGATGCGGTCGCCGCAGCTGAGGCGGCCGATACATCCGATGACCTGAGGCTCTGGTACCGGAGTCCCGCCGCCGACTGGGAGCGCGAGGCGCTGCCCATCGGCGGCGGCGCGCTCGGCGCCATGGTCTTCGGCACCCTCACCTCCGAGCGTCTCCAGTTCAACGAGAAGACCCTGTGGACCGGCGGCCCCGGCGCACGGGACGGCTACGACTTCGGCAACTGGCGCGAGCCCCGCCCCGGCGCGCTCGAAGCCGTCCGCCGGGACCTCGACGCCCACGGCAGGCTCACCCCCGACGCCGTCGCCGCGGACCTCGGCCAGGCCCGGCGCGGCTACGGCGCCCACCAGACCTTCGGCGACCTGCGCGTCGACGTCCCCGGCGCACCGGCCGCCGCCGACGCCACGTACCACCGCGCCCTCGACCTGCGCGAGGCCGTCGCGACCGTCGCGTACACACACCAAGGCACGCGCCACTCCCGGGAGTTCTTCGCCTCGCACCCCGACGGCGTGCTCGTCGGACGGCTCACCGCCGACCGGCCCGCCGCCGTCACCTGCACCCTGCACTACACCTCACCCCGCGCCGACTTCACCGCGACGTCCCAGGGTGACCGCATCACCGTACGCGGTGAACTCGCCGACAACGGCCTGAAGTTCGAGGCGCAGCTCCGCCTGGTCCACCGGGGCGGCACGCTCACCTCCGGCGCCGACGGCACCCTCACGGTCACCGGCGCCGACCACGTCTGGTTCGTCCTCGCGGCGGCCACCGACTACGCCGACACCTTCCCGCACTACCGCGGCGACGACCCGCACGAGGCCGTCACCCGCACCGTCGACGCGGCACTCGCCCGGGGCCACGAGGAGCTGCGCGCACGCCATGTCCGCGACCACCGCGCCCTGTTCGACCGCGTCGCCCTCGACCTCCGCCACCAGGCACCGGCCGACCTCCCCACCGACGAGCTCCTGAAGCAGTACGGCACCGGAAATCCCGCCGCCGACCGGGCACTTGAGGCGCTCTTCTTCCAGTACGGCCGCTATCTGCTCATCGCCTCCTCACGCACCGGCTCCCTGCCCGCCAACCTCCAGGGCGTCTGGAACCAGAGCACCGCGCCGCCCTGGTCCGCCGACTACCACGTCAACATCAACCTCCAGATGAACTACTGGCCCGCCGAAGCCGCGAACCTCGCCGAGACCACGGCCCCGTACGACCGGTTCGTCGAGGCCCTGCGCGCCCCCGGCCGGCGCACCGCACGCGAGATGTTCGGCGCGCCCGGCTGGGTCGTGCACAACGAGACCAACCCCTACGGCTTCACCGGTGTGCACGACTGGTCCACCGCGTTCTGGTTCCCCGAGGCCGCCGCCTGGCTCACCGCGCAGCTCTACGAGCACTACCGCTTCGGCGGCTCCACGGACTATCTGCGGCACACCGCCTACCCGGCGCTGAAGGAGGCCGCCGCGTTCTGGCTCGACCAGCTGCGCACCGACCCGCGCGACGGCACCCTCGTCGTGACGCCCAGCTACTCGCCCGAGCACGGCGACTTCACCGCGGGCGCCGCCATGTCCCAGCAGATCGTCCACGACCTGCTCACCAACACCCTGGAGGCGGCACGCGTGCTGGGGGAGCCCGCGGACTTCCGCGCGCTCCTGGAGCGGACCCTGGACCGGCTCGACCCGGGCCTGCGCGTCGGCTCCTGGGGCCAGCTCCAGGAGTGGAAGGCGGACCTCGACGACCGCGGCGACGACCACCGGCACGTCTCCCACCTCTACGCCCTGCACCCCGGGCGCCAGATCGAACCCGGCACCCGGTGGGCCGACGCCGCGAAGGTCTCCCTCACGGCGCGCGGCGACGGCGGCACCGGCTGGTCCAAGGCCTGGAAGATCAACTTCTGGGCGCGGCTGCGCGACGGCGACCACGCCCACAAGATGCTCGGCGATCAGCTCAAGTCGTCCACCCTGCCCAACCTCTGGGACACCCACCCGCCGTTCCAGATCGACGGCAACTTCGGCGCGACGTCCGGAGTCGTGGAGATGCTGCTGCAGAGCCAGCACGACGTCATCGACGTCCTTCCGGCGCTCCCGGCGAGCTGGCCCGACGGCTCTGTGCGCGGCCTGCGCGCCCGCGGCGGCGCCACCGTCGACATCACCTGGGCGTCGGGCCGCGCGACGCGCGTCGTCGTCCATGCCGCGCGCACGCGGGAACTCACGGTGCGGTGCGGGCTCCTGGCGGCGGGGGAGCGGACCTTCAGGGCGGTGGCGGGGCGGGGTTACGTCTTCGAGTGAGCCCACCGCGGGGCGCCGCACACGAACGCCGGACCCGGGCCTGCCCCCACGCAGGTCCGGGTCCGGCGGGTCCTGGGCGCGCCTGGAGCGGGACGGCCCCGGGTGCGGTCACGGCTACGAGCGGGACGGCACCACCTGCACGTCGGCGGCGCGCACGAACGCCACCCGGTGACCGAACTGGATCTCGTAGTACTGCTCCTTGCCGCGCACCACGCGGTGCGGCTTCAGGTCGAACGTCGGCGCGTAGAAGTACTCGCCCGGCAGCTTGTCGCCGACCGCGTACCGCTGGCCCGCGAGCAGCTTGTACGGCAGCGGGGAGATCGTCTGCACCGGCACCTCCGGCGGGTAGGCCTCCTTCTCCGGGTACGCCCTGCCGTACACCGGCACCTCGCTCACGCCGTCCTTGGGCGTCACCACCCAGCCGCGCGCGTCGACGGCCGTCGGCTGCTTCTTCGGGTTCTTGAACCACGCCTTCTGGCCGAGGTACCACACCGCCGTCCAGTCGCCCTGGCGGTCGGCGACCGCGTACTGCTGGCCGGTGGAGAGCCGCGAGCCCATGTCGTTGACGTCGATCGTGGACGGCTCGCCGCCCGGGCGCAGGCCGATGTCCTTGATGAGCGGGGCGTCCTCACGGGGCTCGGTGTACACGCGCACCGCGCTGGACCCGTGCGGCACGCACTTCTCGCCGGGCCTGGCGCAGCCGGTGAACTCCGGCTGGTTCCTGCTGAACTCGGGCGCCACCGTCACCAGGCCGCCGCCCGGGCCCGCCGTGCGGTGGAAGGGCTTGCCGAGCAGCGCGAAGTAGTGCTGCCAGTCCCAGTACGGTCCGGGGTCGGTGTGCATGCCGCGGATGGTGGCGGCCGTCGTGCCCGGCACCGTGTCGTGGCCCAGGATGTGCTGCCGGTCCAGCGGGATGTCGTACCGCTTGGCGAGGTACTTCACCAGGCGCGCCGACGAGCGGTACATCGCCTCCGTGTACCAGGTGTCGGGCGCCGTCAGGAAGCCCTCGTGCTCCAGGCCGACCGACTTGGCGTTGACGAACCAGTTCCCGGCGTGCCAGGCCACGTCCTTGGTGCGGACGTGCTGGGCGACATGGCCGTCGGAGGAGCGCAGCGTGTAGTGCCACGACACGTACGTCGGGTCCTGGACGAGCTTGAGCACGCCCTCCCACCTGCCCTCGGTGTCGTGCACGACGATGTACTTGATGCCCTGGGACTTGGGCCGGTCGGCCTTGTCGTGGTTGCCGTAGTCGTTGTCGCCGAACTCCTCGTACGGGGCCGGGATCCACTCGCACGCCAGGGACCGGGGGCAGTCCGTCGGCGCGTCGGACGCCTTGCGCAGGCCCATCCTCCTGAGCTGCGCCGGATCGGGCCTGAGGCCCGGGCGCGGCGCGAGCGTGACGCGCTGGCCCGCGTCGGTCGTGCGCCGCTCGCCGTCGCGGATGACGGCGAACACCTCGTTGGCGTACGTCGCCGCCGTCGCCCGGTCGTCGGCCCCGGAGAACGCCGCGATCGCGCCGTACCAGTCGGCCGGGTCGTCGCTGAGCGGCTTGCCGCTGTGCCGCTGCGCGGCGGCGAGCAGGGCGGCGCCGCCGCGGACGTTCGCCGCGGAGTCCCGGCGCAGCTCGGCCGCCGGGATGCCGCTGAGCTTCTCCGCGCGCTTCAACGTCTTGAGCCGGTCGGGGAGTTGGGTGCCCTTGGGCACCTCGCGCGGGCGCAGGGTGCGGCGTGAGCTGTCGCCGCGCGGATCCTCGTCGCCCTCGCTGTGGTGCGGGGCGCGGGCCAGCGCGGTGCGGGCGTCGGTGAGGTGCATCGGGCCGTAGCCGCCGGTCACGCTCGGGGCGCCGCCGTGCGCGTCCCAGCGGGACTGGAGGTAGGACACGCCGAGCAGCACGCTCTGCGGCACGTCGTACTCGGCGGCGGCCGACGCGAACGCGTGCTGGAGCGTCGTGGGGCCCCCGGATCTGTCCGTGGCCGGCGCCGGAGCGGCGCCGATCAGCGGCACGAGGAGCGCGGCCGACGCGAGGGCGCCCGCCGCCCTCACGGTGCGGCTGCGCACGGGCGGAACGGGGGAGGGAGCGGATCCTCGCAAAGCAGCCTCCTGGGACTTCTGGGCCGATGAAGCGTGCCGGGAACGCACTGGGGCTCGCCGTGCCGGGCGTGCGTCAGTGGTACCGGCTCGCCGACGATCCGTCAATCATGCCCAGGAGAAGGGATTTCCCATGTCAGCGCCGGTCGGGCGGGTTTTCGCCACGGGCGGTGTGATCGCCTGCGGTGCGTCAGTGGAGTGGACCAATGCGGGCGGCCGGGCTCAGTCGCCCGGGGCGCTGTCCGTGTTCTTCTGGTTGGTCTGGTTGCTCTGGTTGTTCTGGAGGAACCGCTCCACCTCGCTGGCCACCCCCGTCTTCGCGGTCGACGCGCGCGTCGAGGTGCGGGTGGAGCCCTCGTGGAGGCCGAGGGCACCCACCCACACGTAGCCGAAGACCGGTTCGTCGTCGATGCGGGGGCTGATCTGGATGTCCAGCTGCTTGAGCTTCGCCGCCGGAGCGGCCGCGTACAGGACGGCGGTGACGCGGCGCTGCGGATAGAGGTTGAAGTCCCGGATGCCGGCCGAGCCGTACTCGTCGACGAACGCGCCGTGCCCGTCCCGGCCCACGCGCACGTCGAAGTGGCGGGGGTGGTCGTGCAGGTCGACGGAGAAGTACTCCGCGCCGCGGTTCTCGAACGTGACGTCGAAGGCGACGTACGTCAGGCCCTTGGCGTCGTCGTCGCGCCCTCGCTTCGGGGTGGCCTTCCTGAGGTGGTGCACGCGGACGCGCAGTCCGGCGAGCTCCTCGGACTGGTACTCCTGCCAGTCCCCGACAACGTTCGGTACGTCCATCATTCCCGCCCTTTCGGTCGGGACAAGAGTAGGCACCGGCAGGAGCCGCGGCACAAGGCCGGTTGAAGGCAACCCCTCGGCGCGGGGCCGGGGCGGGCCGGTCCTCAGCGCCCGGTCGCCGCCCGCAGCACGGCCGCGCCGATCCGGTGGTTCTCGGGGCCCGCGCCGTAGCCCGAGGGGAACCCGAAGCGGCGGCGCGTATAGGCGTACGCCACGCCGCTCGCCGGGTCCGCGAAGGCGAGGGAGCCGGTCGCGCCGCTGTGGCCGAAGGCCTCCTCGCCGAGGAAGGAGAACAGGCCGCTGAGCTCCTCGAAGCCCAGGCCGAACACGTCGTCGTTGCCGGTGACCTGGTCGGTGCCGCGGTAGCTGACCCGGGCGAACTCGGTGACGGTGCCCGGCTCCAGGAGCGGCGCCCGGCCGTCGACCTCGCTGATCGCCGCGGCGTACATCCCGGCCACGCCGCGCGCGGTGCCGACGCCGCCGGAGGACGCGGGGCCGAGGGCCTGTGTGGTGGGGTGGTTGGCGAACGCCACCAGGTCGGTGGGCGGGGTCGCGTTCTGGTTGAAGGCGACGTCCGGGACGCTGCCCGGGGCGGGCGCGTTCGCCAGGAGCCGGGCGGCCTCCTCCTCGGTGGGCAGGAACGGCAGGACGTCGGCGGCGCGGCCGCGGAGCTCCGCGGGCAGGCCCAAGTGGAAGTCGAGCCCGTACGGGGCGCGGACGCGCTCCTCGTACAGCTCCTGGAGGGAGCGGCCGGTGACGCGGCGCACGACCTCTCCCGTCAGGGCGCCGATCACGAAGGCGTGGTAGCCGAAGGCCGTGCCGGGCTCCCAGAACGGCCGCTGCCCGGCGAGCCGCGCGGCCGAGAGCCGGTCGTCCGCCAGCTCGTCCTGGGTGAAGCCGCCGTCGACGCCGACGACACCGGAGCGGTGCGCGAGCAGCTCGCGCAGCGTGAGCCGGTCCTTGCCGTGCGCGCCGAACTCCGGCCAGTAGGAGGCCACCTCCCGGTCCAGGTCGAGCACGCCGTCCTGCACCAGAAGGGCGACCACGAGGTGAGCGGCGCCCTTGGTGATCGAGTACAGGCAGGTCATGGTGTCCGCCGCGGTGCCCGGTCCGGCCCACAGGTCGACCACCGTGCGGCCGTCGACGCGGACCGCGAGCTGGGCCTCGGGTGCGATCCGCTCCTCGGCCAGCACGGCGGCGAACTCCTCGCGCACACCCTCGTAGCCCTCGGCCACGGTCCCCTGCACCTGGGTGCCGCTCTCCGTCATGCCGTCCCCCTCCGTTGTTGATCATGTAGAGATTCGGAGGGCACAACAGCGGGGGCGCTCACCTTATGCCCGGCGGCCGCAGGACGGCGAAAGCCCGGTCCACCAGCTCGTCCTGATCCGCCGTCCCCTCCGACCGCAGCCAGGCGCGGGCCGCCGCGTCCAGGGCGGCGGCCGCGGCCGCGGTGAGGACGTCGGCGGTGAACGCGTCGAGCCCGGAGCCGGGGCGGGCGGCGAGGGCCTCGGCCACCTGGGCGCGCATCGACTCGCGCTTGTGGTGCAGGCGCGCCCGCAGCGACGGCGTGGACTCGATGAGCGTCAGCTCGGCGAGGCGCCGCCGCGAGTCGTGGAGGTCCCGCTGCCACTGGCGCAGCACCTCGTGGAGGCAGTCCCAGGCGGGCCGGTCGGCGGGGGCGGCGCGGACGGCGGCCGCGACGTCGTCGGCCATCGACTCGACGCCGCCGAAGACCACGTCCTCCTTGGACGGGAAGTAGCGGAAGAAGCTCCGCACTGGTCACGGGCAGCACCGGAGGCATCGGCAAGGAGACGGCCCGCGGTCTGGTCCGCCTCGGCGCGCACGTGATCCTCGTCGGACGGGACGCGCGGCGAGCCGACGACGCGGCGCGGGAGCTCTCCCGCGAGCCGGGCGGCGGGCGCGCGGAGGCGGTGCCCGCGGATCTGACGGTGCGCGCGGGCCTCGACGCCCTCGTGGCCGCGGTCACCGCCGGGCACGACCGACTCGACGTGCTCATCAACAACTTCGGCGTGAACCCGCCGGAGCGCCGCCTCACCGCCGACGGCGTGGAGACCGCCTTCGCGGCGAACGTGCTCGCGCCCTTCACCCTGACCCGGCTCCTGACGCCCCAGCTCACCGCGGCCCCCGCGGCGCGCGTCGTGAACATCACCGGCGGCATCCCGCGCGGCCCCGTCGACCCCGCGAACCTCCAGGCCGAGAAGGCCTTCGTCGGCTGGACGTTCGGCCAGTACAACCACACCAAGGCCGCGCTGATGGCGATGAGTCACGCGTACGCGGAGCGCGCGGCGGCCGACAGCGCGGTGACGGTCAACGTCGCCTACCCGGGCCACGCCTGCACGCCGGGCAACAAGGCCACGCCCACGAAGGCGTTCCCGTACGCCTACCGCCCCGCCGCACCCCTCGTGCGGCTGCTCGGCCCGCTGCTCCTGGCCGACCTGGCCAAACCGGCCCGTTCCAGCCTGCGCCTCGCGTCGAGCCCCGACCTGGAGGGGGTCACCGGCGCCTACTTCAACGCCAAGGGCGAGCGGGTGCCGTGGCCCGCGTTCGCCGCGGACCCCGGCACCCGCTCGGCCGTCTGGTCGCTGTGCGAGGAGCTCTTCGAGGCCACCGCGAGGCGCTGACGGAGATCAGCGGCCGGGGTGCGGCCTATCGAGGCCGCCGCAGCCGCTGTGCGGCCGTGCTGAGCATGCGTGCCGTCCGCCGCGCCGCTTCGGTGGTGGCCGCCAGACGGCGGTGGTCCGTGACGGCCACACCGACGGCGGCGATGACCCGGCCCGACGCCGCGTGCACCGGCACCGCGAGGCAGGTCCGCTCGCCGTCCCACTCGTACTGATGGACGTCGGCGCCGTGCTCGCGCACCCCGCGCAGCCGACGGGTCCACTGGGACCCGGACAGCCCCGGAGGCGGCGGCCCGGGCCGTCCGGACGCGGCGAAGACCACGTCGGCGGCGCTGTCGGGCGGCAGGATCTGCCCGGGCAGATGGGGGAAGTGCTCGCGTGCCTCCGCGGGGATGCCGGTCACCACCGTCATCCGGCCGGCGGAGGGGGCGACCACGCAGACGGTGGCGCCGGTCGCTGAGACCAGGTCCCGTAACGGCAGGGCGGCGGTGCGCTCCCACCCCTGGTGCGCGGTCCAGGACCGTCCGAGGCGCGCGACGGTCGGGCCCATGCGGTAGCGGCCGCCGCAGGGTTCCACCGCGCCCAGGTCCGTGAGCTGGCCGAGCAGCCGGTGCACCGTGCTCTTGGGCAGCCCGGTATGGAGCGCGAGATCCGTCGGACCCGCCTCGCCGAGCCGGGCGAGCTCCTCCAGGAGCAGGAACGCTCCCTCCAGCACGCTCCGTCCGGCGGCGCGTTCGGCCGCGCCGCGCGACAGCGTTCCCCCGTGTTCCATGCTTTCCCCCGTGTCCGGCGACGCTCCGGGGCGCCTTCTCCGGCGCCTTGTCGTGCTCGCGGAGTCGTCTGCTCGGCGGACCACCCTAGAGCCGGTCCGCGCACATGCTGGAGAGGCCGACCAGACAGTCGTCCAGGGGCAGGAGTCGGCCATCCGCGACACCGACGCGCGGCAGTCGCCCGCCGACGTACGGCAGTGGAGCGCCGACGCGCGGCAGGGGAGCGCCGACGCGCGGCAGGGGAGCACCGCTCAGAACCCGCTCCCCGCCACCACCCGGTCCACCTGCCGCGGCGAAAGCGCGTGCTCCACCGCGAGGGTGCCCGCGCCGATCGCCGCCGCGTTCTCGCCGGTGCGGCTCGGCTCGATGCGCAGGACGTGGGTGGCGAGCGGATGGGAGCGGCGGTAGACCGCCTCCCGTACGCCCGCGAGGAGCTGGTCGTGGACCGCGGCGAGCGCGCCGCCGACGACCACCGTGTCGGGGTTGAAGAAGTTCACCAGGCCCGCGAGGACCTCGCCGACCGAGCGGCCCGCCTCGCGGACCATGCGGACGGCGTCGCGGTGACCGGATTTCACCAGGCGTACGACATCACGGCCGGTCTCCGCCGCCAGGCCGAGCGCCGAGAGCCTGCGCGCCAGCGCCGCGCCGCCCGCGACCGCCTCCAGGCAGCCGGAGTTGCCGCACCGGCAGGGATCCTCCAGGTCACCGACGCGGATGTGGCCGATGTCGCCCGCGCTGCCCTGCGCGCCGCGGTGCAGCCTGCCGTCCGCGACGATCCCGCAGCCGATGCCCGTGCCGACCTTGATGTAGAGCAGATAGCGGGTGTCCGGAAACGCCCGGCGCTGCTCGGCGAGCGCCATCACGTTCACGTCGTTGTCGACGAGCGCGCGCACGCCGAAGCGGTCGGCGAAGAACTCCGGGATGGGGTACTGGTGCCAGCCCGGCATGATCGGCGGGTCGACCGGGCGGCCGGTGGAGAACTCGACGGGTCCGGGCACCCCCACGCCGATGGAGCGCAAGGTCGCGGGCGCGCGGCCGGTCTCCTTCAGGAGCTCGTGCAGCGTGCGCTCGACGTGGCCGAGCACCGACTGCGGTCCGTCCGCGATCGACAGGGGGTCCTCGCACAGGGCGAGGGTCTCGCCGCCGATGTCCATGAGCGCCACCCGGCAGTGCGAGGCGCCCAGGTCGACGCCCGCGACGGCGTGTTCCCGCGTGCGCAGCCGCAGCCTGCGCGGCGGCCGCCCGCCCGTGGAGCCGCCGTCCGCCTCCTCCGCGACGAAGCCGTGCGCGATGAGCGCGTCCACGCGCTGCGAGACCGTGGAGCGCGCGAGCCCCGTCAGCCGGGCGATGTCGGCGCGCGTGTCCGCGGCCCCCGTACGCAGGAGGGCGAGGACCTCGCCCGGTGTGGAGACCGCGGGGGACGGGGGGTGATCCGGCGCTCCAGACATGGCAGTCACCCTAGGGACGAGTTCTGCTGCTCACAAGGCCGATGGTGTTCGACGATCGACCTAAGTCACCGTCAATTTCCTTGTGTACAAAGCTGCTTGGACCCTTGACAGGTCAAAGTCCGCTCATCACATTGCTCTGCAGACCGCTGCCGAAGGAGCCGAGGGTGCAGGCGATGCAGGCAAGGCAGGCGAACCGGGCGATGCTGACGATGCGCGGCGTCTCCAAGAGCTTTCTCGGGGTGCGGGTGCTGCACGGCGTCTCCCTCGACCTGGAGGCGGGCGAGGTGCACGCGCTCGTCGGTGAGAACGGCGCGGGCAAGTCGACCCTGATGAAGGTCCTCGCGGGCGAGCACGTCCCGGACGAGGGCACCATCACGCTCGACGGCATCCCGCGCTCCTTCCGCCACCCCGCGCAGGCCCAGGCCGCCGGAATCGGCATCATCCACCAGGAGTTCGCACTCCTCGAACACCGCACCGTCGCCGAGAACGTCTTCCTCGGCCGCGAGCCGACCCGCTACGGCCTCGTCGACCGCCGCGCGATGGAGGCCCGCACCGCCCGACTCCTCGACGAGGTGGGCGTGTCGGGCATCGCCCCGCGCACCCGCGTCCGCGATCTGTCCGTCGCCCGCCAGCAGACCGTCGAGATCGTCAAGGCACTCGCCTCCGACGTCCGCGTGCTCGTCATGGACGAGCCGACCGCACCCCTCGCCGACCACGAGGCGGGCCTGCTGCACGCACTCGTACGCCGCCTCGCCGACCGGGGCCTCGGCATCCTGTACATCTCGCACCGCCTGCGCGAGGTCTTCGAGCTGTCCGGGCGCGTCACGGTCCTGAAGGACGGCCGCCACGTGACGACGGCGGCGACCGCGCGGACGGACCCCGATCAGGTCGTACGCGCCATGGTCGGCCGGGAGCTGAGCGCCTACTACCCGCCGCGCGCCCGCCCGGAGGACATCGGCGACGTCCGCCTGACCGTGCGCGGCGGCGGCAACGCCCGCCTGGCCGGCATCGACCTGACGCTGCGCGCGGGCGAGGTCACCGGCATCGCGGGCCTGCAGGGCTCGGGCCGTACGTCGCTCGCCCGGGCCCTGTTCGGCGCGGCCCCGTTCACCGAGGGCACGATGACGGTGGACGGCGCCGCGCTGCGACCGGCGTCCCCGCGCCAGGCCATCCGCGCGGGCATCGCCCTGGTCACCGAGGACCGCAAGGCCGAGGGCCTCGCCCTGCGCCAGTCCGTGCGCGACAACGCGCTCCTCGTCACCCGGGCCGTCCCCGCCCGCCACCCTCCCCTCACCGCGGCCGAGGTGACGGCGCTCCTGGAGAAGGTCCGCCTCCAGGCGCGCGGCGAGGACCAGGAGGCCCGCTATCTGTCCGGCGGCAACCAGCAGAAGGTCGTCATCGCCAAATGGCTCGCGGCCCGCCCCCGCGTGCTGCTCTTCGACGAGCCGACGCGCGGCGTGGACGTCGGCGCGAAGGCCGCCCTCCACACCCTGGTGCGCGACCTCGCCCGGGAGGGCCTCGCCGTCCTCATCGTCTCCTCGGAGCTGCCCGAACTCATCGGCATGAGCGACCGCGTCCTCGTCATGGCCCAGGGCCGCATCGCCGGAGAGCTCCCGGCCGGGCCGACGGAGGAGGAGGTCATGCGGCTCGCGACGGCACGGGACACGCAGGCCCCGCCCCCGACGGGGACTCCCCACGCAGCAGAGGAAGGAGCCGCATGACCGGCACCGCCGTCGCGCCGCCGCCCGCCGTGAAGTCCCGCGCCCCGCGCCGCACCCCCCGCCTCACCGACCCGGCCGTCGGGGTCTGGCTCGCGGCCGCCGCCGTCACCGCGCTCGGCTGGACCGTCGTGGCCGCACGCGGCGGCGACTTCCTCACGCTCACCAACGTCGTCGGCATCCTGCAGAACTGCGTCGCGCTCGGCCTGGTCGCCGTCGGCCAGACCGCCGTCGTCCTCACCGGCTCCCTCGACCTGTCGGTGGCGTACCTCATCAGCCTCGGCACGCTGGTCGCCGCCACGACGATGCGGGACAGCGGCGTCGTCACGGCCGTCCTCGCCGTGCTCGCCCTGTCCGCCGCCGTAGGGCTCGCCAACGGCCTCATCGTCACCGGACTCAAGGTCAACGCGTTCATCGCGACCCTCGGCACCGCGTTCATCCTGCGCGGCTGGATCGAGGACCACTACACCGGGCCCGCGGGCCGCGTCCCCGCCTCCTTCCAGCGCCTCGGCTACGACCGCGTCGGCCCGGTCCCGGTCTCCCTCTTCCTCCTCCTCGCCGTGGCCGCCGCGCTCTGGGTGCTCACGCAGCGCACCCGCTTCGGCCACCACCTGTACGCCACCGGCGGCGACGAACACGCGGCCCGCCTCTCCGGCGTCCGCACCCGCCGCACGGTGATCGCCGCCCACGTCCTGTGCTCGCTGTGCGTGGGCGCCGCCGCCCTCTTCCTCGCCTCGCGCCTCGGCGCGGGCGCGCCGTGGGCGGGCACCGAGGCCCGCTACGACCTGGAGTCCATCGCCGCCGTCGTGCTCGGCGGCACCGTCCTCGCGGGCGGGCGCGGGGGAGTCACCGGCACGCTCGGCGGCGTCCTCGTCCTCGCCGTCCTGGACTCGGTCTTCAACCAGCTGGGCGTCGACCCGTTCTTCAAGAACGTCGTACGCGGCGTCGTCATCATCGCCGCCGTCGCCCTGTACGCCCGGCGCGGCACTAGGAGGACCGCATGAGCGCCGACACCCGGCCCGCGCCCTCGACGCGGGCGCCCTCCCGGCGCGGCGCGCGCCTCCTCGGCAGCGGCACCCCCGTCTACGTCCTCCTCGCCGTGCTGCTCCTCGCGCTCGCCGCCACCGACCCGGGCTTCTACGAACCCGACCGCTTCCTCGCCTTCGTGAAGCGCGCGGCGCCCCTGGTGATCCTCGCCGCGGGCCAGTACCTGGTCATCGTGTGCGGCGAGTTCGACCTGTCCGTGGGCGCGATCGTCACCGCCGGGGTCGTCGCGGCCGCCGAGGTGTACGGCACGTACCCGGACGCCCCCTGGCTCCTGATGACCGCCGGGCTCCTCCTGGCGGGAGCCGTCGCCGGACTCGTCAACGGCCTGATCACGACCCGGCTCCGCGTCCCGTCGTTCATCACCACGCTCGGCATGATGCTGATCCTCGAAGGCGCCGTCTTCTACTGGACCGGCGGCTCGCCGCACGGCCAGCTCCCGCAGGACTTCCGCCAGTTGGGCCGGGGCACGGCCATGGGCTGGCTGCCGTGGGCGGTGCTCGCCTGCCTGGCCGCGGGCGTCGCCGCGGTGCTCCTGATGCGCTCCGACTTCGGCCGTACGCTGCTCGCGACCGGGGACAGCGAGCGCGCGGCGCACCTGGCGGGCGTGCGGGTGCACCGGGCACGGGTCCTCGCGTTCGTGCTCTCCGGAGTGGCCGCCGCGCTCGCCGCCGTCCTCGTCGGCGGCTTCTCCGGCGTGTCCGCGCAGGCGGGCCGCGGCTACGAATTCGAGGCGATCACCGCCGTCGTCCTGGGCGGCGTCGCCCTCGGCGGCGGGCGCGGCAGCGTCGTCGCCGCGATGGCGGGCGCCTTCTCGCTGCAGGCGCTGTTCACGCTGCTCAACCTCCAAGGCGTGTCCGGCGCGCTCGAGTCCACCGTCCAGGGCGTCATCGTCATCGCCGCCGTCGGCATCGGGGCCGCCGACTTCTCCCGCCTGCGCCGTCGCCGCCGTACCCACTCCCCGGGAGGGACACCCTCATGATCCGCAGACGCACCCTCGCGTCGGCCGCCGTCCTGCTGACGGGCGCCCTGCTCACCTCGTGCTCCAGCGACACCCCGCCCGACGCGCCCGCAGCGGCGGACCGCAGCGGGGACACCGGCGGCGACAAGCCCTCGGCGTTCTTCGAACGGGCCGAGTACGACCGCCAGTTGACCCTCGCGAAGACGACCCCCAAGGGACCGGCGGGCAAACCCTGGGAGCAGATGCTCGACCCGGAGATGACCAGCACCGCCCGGTACGCGAAGAAGGGGCAGGGCGGCGTGCACCTGTGCTTCTCCAACGCGGGCGTGTTCAACCCGTGGCGGCAGGTCGGCCTGAAGACCATGAAGGCCGAGGCCGCACTCCACGACGAGGTCGACGCGCTCACGGTCCTCGACGCCCAGGGCAAGGACGACAAGCAGATCTCCGACATCCAGGAGCTCGCGGGCGACAAGGACTGCGACGCCCTCATCGTCTCGCCCAACACCACCGCGACCCTCACCCCCGCCGTGAAGGCGGCCTGCGGCAAGCTGCCCGTGATCGTCTTCGACCGCGGCGTCGAGACGGACTGCGCCGTCACCTTCATCAACCCGATCGGCGGCTACGGCTACGGCGCGGTCGCCGCCGACTTCCTCGTCGAGAAGGTGAAACCCCAAGGCAAGATCCTCGCCCTGCGCATCTCGCCCGGCGTCGACGTCCTTGAGACCCGCTGGTCGGCGGCGAAACGCGCCTTCGACAGAAGCGAACTCGACGTCGTGGACGTGAAGTTCACCGACGGCGACCCGGCGAAGACCAAGTCGATCGTGTCCGACGCCCTCGCCCGGCACGGCTCCGTCGACGGCGTGTGGATGGACTCCGGCGCCACCGCCGTGGCCGTCGTCGAGGCCTTCGAGGACGCGGGCGAGGACGTGCCGCCCCTCACCGGCGAGGACCAGCAGGACTTCCTCCAGGCGTGGAAGGACAAGAAGCTCACCGCGATCGCGCCCACCTATCCGACGTTCCAGTGGCGCACGCCCGTCATCGCCGCCCTGCGCGTCCTCAAGGGCCGCCAGGTGCCCAAGGAGTGGAAGCTCCCGCAGCCCACAGTCACCCAGGACAACCTCGACGACTACCTCCAGGACGGCATGCCGCCCCTGCACTACGCCATGTGCGGCTGCCAGAAGCTGCCCGGTTTCCCCGAGAAGTGGGGAGGCAGGAAGTGACGGGCGCCGTGTGGCCGCTGGGCGCGAACCCGTGGATCTGGCACTCGCCGGTCACGGCCGGGGCCCTGGCCGAGGTGCTGCCGCGCCTGGCCGCCTGGGGCTACGACGCCGTGGAGCTGCCGCTGGAGCAGCCCGGTGACTGGACGCCCGTGGCCACCGCGCGGCTCCTCGAAAGCACCGGCCTTGCACCCGCCGCCGTCATCGCCGTCATGCCGCCCGGGCGCGACCTCGTCCGCACCGAACCGGCGGCCGTGCGCGCCACCCAGGACTATCTGCGCCACTGCGTGGACGCCGCCCGCGCCGTGGGCGCACCGGTGGTCGCCGGGCCCCTCTACGCCGCCGTCGGCCGCACCTGGCGCATGACGCCCGAGGAGCGGTCCGCCGCGTACGAGGAGTGGCGCGCGCACATCGCGCCGGTCGTCGACCACGCCGCGCACGCCGCGGTCCGCCTGGCGGTCGAGCCCCTCAACCGGTACGAGACCAGCCTGCTGAACACCGTCGCGCAGACCCGTGACGCCCTGCGCGGGCTCCCCGAGGACGGCATCGGCATCGCGCTCGACACCTACCACCAGAACATCGAGGAACGCTCCCTGCCCGCCGCCGTCGAGGCCGCCGCGGGCCGGATCGCGCACGTCCAGGTGTGCGCCAACGACCGCGGCGCCCCCGGCGCGGACCACCTGGACTGGCCCGGCTTCCTCGGCGCGCTGCGCGCCGGCGGCTACCGCGGCGCCCTGTGCGTCGAATCGTTCACCGCGCACAACGCCGCCATCGCCGTCGCCGCTTCCGTCTGGCGGCCGCTCGCCTCCAGCCAGGACGCGCTCGCCACGGACGGCCTCGCCTTCCTGCGGCGAGCCGTCGCCGACCGCTGAGTTTCCGGCACCCGTACGTTCCGTCCGCAGACGCTCAGAGAGGACCGGTCATGATTTGTCATGTCCGCGACATGTATCGAGGGAGAGGCCGGTGGCGTACGGCCGTCGGTGCCCTGGCGGCGCTGATCCTCGCCATCGGCTTCCTGCCCGCCACCGCGGCCACCGCCACCGCCGCCGACAAGGCCCCCGCCTTCCGCGCGCTGCTGTTCACCAAGGCCGTCGGATACGTCCACGACTCCATCCCGGCCGGCATCACGATGGTCGAGGAGCAGGCCGCGGCGAACGGCTTCGAGGTCGTCCAGACCGCCGACTCGGCCGTGTTCGACGACGCGAAGCTCAAGGACTTCGACGTGGTCGTGATGCTCCAGAACTCCGGCATGGTCTGGGAGACCGACGCCCAGCGCGCGGCCGTGCAGAAGTACGTGCGCAGCGGCAAGGGCATCGTCGCCCTCCACAACACCCTCGACATGGGCATCGAGGACACGTTCCCCTGGTGGGACGACACCATCAACGGCGGCGCCCACATGCCCGCCCACTCACCCGGCGTCCTCAAGGGCACCGCCAAGGTCGCCGACCAGGTGCACCCCTCCACCAAGGGCCTGCCGCAGCGCTGGGAGCGCCCCGAGGAGTGGTACAACTTCGACAAGAACCCGCGCGGCGACGTGCACGTCCTGGTCTCCACCGACGAGACGACGTACAACCCCGGCGGCTCCGCGATGGGCGCCGACCACCCCATCTCCTGGTGCCGCAACGCCGAGGGCGGCAAGGTGTGGGCCACCGCCATGGGCCACGACAAGGCCTCCTACAGCGAACCCGCCTTCCGCGCCCATGTCCTCGGCGGCATCCAGTGGGCGGCGGGCAACAAACCCGGCGACTGCGGCGGCACCGTCTGGTCCGGCTACGAGAAGGTCACCCTCGACGACAACACCGCCGACCCGATGGAGCTCGACGTCGCGCGCGACGGCAAGGTCTTCTACGCCCAGCGCAACGGCGAGGTGAAGATCTTCGACCCGGCCACGCACACCACCACCTCCGCGGGCAAGGTCGACACCTACACCGGCGGCGAGGACGGACTCGTCGGCATGGAGCTCGACCCGGACTTCGCCAGGAACCGCTGGATCTACCTCTACTACGCCCCGGCGAAGGCCACCGACGACGTGAACCGCCTCGCGCGCTTCACCGTCAGGAAGGACAACACCCTCGACCTCGCCGGCGAGAAGAAGATCCTCGACGTCCCCGCCTACCGCGACCGCACCTTCCCCGAGCCCGGACACACCGGCGGCGCCGTCGAGTTCGGCCCCGGCCGCACCCTGTACCTCGGCGTCGGCGACGACGTACCCCCGAACCTCGACCCCGACTGGCAGGGCTACGCGCCGCTCGACTGGCGCCCCGGCAAGCAGATGCTGGACGCCGCCCGCACAGCCGGCAACACCAACGACCTGCGCGGCAAGATCCTGCGCATCAAGCCCACCGCGAAGGGCGGCTACACCATCCCGAAGGGCAACCTCTTCAAGCCCGGCACGAAGAAGACCCGGCCCGAGATCTACGCCATGGGCTTCCGCAACCCCTTCCGCTTCACCGTCGACCAGAAGACCGGCGACGTGCACGTCTCCGACTACGGCCCCGACCGCGGCGGCCCGACGACCGACCGCGGCCCCGAAGGGCTCGTCGAGTACGACGTCATCAAGAAGGCGGGCAACTTCGGCTGGCCCTTCTGTCACGGCAACAACCAGGCGTACGCGCCCTACAACCCCGACACCCAGCAGGTCGGCGCCAAGTTCGACTGCGCGAAGCCGGTCAACCCCTCGCCGAACAACACCGGCCTGAAGGACCTGCCGCCGCTGACGCTGCCCGAGGTCTGGTACGGCTACGGCGCGTCGAAGGAGTTCCCGGAGATGGGCACCGGCGGCTCGGCGCCGATGAGCGGACCGGTCTACCGCTACGACGCGAAGAACCCGTCCACGACCAAGTTCCCGCAGTACTTCGACGGAGCGCAGTTCTTCTACGAGTGGGCCCGCAACTCCGTGAAGGAGATGCGCTTCGACAGCTCGGGCAGGCTCCTGAAGATCAACGACTTCCTGAAGTCCGTGAAGTTCACCAAGCCGATGGACATGACCTTCGGCCCGGACGGCTCGCTGTACGTCCTGGAGTGGGGCAGCGAGTTCGACGGCGGCAACAACGACTCCGGGCTCTACCGCGTCGACTACGCCCAGGGGCAGCGGCGTCCGGTCGCCAAGGCGAAGGCGTCCGCCACCGACGGGCCCGTGCCGCTGAAGGTCGACTTCTCCAGCGAGGGCAGCAAGGACCCCGACGGCGACCCGCTCACCTACGCCTGGGACTTCGACGGCGACGGCACCTTCGACTCGACGGACCCGAACCCGGCCCACACCTACACCGCCAAGGGCGACTTCAACGCCCAGCTGAAGGTCACCGACTCCACCGGCAGGTCCGGCTACGCCAACATCCCGGTGACCGCGGGCAACACGGCACCGAAGGTGAGCGTCGAGACGCCCGTCGACGGCAGGCTCATCGCCTTCGGCGACAAGGTCCCGTACAAGGTGAAGGTCACCGACCCCGAGGACGGCCCGGTCGACTGCGCCAAGGTCTTCGTGAACCCGGCGCTCGGCCACGACGACCACGAGCACCCGACCACGGACATCCCCGGCTGCGAGGGCACCATCGACACCGGCGACCTGGGCGGCCATCCGGAGGGCGCCGACCTCACGTACGTCCTGAACGCCAGGTACACCGACAAGGGCGCCGCGGGGACGAGCCCCCTGACCGGCCACGGCCGCTCGGTGCTCCAGCCGAAGCACAAGCAGGCCGAGTACCACGACGACCAGGCGGGCACCCGGATCGTCGCCCAGGCGGGCGCCGAGAACGGCAAGCGCATCGGGGACATCAGCAACGGCGACTGGATCGCCTTCACCCCGATGAGCGTCGAGGGCGTCACCGAGGTCGCCTACCGCATGTCGTCGCCGTACGGCACCGGCACGATCGAACTGCGCGCCGACGCCCCCGACGGCAAGCTCCTCGCCACGACGCCCGTGCTCAACACGGGGGACTGGGACACGTACCGGAACACCCCGGCCGTCGGTGTGGAGGCGCTGACCGGCACGCACAAGCTGTACCTGGTCTTCAAGTCGCCGCAGAACAACTCCTTCGACGTGGACGCCGTAGCGTTCTCGAACGGCTGATTCCGCAGCGGTGCCCGGCCCCTCCGCCGCCGTGCGGAGGGGCCGCGGCCCAGCGCGCCACGCCGGGCAACCCACCACGGAGGGCATACGGTCGGGCCTTGCTCGTCCCGGTGGGCAGGAGGAATCGACATGAGCGTGGCGAACGCCGAGGTGGCGGTGCTGATCGTCGGCGGTGGGCCGGTCGGGCTCACCGCGCGGGCACTCCTCACACGCTGGGGCGTGCGGACACTCCTCGTCGAGAAACGCAGCGCCCTCTCGCCCTTTCCCCGGTCGCGCCTGGTCAACGTGCGCACGATGGAGATCTACCGCGGGCTCGGGCTCGCCGGCACGATCGCGGCCGCCGCGTTCCCACCGGAGTACGGCCGCATCCGCTTCCGCGACACCCTGTACGACCGCGACTTCGCCTCGGCGGCGATGGTCGGCGTCCACGCGCCCGTGCCCGAGAGCCCCGCGATCGGCGTGGTCACCTCGCAGGACCGCCTGGAACCCACCCTCCTCGCGGCGGCGGACGCACCCGTGCGCTTCGGCGTCGAGCTCGTCGACCTGACGGAGAACGCCGAGGACACCGAGGGCGTCGTGGCCGTGCTCGTCGACCACCGGCACGGTGAGGAGACGCGGGTCCGGGCCCGCTACGTACTCGCCGCCGACGGCGCGAGCTCCACCGTCCGGCCGCTCCTGGGCATCGGCACCACGGGACCCGGAGCGATGGGGAACTTCACCACGGTCGTGTTCGACGCCGACCTCGACCACTGGTGCGCCCGCCAACCCGCCGGGGTGTACGCCACCGCGCACGGATCGTTCGCGCCGCTGTACCCGGAAGGTGGCTGGGCCTGGTTCGGCCCCACCCCCGCGGACCCCGCGCACACCGACTGGGGCGCCCTCGTCTCGGGCGCGCTCGGTCCCGGCACCGGGGTGCGGGCCGACGTGGCGCGGGTCGACGTGCTGCGGGTGCAGCACTGGGTGATGAACGCGTGGGTCGCCGAGCGCTTCCGCCACGGCCGGACCCTGCTGGCCGGTGATGCCGCGCACGCGCTCCCCATCACCGGCGGCCTGGGCATGAACGCGGGCGTCGCCGACGTGCACAACCTGTGCTGGAAGCTGGCGGGCGTGCTGCAGGGGTGGGCCGCGCCGGGGCTTGTGGACACCTACGGGACGGAACGGCAACCCGTCGCCCACGAGACGCTCCGCCAGGCGGTGGCCAACACCAAGCTCATGATCCAGGTGCAGAGCCGCCGCCGCGACCAGCTCCACTCCGGTGAAGTCGCCTCAGGCCGGATTGAACTTCCCTGGTCGGAGCAGTACTTCGCGCAACTCGGCCTCGTGCTCGGCGTCACCTACCGCTCGGGCGCCGTGCTGGGTGGCGACGGCGCCGCGTCCGATACGTCCGGGCCCTCTGCCGGCGGAACGGACTATGTCCCCACGGCAGAGCCGGGCCGGCGCATGCCGCACCTCTGGCTCGCGCCCCACCGCTCCACCCTCGACACCGTCGGCGAGTGGTTCACGCTGCTCACCCCGGACCCCGCCGCCTGGCAGCAATCCAGCGCACCCTTCCCGCTTCGCGTCGAGGCCCTGCCCCGCGAGCTGCCCGACTTCTGGAAGACCGGCCCGCACGGAGCCCTGCTCGTCCGCCCCGACGGCCACATCGGCGCCCGCTGGCCCGAAGGACCGCCCCACGCCGCCGCCCTCCACGACGCCCTCACCACGATGACCCGTTGACGTGCTGACGTAATGACGTGCTGACGTGCTGACGCACGGAACCCCGCGATGCGTCCCTGTCCGGCGCACCGCGGGGTTCCGCCCCCGTCAGCGAGTGCCGACCGCCGCGCGCACGGCCCGGCGGGCCATCTGGCAGTCGTCGTGCAGCCGCCGCAGCAGCAGCCGCTGTTCCTCGCCGGACGGCGCGGCACCGGCGTGTGCGGCACCCGGCGCCGTCGGCGCCGCTTCGTGCAGCGTGCGCTGCACGGCCGTCTCGCACAGCCTGATCTCCCGGGTCAGGACCAGCATCAGGTTGACCAGGAAGGCGTCGCGCGCCGCCGGACCCGGAGCCTGGGCGAGCTGGCTGATGTCCCGGCGCGCCACGGGGGCGTCACCGAGCACCGACCACAGCGTCGCCAGGTCGTAGCCCGGCAAGTACCAGCCCGCGTGCTCCCAGTCGACCAGGACCGGGCCCGCCGGTGACAGCAGGATGTTCGAAAGCAGCGCGTCGCCGTGGCAGAACTGCCACGTCAGCTGCGGACCCGACGGGTGCGCGTGCGCTATGCCGTGCAGCAGCTTCTGCAGATCCCCCATGTCCCGGTCCGTGAGGAGGCCGAGCTCATGGAAGCGCGAGATCCGCTTGCCGTAGTCCAGCGGCTTGCCGAACATCTCCTGCGGCGGGCGCCACTGGTTGAGCCGGCACACCGCGCTCATCGCCGCCCGCACGTCGGCGCGCGGCGGCGCCTCGGCGGGGTGGCGCTGGAGCGCGGCGACGCGCCCCGGCATCCGCTCGATCACCAGCGTGCAGTCGTCCGGGTCCGCCGCGATCAGGCGCGGCGCGCGGACCGGCGGACGGTGCCGGACGAACGAGCGGTAGGCCGCTATTTCGTGGCGGATCCGCTCCGCCCACAGCGGGGAGTGGTCCAGGAGGCACTTGGCGACGGCCGTGCTGCGACCCGTCGTACCGACGAGCAGCACGGTGCGGCCGCTGCGGCGCAGCACCTGCACCGGGTGGAACTCCGGGCAGATGCGGTGCACCGACGCGATCGCGGTGCGCAGCTGGGCGCCCTGAGGGCCGGACAAGTCGAGTCTCCCGCTGAGCGGTCCGTTCGCGGTGGCCGTGGCGCGCCGCGTCCGGCCGGCGGCGAGCGGTGCGGCGGCGGGCCGGGCCGGGGCCAGATAGGGACCGCCGCCCGACAAGGGAGCCTCCGCGGGCCGGGCGGCGGTGCCACGGGGCTGAGGGTGGGGGCGCAGCGGCCGGTGCGGGGCGGACACGGAGGACGATGCTGCGTACATGGGCGATACAGATCCCTTCGTGTGCCTGTGAGTTGCGGCGCCCTCCCGCCCCGGCCGCTGTGGGTGCACCCTGGGGAATGCCTTGCGGCGACCGGGTCGGGGTGGCGCACTCCTACCTGACACCCGCAGCCCCGTGGCACACCATGTGGCGCACCCTGGCGAACCCTGGCGAATAGTCGCTCAGCAACTGACAGAGGGCTACTGTCAACTCAGCCGAGAACCTGGGGGCTTGATGTGAACGGACAACCCAACACCCGCCTGTCGGACCTCTTCGGCCTGACCGGATGGTCCAAGGGTGAACTCGCCAGACTGGTGAACCGGCAGGCGGCGGCGATGGGTCATCCGCAGCTGGCCACCGACACCTCGCGGGTACGGCGATGGATCGACACGGGCGAGATCCCGCGCGATCCGGTGCCGCGGGTCCTGGCGGTTCTGTTCACCGAGCGTCTCGGCCGTGTCGTGACCATCGAGGACCTCGGTCTGGTCCGGCACGGGCGCGTAGGCAAACAGCGCGGCGACGGGAGCGTTGAGCACCCCGACGGCGTGCCGTGGGCGCCCGAGCGAACCGCCGCGGTCCTCACCGAATTCACGGGAATGGACCTCATGCTCAACCGACGCGGCTTGGTGGGCGCGGGTGCCGCGCTCGCCGCCGGCTCCGCACTCACCAGCGCCATGCACGACTGGCTGCACACCGACCCGACCCTGAAGGCCGACGCCCCCCGCCTCGACGATCCCCTGCACGCCGACCCCGCCGGACTCGACCGCTACGAGGCCGCCCCGATCGGGTCCCAGGAGATCGAGGAGCTGGAGCGCTCGGTCGAGGTGTTCCGCGCCTGGGACGCCTCCCGCGGCGGCGGGCTCCAGCGCAAGGCCGTCGTGGGCCAGTTGAACGAAGTGGGCGGCATGCTCGCCTACCGACACCCCGAACATCTCCAGCGGCGCCTGTGGGGCGTCGCCGCCAACCTCGCCGTCCTCGCCGGCTGGATGTCCCACGACGTCGGCCTCGAACCCACCGCCCAGAAGTACTTCGTGATCGCCGCGCACGCGGCCCGCGAGGGCGGTGACCGGCCGCGCGCCGGCGAGGCCCTGTCCCGCGCCGCGCGCCAGATGGTGCACCTGGGCAAGCCCGACGACGCGCTGGACCTGATGAAGCTCGCCAAGTCGGGCTCCGGCGACCAGACGCTGCCGCGCACCCGGGCCATGCTGTGCACCATCGAGGCCTGGGCGCAGGCGTCGATGGGCAAGGGCCAGGCGATGCGGCGCACCCTCGGTCAGGCCGAGGACCTCTTCGTCTCCGACAAGGGGGACGTGCCGCCGCCCAGCTGGATGCAGATGTTCGACGAGGCGGACCTGCACGGCATGCAGGCGCTCGCCTACCGGACGCTCGCCGAGCACGAGCCGACCGCCGCCATGGTGGCCCAGCGGCACGCCAAGGAGGCCATCGCGCTGCGCCTCAAGGGCCGCGACCGGTCGACGATCTTCGACTACATCTCGCTGGCGTCGGCCTGCTTCATCGCCGACGACCCGGAACAGGCCGACCGGTACGCGCGTCTGGCCCTGGTGTCCATGGGCTCCAACTCCTCGCACCGCACCTGGGACCGGCTGCGCGAGATGTACCGGCTCACCGCCCAGTACGCGGGCTATCCGAAGATCGAGGACCTGCGCGAGGAGATCAAGCACGCCCTGCCGAGGGCCGCGGGCAGGCCCGGGGGAGGCACATGGGTGCAGGCATAGCGGGCATCGGGGGCAGCGCAGGCGGAGGAGCAGCAGCGTACGCGGCGTACGAGGCCGACGAGGCCCAAGCGTTCGGTGCGTTCGGTGCGGGGCCG
Source organism: Streptomyces sp. NPDC059003 (assembly GCF_042740445.1). Classification (NCBI taxonomy): domain Bacteria; kingdom Bacillati; phylum Actinomycetota; class Actinomycetes; order Kitasatosporales; family Streptomycetaceae; genus Streptomyces; species Streptomyces sp. NPDC059003. The sequence continues at coordinate 60,480 of NZ_JBHYJH010000001.1, read as the reverse complement.
CGGGGCGTGCGGCCTACGCGTCGACCCTCGCCACGAGCAGGCAGGCGTCGTCCTCCCGCGGGGCCACACCGAATTCCTCGACGGTGAGGCGCACGCAGTCCTGTGCCGTTCTCGCCTCGGCGAAGCGCGGTGCGAGGGCGAGCAGGCGGCCGGTCGCGGCATCTCGGGAACGCCGCGGCACGAGGCCGTCCGTGTGCAGCAGCAAAAGATCACCGGGGAGCAGCCGTATCTCCGCCTGCTCGTAGGACGCGCCGGACATGGCGCCGAGCAGCACGCCGTCCGGCTGCGTCAGGGCGCGCCCCGTCCCGTCGCGGAACAGCAGCGGGGCGGGGTGGCCCGCCTGCGCCCAGGTGAGGGTCTGCCGCGAGGGGTCGTACAGGCAGCAGACGGCGCTGCCGAGCGCGGGCTGCGCGGAGGCGTCGAGTAAGTGGTTGAGCCAGCCCATGAGGGTGGCGGGGCGGGTGCCCGCGACGGCCATGCCGCGCAGGGCGCCGAGCAGCATCGCCATGCCCGACGTGACCGTCACGCCGTGCCCGGTGAGGTCGCCGACGGTCAGCAGGGTCTGGCCGTCGGTGAGCTCGAGCGCGTCGTACCAGTCGCCGCCGATCAGTGCGCTCGACGACGACGGCAGATAGTGGGCGGCCAGGTCGAGTCCGGCCGGGCCGCCCTGCGGGAACCGCAGGGAGCCGTGCCACGGCGGCAGCACGGCTTCCTGCAGCTCGACCGCGAGCCGGTGCTCGGTCTGCGCGATGTGCCGCTGGCGCTGCAGCGAGTCACGGGTCTCGCGCACCACTCGCTGGCTGCGGCGCAGCTCGCTGACGTCTCTGAGGACCGCCCACATGGAGGCGGTGGAGCCGTCGGCGGCGAGCACGGGCTCGCCCATCATGTGCACCTGCCGGGTGGCGCCGTCGGCGCGGACGACGCGGAACTCGCCGTCGATCGGCTTGCCGTCGACCAGGCAGTCCGTGACCATCGCCGTCAGGAGCGGCTGGTCGTCGGGGTGCACCAGGGAGGGAAGTTCGTCCAGGGACAGCGGCGGCGCCGCCGGGTCGCGGCCGAGGATCTGGTAGAGCTCGCCGGACCAGCTCGCCTCGTCCGTGAGCAGGTTCCACTCGGCGCTGCCCACGCGGCTGAGCAGGGAGCCGCGCTGCGGCTCCGGCCGCGCCGGGCCGCCCTGGGGGCGGCCGGGGCGCGGCGGGCCGTCCCGCAGCTGGGCCAAGTGACCGTGCAGGTCGTTCAGTTGGTGGACCGCCAGGTCGCACAGTGCGCGCTGCCAGCGGCCCGCGGGGTCGCCGTGGTCGGCCACGGCCTCACGGCGCACGGCGTCCACCTCGCCGCGGAGCCGGCGCGTCTGTGTGATCAGCGCGTCGACCGCGCCGCGCTCGGGCGGCTGGGCGGGGCGGTCCGCGAAGACATGGGACGGCATGGGGGCTCCGTAGGCGATGCGGTGCGGCCGGCGTGTTCGTGCGCCTTGCGCGTGCTGATTTTCGTAACTGACTTCAGTAACAACTTCTCGACCGGTAACGACTCTGGCACAGCGGGCTCAGGCTCGTAAGGGATTTGGCAACACACGATGTGGTGGTGCTTTTGACATATGCCCCTGTCCTTCCGCTCGTTCTGTTCGCTCCGCGGGGCGGCGCGTACACCCTTGCTTACGGCGGCCGTGGCGCGTGCGTTCACAGGGGCCGGTGGTGACTTCCCGAGCGGTGGGGGCGGCCGGTGTACGTCGTGTGATGACGGCCGGTGCACGTCACGTGATGACGACGTGTTCCGCGACCTGCCCCGGGAAGACCGTGCCCCGCCCGGCCGGGGGCCGGTCCACGACCACCACGACCCCATGGGCGGCCAGGCGCTGGACGGTGCCGATGAGGTGCTGGTCGAAGACGTTCGTCTCGACGGGGGCGAGCACGACGCGGGCGCCCTGGTGCCGCGCCCAGACCAGGCCCTGGACCAGCCAGGACACCGCGCCGTTGCCGCCGGGCCCGAGGACCCGCACCGACAGGAGCCGGGGGTGCGGCCCGCCGCCCGGCACGGAGTCGAGCAGCGCTCGGGCGTACGCGGTGGAGTCCGCCGAGCCGTCGGTGCCGGTCCCCTTGTCGTCGTCCGGGGCCTCGTGCGCGAAGTCCGCCGTGCCGACGAGGTACGGGGCGACGGCGGGGTCGCGCGGGTCGAGGCCGCTGCCGAGTACGGCTACGAGGATGCCCTCGTCGGACGGTGGCGTGGCGTCGGTGGGCAGGGCGTCGTCGGCGGTCGGGGTGCCGGGGGTCGGCCGGGTGCCGTCGGTGGTCGGGGTATGTGGGTGTGGTGTGCGGTGTGGCGTGCGCCCCCGTTCCGACTCCGTTCCCTCCCGTGCCGCGTGCGCGCCCCTGTTCGTGCACCGCACGGCCACCACGTCGAGCCGTTGCAGCATGTCGACGAGGTGGCGGTGGAGGGCGCAGCCGTCGGGCAGGGGCACGTTCAGGAACGGCAGGTCCTCCACCCTGCGCAGCAGGGCCCGCATCCGGCTGCCGTCCTCGCAGGCGATCCGCAACAGCGGGGCCAGGGCGGCGTCCACCTCCGTCTGGGTGCCGTCCCGTGCGTGCACGGCCGCCAGCGCGAGCAGCGTGTCGACGTTGGCGAGCCAATCGGCGAGGTCATCACCGCGTACGCCACCGTCATTCACGCCGCCCTCCCGGTCGAGCGCCTGCTGTGTGTGCTCCCGCGCGCCCGCCGCGTCACCCCGCGCCAGACACGCGACGGCGCGGCCGACGCCGACCTGCGCCGTCATGAGCGTGGTGACGGTCTCCTGGCGGGGGCCGCGAGCGCGCACCTGCGTGGCGTACTCCATCGCCGCGGTCAACGCGCTGTCCGCACGGCCGAGTTCACCGGCCGCGATCCAGGCGTACGCCTCGTGGGCGAGCGCGGCCTCCTTGCGCCGGCGCCCCGCCTTCTCCCAGCAGCGTGCCGCGGCCGCGAACTCCTCGGCGGCGCCGCGGTGTTCACCCGTACGCAGCCGCAGCAGGGCCGTCGTCTCGTGCGCCTCCGCGGCGGCGCGCCCGCCGCCCGCGCGCAGCCGGGCGGAGAGCGGCACGATCCCCGCGGCGAGCCGCGCGGCCTCCTCCGGGCCTGCGTACAGCAGGACGCGCTCCACGGCGTCCCGCACACCGAGCGCCAGGCGCAGTGCCTCCCTCTCCGGTACGGGGGCGCAGGTACCGGAACGCAGGGTGCGGAGGAGTGCCGTGTGCGCCGGTGCGTGCTGCCGTCGGCTGTCGGTCACGAAGACCAACTGGGCCTCCTGCGCGGCCCGGTCGCCGCCCCGCATCAACGCGAGCACGGCATCGGGCAGGACGCGCCGGTCGCTGGTGTCAAGGAGGCGGGCGGCGCGGACGTAGGCGCGGACCAGGCGCCGGGCCCGGCGCGGGCGCCCGGCGAAGAACGCGCTGACCGCCTGGTTGTGGAGTGCGCACGCCCAGCTCGGATCCAGCTCCGCAAGCAGCGCGCTCGCCCGCTCGGCCTTGGCGAACTCCTCGCGGTAGAACGCGCGGACCGCGCACGCCTGGAGCGACACGAGGTGCGCGGGCGCAAGCCGCGCGGCCGCCGCGAAGTCGTCGACCTCGCCGGAGTGGCCGCCCCGCTCCCGCGCCACACCGCGCAGCGCGAGGGCATCGGCGTCGGCGGGCCGTGCCGCGAGCACGGCGGCCAGACACCGCTCGGCCTCGGCTTCGCGGCCGGAACCGAGCAGGAGGATCTGCGCGAGGCGCACCAGCGCGTCCCGATCGCCGGGGGCGGACGCGAGGGCGGCGCGCGCCAACTCCTCGGCCCGGCCGGGATCGTGCCGCGCCAGCGCGACGCGGATGCGGAGGTCCGTGGCCGCGGGCGCGGTGCCGGGGTGCTGCTCGGCCTCGCGGGCGTAGGCGTCGGCGAGGTCGGGGAAACCGGCGGTGAGGAAGCGCTCGGCGTAGCGGAGGCGGAACTCCGGGATCGGCAGGGGAGTGAGGTCGGGAAAGCTCGCGAGGGGCCCGCGCTGCGTGATGGTGAGCCCGCCCCGGGCGCCGGTCGCGGAGCGGTACGTGCGCTCGTCGACGACGCCGATGGCCAGCACGGAAGGGCACTCGGCCGGCCACCACCGCGCGGACCTGCCCCGGTTGCCCGTCGTCGCGACGAAGTTGTGGCGCAGCCCCTTCGCCTCCAGGAACGCCTCGACGGCCTCCTCGACCCGCCGGGCGTGCTCCGGGTACGCGCTCAGGTCGATGCCTCCCGCCATGAAGACGAAGCCCACGTCGAGGGGGAGCAGCGCTTGCAGGGCGGCGAGCAGGTCGTCCACGCCGATGAGTCCGTCGGGTCCGCGGAACGCCTTCACCGACACGATCCGGCAGCCCGGTTCGCACAGCACCTGCCGGACGGCCTGCACCGTGCCGTGCCCGCAGATGTCCTCCGGTCCTTCACCGGTCACGTCGAGCGGGTCGCAGGCGAGCCTCCCGGCGAGCAGCGGATGGTCCGCGAGCACACCGGAGTCGATCACGGCCACGCACGGCGAGGGGAAGAGATGCAGCGGCATGAGCGGGCAGGGGAAGGGGAGATACGCGCTCACCCGCTGGAGGTCCGGAGAGTCCGGCCAGTCCCTTGTGGCCTTGCGCCAGCGGGCGTCGGCGCTCTGGATCTGCTCCGCGAGGTGCGAGTAGGTCGGCACCAGAGGGGCGCCGCTGTCCGGGTCGCGCACGTGGTGCAGGGCGAGCGCCGTGCTGTGGAGGCCCGGGGCGGGCCGCGGAGCCGTCGGGTCGCGCGCGAGCTCGGCCCGTATCCGGGCGAGGAGGCGGGCGGTCTCCTCCGGCCCCGGCACGCCGGTCACCGCCCGGCTGGAGCGCCGCGCGCGGGCGGACTCCCGTCGTCGCCCGCCCGATCGTCGCTCGCCTGGTCGTCGCCCTCTTGGTCGTCGCCCTCCTGGAGCACCGCGACCCGGGCGGGCGGCGCGAGCCGGACCTCCAGCTCCCCGACGTCACGGGTGTGTTCCCCGTCGAGCAGCAGCCGCACCACGGCGCTGCCGGTCAACGGCGCGTCGCAGCCCACGGCCAACGGGATCGTGAGCGACTCGCGGGCGGCGACGGTGTGGCCGACCGGGTGCCGGTAGGTGCGGGTGCCGTGCCGCAGGCGCAGCTGTACGACCTCCAGGCGATCGAAGGCGGAGTGGGGCTCGCCCGTCACATCGAGGGTCGCCGCGGCCACGGACGGGTGGTCCGCGATGCTGCGGACCAGCTCCTCCAGGGCGGCGGGCGGCGCGGGCCGCACCGGCGTGCAGTGCACCGCGTTCCCCTGGACCCGGTCGACGACCAGGCCGAAGTCGGCGGCCAGCGCGGCGTGCGCGGCGTGCGTGTCGTGGCCCTCGCGGAACGTGATCACGATGCGCGGGCCGCGCACGACCGGGGGTGCGCCGGTCCTCGCCCCGCCCGCCTCGGTCTCCAACTCCCGGAACGCGAGCTCCACTTCGTTGACGCTGATCGTGCGGTCGCGCGTGTTGGTGACGTCGATGCGCACCTCGGGCTGTGTGGAGACCCCCGCCGCCGCGCCGCGCGGATAGGCGGCCAGGGCCTCGGTGGGCTCCAGGCGGTAGCGGCTCTTCCCGGGGTGGGTGATGCGGTAGTACGGCGTCTCGGCAAGCCACATCCGGGCCACGACGTGCGGCCGGTGGTCCCGGCCGAGCTTCAGCCACGCGGCCGCGCCGGTGCCGGACGCCACGAGCGCCGTCAACAGGACCAACACGACGATCACGACAGGACTCTGGGCCGTCATGGGTCCCCCTGGAGCGTCGGCCCGGCGGGTACGGGTCCCGGAATCCCGGGGCTCGACGGTAGCGGTCCCGACGGCTCGATCACCACACAATGGGGCAACCGCACACAAGCGGAGCGCTCCCCGTGGCGTCGAGGGACGGCCTGTGCCCCAGGGGCTGTCCGGTGGACCGGCACACCGCCCCATCGGCCCACCGCTCCATCGGCCCACCGGACAAGCCCTAGCCCGCCCAGCGCAGCAGGGCCGTTGCCACCGCCGCGGCCAGCATCACCACCGGGAACGGCGCCTTGCACAGGCGTACGCCGATCCCGACGGCGACGCCGCCCACCACACTGAGGTCGAGCGCGGACCAGCCCCGGCCCGCCAGGTCGACCATGACGAACCCGGCGAGCAGCGCCGGAGCCATGAGCGCGATCACCGTCCGTGCGCGGGCCGGTAGTTCACGCCCGCCGAACACGGCGGGGCCCACCGCCTTGAAGGAGAAGCTGAGCAGGGCGACCGCCGCGATCGCGGCCCACAGCTGTGCCGTGTTCACCGGGCCACCTCCTGGTCGGCCCGTACGGTCCGGACGCCGCGCGCGAGCGCGACCAGGGCCGCGGCCCCCGCGCCCGCGACCAGGGCGGGCCCGGCCGGGACCACGGCGATCAGCGCCCCCGCGACCGCCGCGCCGATACCGGCGGACAGCCACCCCTCCCGCCCGCGCTTGAGCTCGTCGAGGAGCAGGACGGCGAAGAGCGCCGGGGTGAGGGCGTCGATGCCGAGCGTGTGCAGGAGATCGGGATCGGGGGCGACCGCCACGCCGATGGCCGTGCCCACGACCCAGGACGGCCACTGGACCACGGTCGCCCCGAAGAGCAGCGACCGGTCGAAGCGGCCACCGCCCAGGTGGGCCGCGGCCCATGAGCCGTCGATCACCGCCTGCCCCTCAAGTGCTCGGCGCAGCCGCCCCCCTCGTAGATCCCGGGCGATGGCTATGCCCATGGGGACGAAACGGATGTTCACCAGCGCCGCGGCGAGCACGGCGGCGAGCGCATCGCCGCCCGCGCTGAGCGTGGCCACCATCGCGAACTGGGCTGAGCCGGAGAAGACGATGAGCGAACAGACGACGGGCGCGACCGGGCCCCAGCCCTGGGCCTGGGTGAGCGCGCCGAAGCTGATGGCGAGCAGGAACGAGGCGGCCGCGAGGCCGGATCCGGTTCTGAGTCCGGACCGGAAGCTGTCCGGCGGGGTGACGGGCCGTCGCCGCAAGAGGGTGTCCATCCCGGCACCCTAACAAGCTATTCGGTTTTTACTCGTTAGAGCTTTGCGAGACGCGTTAAGGTGAGAAGGTGACCGAGGAGCCGCAATCCACCGCCGAGACGATCGAGCCGTCGCACATCGCGGGCCACCCCGTCCTGGACTTCGTGAACACCGTGGCCTGGCGCACCGACGACAGTCGCCAGGCCGAGCGCGTACCGGACGCCGCGGCCTGGACCCGCTGGGCCACCACAGCCGGGCTGACCGCGACCGCGCTTCCCGACGAGGCGGCCCTGCGCGCCCTGCGCGAGGTGCTCACGGCGGCCCTGGACGCCCTCGCCGACGGCACCGTCCCCCCGGACCAGGTCTGGGACGCCCTGCGCGATGCCACCCTCACCGCCCGCGAGCGCGCCGGGTTGCCCCGCGCCTTCCCCCTGAGCCTGGTCCCCGCGACCCTGTGCGACGAACTCGCCCTCCAGGCGGAGGAGTTGCTCAGCGACGCGCAGGCGCTGTCCCGCGTGCGGCGCTGCGAGGGGCCGGGCTGCGGATGGTTCTTCCTGGACCGCAGCCGCAACGGCGCCCGCCGCTGGTGCAGTTCGGGCGACTGCGGCAACCGGGACCGGGCCCGGCGCCACTACGCCCGTACGAAGCGAGCCGGCCGGCCCCGCCACCGCGCGGGTTCACCGGCCCCGTCAGGAGTCAGGACCGCAGATACCGGATGACCGCGAGCACCCGCCGGTTGTGGTCGTGCGACGCGGGCAGCCCCAGCTTTTCGAAGACCGCCGCCACATGCTTCTCGACCGTGCCCGCGGAGACGACGAGCGCCTGCGCGATCGCGGCGTTCGACCGGCCCTCGGCCATCAGGGAGAGGACCTGCCGCTCGCGCTCGGTCAGCGGGGCGAGCTCGGCGGCGCGGTGGCTCGCGCCCGCCAGCTGGGTGACGACCTCCGGGTCGAGCGCGGTGCCCCCCGCGGCGACCCGCTCCAGAGCATCGGCGAACTCCGCGACGTTCGCCACCCGGTCCTTCAGCAGATAGCCGACCCCCGCCGACCCGTCCGCGAGCAGCCGCGTGGCGTACTTCGTCTCGACGTACTGGGAGAAGAGCAGCACGCCCGTGCCCGGGTGGGAGCGGCGGATGTCGATCGCCGCCCGCAGCCCCTCGTCGGTGTGGGACGGGGGCATCCGGATGTCGACCACGGTGACGTCCGGGCGGTGCTCGTCGACCGCGACGCGCAGCGCCTCCGCGTCACCGACCGCGGCACACACGTCATGCCCGCGCTCGATGAGCATCTGGGCCAGCAATTCCCGCAGCACTGCGGCATCCTCGGCGATCACGACACGCATGGCGGAATGCTCTCACGCGTGCAGAGGCAGCTCGACGATGGCCACCGTCGGCCCGCCCTGCGGACTGTCGATGCGCAGACTGCCGTCGACGGGCCGCAGCCGCTGCGTCAGGCCCGTCAAGCCGCTGCCCGTACCGACCGTCGCGCCGCCGCACCCGTCGTCGATGATCCGCAGGCGCAGCGGACCGTCGTCGCACTCGCCCACCGTCAGGATGATCTTCGTGGCGCCGCTGTGCTTGATGGCGTTGGTGAGCAGCTCGGCCGCGCAGAAGTACGCGATGGTCTCGATGGCGGGCGTGGGCCGCCGCGGGACGTGCGTGGTCAGCTCGACGGGGATGGAGCTGCGGGCGGCGAGCGTGGCGAGCGCGTCGGGCAGGCCGTCGTCGAGGACCGGCGGGTGCAGGCCGCGGGCCAGGTCGCGCAGTTCGATCAGGGCCTCGGTGGCGTTCAGATGCGCGCCGTCGACGAGCTGGCGGACCCGAGCCAGATCGATGGACCGGTCGCCGTCCTGGATGACGTCGTCCCCGTCGCTCGCCGGACCGAGCCGCTCCTTGACCATGTCCAGGCTCATGGCGACCGCGACGAGCCGGACCTGGGCACCGTCGTGCAGATCCCGCTCCACCCGGCGCAGCAGCGCCACCGAGTCGTCGACGGCGAGCGCACGCGTCTCCTCCAGGTCCCGCACCCGGTCGGCGAGTCCGCTGGGGACGAACAGCGCGTGCAGCAGCCGCCGGTCGGCCTCCACCACCAGGCGCGTCGCCCAGGGCGCGAGCCACAGCAGGGCCAGGCCCAGCGCCAGCGCCCCGAACGTCCCCGCGAAGCTGTGCACTTCGAGGCCGCCGACCGGGATGGGCGTGAGGACGGGCATGCCGCCCTCGGCGCCGGACTCGGGGTTCTGCCCGAAGACGCCCCACCGCAGCGGCGCCGTGATGTTCACCAGGCCCGTCAGCCACCACAGCACCGCATACATCCCGAGGGCGCTCACCGGCAGCTTCGCCAGGACGTACGTCACGGCCCGCCACCCCGGCCCGTCCCGCAGCCGCGCGTCGAGGCGCCCGAACACGCCCGAGCCCGGCGACGGCGGCGCCAGGCCCGGCACCCGCTCACCGAGAAGGGCGGACGCGAGCCGCCGATGCGCCTCGCCGAGCACCCGCGCGAGCCGCACCACGCCCACCAGGATCAACAGGCCGATGACCGCGCCGAGCAGCGACACCGTCAGACCCGCGCCGACGGCGAGCAGCACCGCCAGGACCACGCCGCCCGCCAGGCCGAGCGGAAACGCGAGCAGGCAGTGCAGCGCCTCGGCACCGGCACGCCGGGTCAGCGGGGCACGCACCAGCGTGCGTCCGAGGGCGCGCGCTCTCGTCGTGGGGATGGCAGGGGCGGGGGGAGCGGTCGGGGTGGCCGAACGGGTGGCGTGCATGATGATCAGTGTCCTGTCAGGCGTCCCGGCGGACCAACAACCGCTCGCCCGCACCGAGGACGACAACGGTGTACAGGCACAGCAGGGCGAAGCCGGTCCACGGGGCGAGCATGTCGGAGACGGGCTTGGCGACCGCCAGGGAGTTACCGGCGATCATAGTCGGGAAGAACTTCGCGACCGTCGGGCCCGAGATGCCGCCGATGAGGGCGGGGAGGACGAAGGTGACGCCGACGAGCGCGGCGATGGCGCTCGCCGTGTGCCGGGTGATCGCGCCGATGCCTATGCCCATCAGCCCGATCAGGCCCAGATAGGCGCCCGAGAGCAGGACGGCCCGCAGCACCCCCGGGTCCCCGATGTCCGGTCGCGGCACTCCGTCCGCGAGCGCCGCGCGCCCCGCGAAGAACGTCACGAAGCTGACGACCTCGCCGATGAGCAGCACCATGGTGCCGTACACCGTCGCCTTGGCGGTCAGGAGCAGGCGGCGGTCGGGGATCACGGCGAGCGTGGAGCGGATGGACCCCGATGAGTACTCACCGGTGATCACGAGGACGCCCAGGACGCCGACGAGCAGTTGGCCGAGGGCGACACCCGCGAGGACGTTGTTCGTCGGGTCGAACGTGGCTGCCTTGTCCGGCGTCGGGGCCTTGGTGTTGGCCATGGTGACGATGCCGATGGCGACCATGCCCGCGACCGTGAGCAGCAGCGCCCAGGACGTGGAGCGCAGCGTGCGGAGCTTGATCCACTCCATGCGGGCGGCGTCCCGGAAGCCGTAGGCGCGCGGGGCGGTGGCGGGAGAGGTGAGGGAGGTCATCGGGCGTTCCTCTCCGAGCCGAGGTGGCCGGTGCCGGTGCCGGTGCCGGTGCCGGTGCTGGTGCCGGAGCTGAAGCGGCCGCGGCCCGAGGCGGAGTGGCCGGTGTCGCCGCGGTACTCGGCGGCGCTCCCGGTCAGCGCGAAGAACGCCTCCTCCAGCGAGCGGCCGCGCGCGGTGAGCTCCCGCACCGAGGTGTCGGCGAGGAGCCGCCCCTGGCCGATCACCACCAAGTGGTCGGCGGTGAGCGCCATTTCGCTGATCAGATGGCTGGAGAGCAGGACCGTGCGGCCCTCGGCGGCCAGGGACTTCATCAAGTCCCTGATCCAGCGCACCCCCTCCGGATCGAGGCCGTTGACCGGCTCGTCGAAGAGCAGCACCGCCGGGTCGCCCAGCAGCGCGGCCGCGATGCCGAGCCGCTGCGCCATGCCCAGCGAGAACGTCCCCGCCCGCCGCCCCGCGACCGCGCTCAGGCCGACGACACCCAGCACCTCGTCCACCCGCCCGCGCTCGATGCCGCCGCCCGCGGCGAGCGCCGACAGATGCGCCCGCGCACTGCGGCCCGGATGGAACGTCCGCGCCTCAAGGAGCGCACCCACCTCGCGCAGCGGCCGACGCAGCTCGCCGTACGCGCGCCCACCGATCCGCGCCCATCCGGTGTCGGGGCGGTCCAGGCCCATGATCATGCGCATCGTGGTCGACTTCCCCGAGCCGTTCGGACCGAGGAAGCCCGTCACGGCTCCGGGGCGTACGTCGAAACTCAGCGCGTCTACGGCGGTGGTGGGGCCATACCGCTTGGTCAGCCCTTGGACCTCGATCATCACAACTCCCGCTACAAGCCCGGTCCGAACCCGGCGTGGTCAACACACCTCACGCTAGGTCCGGCACCACCCCGGCCGTAACAGGGCTTTCCTCCGACCTGACCTGGGGGATTTCCCCCAGAGGCCGGACATCGAGCGGCGCGCGGGACGCGGTACGCGCTGCAGGAACGGGCGGCGCCCCGGCGCCTGCCTCAGTGCGCGATCGAGTCGATCAGCTCCCGCGCCCCCTGCCGCAGCAGCGTCACCGCGACCGACGTGCCGAGCGTCGCCGGGTCGAGGGGCCCGGCCCACTCATGGGCGTTGAGGACCCGCTTGCCGTCGGGCGTGAAGACCCGGGCGCGCAGCGACAGGTCGCCGCCCGCCTCGCTGCGGGCGTACCCGGCGATGGGCGAGTTGCAGTGCCCCTGGAGCACGTGCAGGAACATCCGCTCGGCGGTGGCCTCCCGCCAGGCGTCGCGGTCACCGAGCCCGCTGATCGCGTCGATGGTCGTGACATCGTCCTCGCGGCACTGGAGCGCGAGGACCCCGGCGCCGATGGGCGGGCACATCACGTCCACGGACAGCACCTCGGAGATCAGGCCCGTCGCGCCGATCCGCTCCAGGCCGGACACGGCCAGCAGCAGCGCGTCCGCGTCGCCCGCGGCCAGCTTCTCCAGGCGGCGGCCCGCGTTGCCGCGCATCGGCACGCACGTGATGTGCGGGTGCGACGCCGACAGTTGGGCGATGCGGCGCACCGACGACGTGCCGATCCGGGTGCCGGACGGCAGTTCGTCGAGGGTGAGCCCGTCGGGGTGGATGAGCGCGTCGCGGATGTCGTCGCGCTTGAGGAACGCGGCGAACGTCGTGCCCTGGGGCAGCGGACGGTCCGCGGGCACGTCCTTGACGCAGTGCACGGCGAGGTCCGCCTCACCGGCGAGCAGCGCCGCGTCGACCTCCTTGGTGAACGCGCCCTTGCCCCCGAGCTGCGCCAGATCGCCCATCCAGCGGTCCCCGGACGTCGTCACGGGCAGGACCTCGGTGCGGATGCCGGGGTGGAGGGCGGCGAGTTCGGTGCGTACGCGCTCCACCTGGGCCAGGGCCATGGGCGATGAGCGGGAGACGATGCGGATCAGCTCGGGAGCGGACATGGCGTACACGATAGGCCCTCCCGAGCACGTGTCCGGCACCGGTGTGTCGTCCAACTGGGCTATGGCGCGTAGGGGTTGACGTGCCCGAGCTCGCTGTGCTCGTCGTCGTCCGCCGCTCCCCGGCGCGCCCTGTCTGAGCGTGATGCCCCCTGGCAGACCGCGTACCCGCGCTCGCCCAGGAGGAGAAGGACGGCACCTGGGCCAGGCTGCCACAGGCGGTTCAGGCGCGATGACGCGGCCGACGCCGTGGAGCGCGCGATCGAGGCCGACTCCACTGTGGCCCGAGCGCATCAGCGTGCGGCGGACGTCCACAAGGGGGGCGCGCCCGAAGAAGGCGCGGGCGGATGGCTGACCGGTGCGGCTCAGTCCGAGTTGAACCACACCGGTACGCCGGGTCCGTCCGGCGTGACCACCGGGACCCACGCCTCGTCGGCCTCCCCCACCCGGGTCTCGTCCAGCCTCAGGCCATGAGCTCAACGCATTTCAGCCCTGGACGATCAATGGCTGGGCGTCTCCTGAGAGTCCTGTGTGCCCGTCCGCCGCCACTCCCGCGGAGAGCGGCGGGCCAAGTCCTCGTCCTCGTGTGTGAAGTCCGCCAGGTCCATGCGCATGCTGTTGTGGAACGCCAGGATCTGGCCGTCCCGTACGAGCTTCGTCTGGATGGCGTGCCACTCGCCCGCTCGCGTTCCTTCGGGGACGTGCAGGGTGGTTGTGGTGTGCACGAGCAGGAGGCCGTCCGCGAGCGGGCGGCTGTCGAGGTGCTCGATCGTGAGCCGGCTGCCCCGGTAGATCGTGTCGAAGATCTTCTGGTGTTCCGCGGCGATGACGGCCCGGCCGCGCTGGACCCGGCCCACCACGTCGACGAAGTCGGCGTCCTCGGCGAAGTGCCCGGCCCAGGCGGCACCGTCGCCCTTGTTCCATGCGTGCGCGAGCCCGGCGAGCAACGCGTCCAACGGCTGGGGAAGGGGCATGACGTCTCCACTCCTGTTAACTTAGAGCTTCGATCCACTGACTGGAACAACGTTCCAATTGGAGCATACATGCCAGCCGACCTCCCCGGTGTCGTCCGACTGCGCGACCGCCGTGAGGCGCTGACGCTGCGCACGATCCTCGGTGCGGCGCGCGGTCTGTTCGCCGAGCGCGGCTACGCCCGTACGCCGATCCGTCTCATCGCCCAACAGGCCGGCGTCGCACCGCAGACCCTCTACGCGCACTTCGGCTCGAAGGCCGGCGTCCTCATCGGCCTCGTCGACCTGCTGGACGACGAGGCCGGCATCCCCGATCTGCTGGCCGCGTCGGACGGGGTGACGGACCCGGTCGAACTGCTCGGCACGCTGGCCAGGATCAGCCGTCAGGTCAGGGAGCGCTGCGGCGACATCGTCACGATCCTCGACTCGGGTGCCGCGGTCGATCCCGACATCGCGGCGACGCAGGACGAAGCGGGGCGACGACACCGCCTCGGCGTCGAAACGGTCGTCGACCGCATCCGCGCCGCGGGCCACGCCATCGACCCGCGCGCCGCCGACATCGTGATCGCCCTCCTGAGCGCCGGTGTGCACGACAGCCTCGTCACCGAGGGCGGCTGGTCCTACGACGACTACGAGGCCTGGCTCAAGCGCACCCTCGCGACCGTCGTGCTGGGCCATACGCCGACCTGACGGGCCGCTCCCCGGCTCTCCGCCTACCGTGGTGCCACGTCCCCGGAACTCCCGGGGTTCGCCCTGGGAGGCCCCGTGACCAGGCCCGACACGGCCGAGCGCCCGCCCGTCGGACTCGCCCCGATGACACCCGCCCACGCGCCCGCCGTCCTCGCCCTCGGCCACCAGGTGTACGACACGACCGTGAAGCCGTACACCTCGTGGTCCCTCTCGGCGGTCGCCGGGCACCTGGACGCCGACGCCTCCGCCTGCTGGGTGGCCCTCGACGGGGACGAGCTCGCCGGGTTCGTCCTCGGCTCGATGGGCTTCGACCAGCGGCCCGACTGGGGGAACCTGGAGTGGATCGCGGCCGCCCCCACCCACCAGGGCCGCGGCATCGCGAGCCGCCTGGTGCGCGCCTGCTGCGCCACGCTCACCGAGGCCGGGGCCACCGCCGTCGTCACCGACGTCGAGTCCCGCAACACGGCGTCGGCCGCGCTGATGCGGCGCAACGGCTTCGTGGAGGGCGTGACGGTGACGCTGTTCGTACGGGACGTGTGAGACGTACGCTCCCCAGGAGCCGCAGAGGAGTCGCGGCGTCACTCCTTGCCGCACGCCCCCGGCTCCAACGGCGGTGCCGTCACCGCCACGTTGGACTTGCAGTGCGGCCGGTTGCCCGGGGCGCCGTGCCAGTCCGCGGGCTCCGGCCGGACGAAGGCGAACGCCGCGAGGGCCGCGAGGACGAACAGGCCCGCGCAGCCCCAGGCCGCCTTGTCGAAGGCCGTGTCGAGCGCGTCGGCGTCCGCGTACGCCGTGCCGGTGAGGCCGACCGCGAGCGGCAGGGCGGCGACGACGAGCAGTTGGGCGATGCGGGCCGCCGTGTTGTTGACGCCGCTGGCGAGCCCGGCGCGGCCCGCGTCGACGGACGCGAGCACGGTCGCCGTCAGGGGCGCCACGAACACGCTCATGCCGAGGCCGAGGACGACCACCGCGGGCAGCACGTCGGCGGCGTACGAAGCTCCGGGGCCGATGCGCAGCATCAACAGCACGCCCGCGGCGGCGATCAGCGGCCCCGCGCACAGCGGCAGGCGCGGGCCGACGCGCCGGGCCAGGTCGCCCGCGGGGGCGGAGAGCAGCAGCATCAGGACCGTGATGGGCAGCGTCGCCGTGCCGGCCTGCAACGCGTCGTAGCCGAGGGTCGTCTGCAACTGCACCGGCAGCAGGAACAGGATGCCGCCGATGGCCGCGTACAGGCACAGCGTCATGACGTTCGCCGCGGAGAACAGGCCGGAGCGGAACAGCTCCAGGGGCAGCATCGGGTCGCGCCGCCGGTGCTCGACGACCAGGAAGGCGACGCCCGCGACGAGCCCGGCGACGCCCGGCAGGACCGTCGACGCGAACGACGCGTCACCGGACGCACCGATCAGCGCGAAGCTCACCCCGGCCAGGAACAGCGCCGCGAGCACCGCGCCCGGCACGTCGAACCGCTGCGCGGCGGCGCCCTCGTCACGGCTCTCCGGGACGTGCCGCGCCGCGAGCAGCACCAGGGCGGCGAGCGGCACGTTGATCAGGAAGATCCAGCGCCAGCCGGGGCCGTCGATGAGCCAGCCGCCGAGGAACGGACCCACCGCCCCGGCGACCCCGCCGAGCCCCGACCACGCGCCCACCGCCTTCGCCTGGTCACGCGACCGGAACGAGGACCGCACCAGGGCGAGGGACCCGGGCGTGAGCAGCGCGCCGCCCACCCCTTGCAGCGCCCGCGCCGCAATGAGCGTCCCCGCGTCCTGGGCGAGACCGCACAGCGCCGAGGCGAGCGCGAACCACACCACGCCGATGACGAGGGTGCGCCGCCGCCCGATGCGGTCCCCGAGCGCGCCGCCGAGGAGCAGCAGCGCGGACAGCGTGAGCATGTACGCGTTGATCACCCACTGGAGCGCGGAGATCGACGCGTCCAGGTCGCGGCCGAGGGTCGGCAGGGCGACGTTGACGACGGTGCCGTCGAGCAGGGCCATGCCGGAGGCGAGGACCGCGCACGTGAGGACCCAGCGGCCCCGGGGTGAGGCCAGGGCGACGCCGCCGTCGCCGCCGGGGGACGTCGTCATCGGTCACTGACCTCCAGTTGCGCGGGTCCTGCTCACATGTGGACGGCGCCGTCGTTCAGATGGCTGTCGGCCGGGCGCCCCCTGCGGTACAGCACGAACGTGACGAGGAGCCCGACGCCGAAGAAGAGCGCCGACCACCAGTACGCCGTCTCGTAGCTCTGGATCTGTGCCTCCGCCTGCACCTGGGGCGTCGGCCGCTTACCCACGAGATAGTGCGTCGCGGCGCTGGTGGCAAGCGTGTTCAGCAGGGCCGTGCCGATGGAACCGCCCACCTGCTGGCTGGTGTTGACCATCGCGGAGGCCACGCCCGCGTCGTGCGCGGCGACGCCCGCGGTGGCCATGCTCATCGCCGGGGCGAAGACGAGGCCGAGGCCGAGCCCCATGACGAGCAGGGGCGGCAGCACGTGCCCGGCGTACGTACTGTCCGTGTCGAGGGCCGTCAGCCAGACCATGCTCACCCCGGAGAGGCCCATGCCGAGCGGCACGATCGGCTTCGCGCCGAACTTCGGCACGAGGACGTTGGTGGTCAGGACGGACACCACCACCATCACCGCGACCAGCGGCAGGAACGCGAGGCCGGTCTTGATCGGCGAGTAGCCGAGGATCTGCTGCATGTAGTACGTCAGGAAGAGGAACACGCCGAACATGCCCGCGCCGGAGATGAACATCGCGAGGAACGACGCCCCGCGGTCCCGGTCGAGCACCACCCGCAGCGGCAGCAGCGGATGCGTGGCGCGCGTCTGCCACCAGGCGAACAGCGCGACGAGTACGACACCGATGACCAGGAACCCCCAGGTCATCCAGTCGCCCCAGGCGTGCGTCTCGGCGTTCGAGAAGCCGTAGACGATGCAGAACAGGCCCGCGGAGACCAGCAGGGTGCCGGGCACGTCGAGCCTGGGCCGGTCCGGGGGCGCCCCCGGGTGCAGCAGGCGCGCGCCGCCGATCATCGCGACCGCGGCGAACGCGAGGTTCACGTACAGGCACCAGCGCCAGTCCAGATACTCCGTCAGGACACCGCCGAGCAGCAGCCCCACCGCGGCGCCCGAGCCCGCGACGGCGCCGTAGATCCCGAACGCCTTGGCGCGCTCGCGCGGATCCGTGAACGTCGTGGTGAGCAGCGACAGCGCGGCGGGCGCGAGGAGCGCGCCGAACACGCCCTGCAGGGCGCGGGCGATGACCAGCATCGAGAAGCTGGTGGCGGCGCCGCCGAGCGCGGACGCGAGCGCGAAGCCGGCGAGCCCGGCGAGGAAGACGGCCTTGCGGCCCACCAGGTCCGCGATGCGCCCGCCGAGCAGCAGCAGGCTGCCGAACGCGAGCGCGTAGGCGGTGATGATCCACTGCCGGTTGCCGTCGGTGAAGCCCAGGTCCTGCTGGGCGGACGGGAGCGCGATGTTCACGATCGTGGCGTCCAGGACCACCATGAGCTGGGCGATGGCGATCACGGCGAGGATCAGCCAGCGGTGCTCGTGCTTGCCGCCCGCGTGGTGCGCGAGGTGCGCCGGGGGCGGCACGGCGGCCCGGGAGTCCGTCCGCGGCGCGGCGCCCGGCGGGGCCTGCGGGACGGGCTGCGGCGTGTCGTGCGGTACGGGGTCGGGGCCGGGCGTGTGATCCATGGTGACCTCCAAACCCCCCGCCTCAGGAGACACCCCCGTCACACGCTAAACGTCCTGATCACGGCCCGCGACCTGGGCCGAACGAGGGACGGGCCGCGGGCCCCTCCCCGTGTGATCACGGCGTGCCGGACCGGCACGCCGTGACCACAGCCTTGCGGGAGGGTGTCAGTCCGCGTCGACGGCCTCGGAGGTGAGGGCGGCGGCGGGCTCCTTCTGCGGTTCCTCGACGTCGCGGCCCTGTCGGCGCGCGCGGCGTCGCGACAGGCCGCCCACCAGCGCGGCGGCGGGCTCGGCGTAGCGGGCGGTGAGCGGGCCCACCACCACGAGGATCAGCACGTACGCCGTCGCGAGCGGGCCGAGGGACGGCTCGATGCCCGAGGTGACCGCGAGCCCCGCGATCACGATGGAGAACTCGCCGCGCGCCACGAGCGCGCCGCCCGCGCGCCACCGCCCCTTGACGGAGATGCCGGCGCGCCGTGCCGCCCAGTACCCCGTGGCGATCTTCGTGCACGCGGTGACGGTGGCCAGCGCGAGCGCGGGGAGCAGCACCGGCGGGATGCTCGCCGGATCGGTGTGCAGGCCGAAGAAGACGAAGAACACCGCGGCGAACAGGTCGCGCAGCGGCGCCAGCAGGCTGTGCGCGCCCTCGGCGGCCTCGCCCGAGAGCGCGATCCCGACGAGGAACGCGCCGACGGCGGCGGACACCTGGAGCTGCTGCGCGATGCCCGCGACGAGGATCGTCAGACCGAGGACGACGAGCAGCAGCTTCTCCGGGTCGTCACTGGAGACGAAGCGCGAGATGAGGCGCCCGTAGCGCACCGCGACGAACAGGACCACGCTCGCGGCGCCGAGCGCGATGGCGAGCGTCAGGCTTCCCGCCGCCCAGCCGACACCGGCCAGCAGGGCGGTGATGATGGGCAGGTACACCGCCATGGCGAGGTCTTCGAGGACCAGGATGCTCAGGATGACGGGCGTCTCGCGGTTGCCGAGCCGCCCCAGGTCGCCGAGCACCTTGGCGATGACGCCGGACGACGAGATCCAGGTGACTCCGGCGAGCACGACGGCCGCGACCGGCCCCCAGCCCATGAGGAGCGCGGCGACCGCGCCCGGCACCGCGTTGAGCGCGCAGTCCACGAGCCCGGCCGGGTACTGCGTCTTGAGGTTGCTGACGAGATCGCTCGCCGTGTACTCGAGCCCGAGCATGAGGAGCAGCAGGATGACGCCGATCTCGGCGCCGATGGCGACGAACTCCTCGCTCGCCCCGAGCGGCAGCACGCCGCCCGTCCCGAACGCGAGCCCGGCCAGCAGATACAGCGGGATCGGCGAGAACTGGAACCGTCCCGCGACCCGGCCGAGCAGGCCGAGCGCGAGGATGATCGCGCCGAACTCGATCAGAAGAACAGCGGAGTGCACGCGATCACTCCCTGCCGAGTATCGCCGCGGCGCTCTCGACGCCTTCCCGGGTGCCGATCACGATGAGCGTGTCGCCGCCCGCGAGCCGGAAGTCCGGCGCGGGCGACGGAATGGCGTCGGCCCGCCGCAGCACCGCCACGACGGATGCGCCGGTCTCGGTCCGCATCCGCGTCTCGCCGAGGACCCGACCGTTCCAGTGCGAGGCCGCCGCGACCTCGATGCGCTCGGCGACGAGCCCCAGGTCGGTGGTGTGCAGCAGGGCGGGGCTCTGCGGAGCGGGCTGCAGCGCGTCCACCAGCGCGGCCGCCTCCGACGAACTCAGCCGCAGCGAGAGCGAGCAGGCGTCCGGGTCGTCGGACCTGTAGGCGCTGAGCGTGCGCCCGCCGTCCCGGTGGGCCACGACGGAGAGCCGCCGTTGCTCACGGGTGGTCAGGTCGTAGCGCATGCCGATGCCTGGCAGCGGAGTTCGACTCAGGCGTGAAGCGGACACAGATCTCCCTGGGTTCATGGCTCGTGGACAACTAGATGCTCATGCCACCTTATCGTCCGGATTTTGCCAGTCCTTGGTGGTACGGGAGCGGGTGGCGGGCTAGACGCGGGGTGCGACGCGACGCACCGCTCCCGACCGGCATCCGACGCGCAGGACCCCCACCGGCGGCGCAGCACTCCCCACCGGCAGCGCGTCCCCCCACCGGCCGCGCGGCGTCACACGTCGGCGGACACCACGCTGTCGTGCGGTTCCGCCGCCACGACCAGCACGCCGCGCTCCCCGCCCACCGGCAGCGACGCGCGCCGGACGAGCGCCTCCCACTCCTCGGGCCACGTGGTCGCCGCGTCCCACCGGATGCCCTTCAGGAGCACCCCGTCCAGCTTGGCGTCGCGCAGGTCGGCGCCCACGAAGTCGCTGCAGGCCCGCTCGACGTCCTGGACGGCACGGGACAGCGCCACCGCAAGCCCGTGGGCCACGGTGAGGTCGTCGACGAGGTCCTGGGCCACGACGTCGGCGCCGAGCGCGGAGCCGGACCAGGTCCCGTCCCCGTCGGCGAGGCAGGGCGCGAGCTCCTCGTCGAGCAGCCGCCACACGTCGCGTACGGCACCGGCGAGCTGTTCGGTGTGGGGCGCGAGGAACTCCTCCACGGCCGCCAGGTAGTCGGTGCCGATCACGGGGGAGGGGCGGCGGCGGGGTTTCGGCAGGAGCTGGACCTCCGCGAACCGCGCGGCGATGCGGCCGGTGACCGCCCGCGCCTCGTCCGCCGCCAGCATCTCGCTGAGCAGGCACGCGTCCCGCAGGGCGGCCCCCAGCGACTCCACCGGGTCCACCCGGGCCAGGGCACGGGCGATCCCGAGCGCCTCGAAGCGGTACTTGAGCCGCACGGCCGCGGGCCGCCGCATCAGCGCGTTGCCCGCGGGCGGCAGCCGCCCCCGCGTCGCCCTGGGTTCGCCCGCGGCGCACGCCTCCCTGGCGAGGCGCTCGGTGACCGCGAACCCCGTACGGCGGTGGGCGGAGGCGAGGAGCCGGTCCAGGGCGAGGTCGGGATCCCGGAGCTCCGGGGGCCCGCCCTGGCCCATGAGCCGGTCGTGCACGGCGATGCCGACGCGCCGGTGGGCGGCCCGCAGCAGCACGTCGAGGCCGGCCTCGACCCGGCCCGTCGTCCCGCCCCTGTCGCGACTCATCGCTGCTCCCCGTGCATGTCACCGGCGGTTCGCCGCTCCCCGTGTACGTCTTCGGAGGTGCCGCCGCCCTCCAGGCCGAGGCCCGCGCGCAGGGCGGCGCGGGCCCGGGCCAGGTTCTGGCGGACGGCGGCCTGCGTGGTGCCCATCGCGCGGGCGCTCTCCTGCGTGGTGAAGCCGTCCAGGTGCCAGGCCATGGCGGCCCGTTGCTTCGCGGGCAGGCGCAGCAGGAGGGCGGTGACGCGCCGGGCCTCCTCGTCGAGCTCCGCCGCGTGCGCGGGCGTCTGCCACCGCACCACCACGCGGGACTCCGGCAGCTCCGCGCAGCTGTCCTCGGGCCGGACCTGCTGCGCCACCCACGAACGCCACGCGACCGTGCGCAGCCAGGCCTTCGGATAGCGGATGGACACGCCGGGCGCGCACATCTGCGTGAACGCGTCCTGGGCGGCGTCCTGCGCCTCGTTCCAGGTCGCGCCGTGGAGCAGCAGGAACCGCACGAGGGCCGGGTACTCGGTCTGGTGCAGCTCCTCGGCGAGGTCCCGTCCGGGCAGCGCCGCCGACTCCGCCTCCAGGGGCCGCGCGGCCGGCTCCGCGGCAAGCGGCCTCGGCGGACTGAGTTCAGCGCTCGCGGCATCCTCCATGACGGCCACCCCCGCTCTCGGGGCGCACGGGGACGACTCGCACGTGATGGGCGCCCGAGGACTCCTGGAACGCGGCCCCGGGCGCGGCGCACCGTACCCGCTCGGTCAGCGCCTCGTGGGCGACGCGCGCGAGCTCCACCTCCCTGCCGAGCCACTCGCGGACTATCCTCACGACGCCGCTGACCACGCTGACGAGCACGGTCGCCGCTGCCCCGGCCACTACGGGATCCACTCGCGTTCCCCTTCGCTCCTCGCACCGCCACGTCCGCGGCGCGCTCGCTCAACAGTGGTGCAGCGGCGGGGAGTTGTGACATGGCGCTGGTCAACCGGACGGCGCTCCGTACGGCCGGACGGTGCCGCGCACGGCAAAGAGCTCGGCGCCCCGGACATCCGGGGCGCCGAGCTCGTGCGCGGGGGCGGAACAGGGGTGGGTCAGTGGGCGCCGGCCCCGCCGAGCTGGGTCGTCGCGCCGGTGACCTCGCCCGTCTTCAGCGTCTTGGTCGTCTTGTCGACGGTGCCGACGAGGCCGTTGACGTCGACGTCCTTCACCGGGGTCTTGAGGCCGCCCTTGCCGGGGGCGTCGGGGCCGAGCAGCTGGTTCGCGGCCGACAGGGGCTCGGGGGCGGCCACGGCCGGGGCCGCGGCCCCCAGAGCCATCGCGACGCCGACGACACCGGCAGCGGCCTTGGCGATCTTCACGATCGTTCTTCCTTCCCGGCGGCGCGCCCTACGGAACACGACGGTCGTACCGTCGGAGCGTCAGACGTCAGACACTCATCACGCGCTGCCGGAACACGTAACAGTTCCTGGGCCAGGAAGGTGACTGCCGGTCACCCGGATGGCTGTGCCGGTGATTGTACGGAGTTCCCCCGGCGGTTCCCCTGGCGTCGGGGCGCCCGCGTCACGGCGCGTGACGCCAGCGGATGCGGATCGGGCGAAAGGCGGTGAACCTGGAGGAGTCGGCTACCACTGAGGAGGCCACGATGTCCGTGATGGACAAGCTCAAGCAGATGCTGAAGGGGCACGAGGACAAGGCCGGCCAGGGCATCGACAAGGCCGGCGACTTCGTCGACGAGAAGACCCAGGGCAAGTACAGCAGCCAGGTCGACACGGCCCAGGAGAAGCTCAAGGAACAACTGGGAGCGGACCAGGACAAGCCGCCCCAGCAGTAGGACGCGGACCGGAGGGCCGTGCGAAGCCCAGGGGCCGTACGACGGTGACATCACCCGTCGCACGGCCCCTGGCCCGTGCCCTGCCGAGGTCCAGCTCGTCAGCGGCTCCCGACGCCGGACAGGACCGTCTCCACGCTGTCGGCCTCCGCCGCCGTCTTGTCCTCCCGGTACCGCACCACCCGCGCGAACCGCAGCGTCACGCCCGCCGGATAGCGCGTCGACCTCTGCAGCCCGTCGTAGGCGATCTCCACGACGAGTTCGGGGCGGACGGTCACCAGGAACCCGTCGTCGCTGACGGCGAGTTCCTGGAGCCGCTCGGTCTGCCAGGCGAGCATCACGTCCGTCATGCCCTTGAACGTCTTGCCGAGCATGGCGTACGTGCCGTCGGCGCGGCGGGCGCCCAGGTGGAGGTTGGACAGCTTGCCGGTGCGCCGCCCGTGGCCCCACTCCGCGGCGAGGACCACCAGGTCCAGGGTGTGCACGGGCTTGACCTTCAGCCAGGAGGCGCCGCGGCGGCCCGCGCTGTACGGGGCGTCGAGCCCCTTGAGGACCACGCCCTCGTGGCCGTGCGCCAGTGTCGCCGCGAAGAAGTCGTCGGCGGCCTGCCGCGCCGCCCCGTCGGCGGGGTCGTCGACGAGCGCCCGGCGCACCCGCATCGGCTCGGGCACCAGCCGCGCAAGGCGGTCGTGCCGCTCGCGCAGCGGGAGGTCGAGCAGGTCCACGTCGTCGACGGACAGCGCGTCGAAGAAGACGGGGGACAGGGGCAGTTCGGCCGCCGCCGCGGCCACGTCGACACGCGAGCCGACCCGCCCGGCGATTTCCTGGAAGGACCGCGGGCGCCCGTCGCCGTCGAGCGCGATGACCTCGCCGTCCAGGATGAACCGCCGCCCCTTCAGGTCCAGGGCGGCGGCGGTCAGTTCGGGAAGGCGGTCGGTGATGTCGTCGAGCGTGCGGGTGTGGACGCGTACGTCGTCGCCGTCGCGGTGCACCTGGACGCGGATGCCGTCCAGCTTCTCCTCGACCGCGCACGGGCCGAGCTTGTCGATCCCCTCGGCCACGGAGGCCGCGCTGTGCGCCAGCATCGGCTGCACCGGCCGCCCCACCGTGAGCCGGAACTCCTCCAGGGCGTCCGGCCCCCGCGCGAGCAGCGCCCGCGCCACCGGAGCCAGCGCCCCCGCCAGCATCACGGCACGCCGCACCCCGACCGGCGGGGCCCCGGTCGCCGCCGCCAGGCCCTCCACGGCCACGGCGTCGAGCGCCCCCTGCCGCACCTCCCCGGTCAGCAGGCCGAACAGGAACCGCTGCTCGTCCGCCGTCGCCGCACCCAGCAACTCCTGCACGAGCCGCCGCCGTTCGGCCTGCGACCCGGCGCCCGACACCGCGGCGAGCGCGGTCAGGGCGGCGTCCACCTCGCGCACCGCGAGCGTCGGCTCGGCCGCCGGGGCGACGGGCTCCTTGAGGGCGTTCCACCCCACCCCGAGCCGCCCCTGCGGCAGCCGCCCCGCCAGATACGGAATGACGAGAGGCACGTCATCGGGGTCCGCGGCCCGGAACACGTCCGCCATCAGCGCGACCTTCCGCGACCGCGCCGACGTCGCCGCCACCCCCTTGGACACCTCCGCAACCCGGGCGAACAACATGCGGCTATCCTGCAACGCCCCACTCGATCCCGCACCCGCAGGTCCCGCGCGGGTCCGCGCGGGCGGGCGTCACCGGGGCACGACGCCGCGTACGACCCCGAGCTCCACCAAGTCCTGCGGGCGCAGCCGCAGTTCGTCGGCCAGCGCCGGGGCCTCGGCGCGCGGGCGCTTGAGGATGGCGGCCGCCGCCTCCGGTGCGATCACGGAGAAGTAGCTGTCGGGCGTGGCCCAGGTGTTGCCGGGGGCGGCGAGCGCGAGGGCGCCGCCCGAGCCGCCCTCGCCGACGACGAGGGACGTGACGGGCACGCGCGCGGCGGCGAGGGCCGCGAAGACGTCCGCGATCGCCGCGCCCGCCCCGGCGCGCTCCGCGGCGGCGTCGTTGGCTGCGCCCGGCGTGTCGATGAGCGTGAGGACGGGGACACAGAGGCGGTCGGCCAGGCGGACGAGCCGGGCGGCGGTGCGGTATCCGGCGGGCCGTGTGGCCGTGCCGCACTGGGCCGCGTACGCGATCGCGCGCCCGTCGCGCAGGCCGAAGCCGCACAGCATGCCGTCGTCCGTGCCGCCGCAGCGGTCCCCGCTGATCGGCTCGCGCGAGGCGAAGTACGCGTCGAGATAGGCCTCGGCGCGCGGGCGTTGCGCGGCGCGGGCCCTGCGCACCGCGTCCCAGCCGGTCGCGGGCGGCGCCGTGTCGCCGAGCGCGCGCGGCGGCGCGACGGGCCCCGGCGCGGGCGCGGTGAGCAGCCGCAGCCAGTGTCCGAGCCGCGACCGCAGCGCGTCCGGCGGTACGACGGCGTCGACCGCGCCCGCCGCCAGCTGGCCCTCCGCCGTGTACGCCGCCGGGTCCGCGTCCGGCGGCCGGACCCGCGACCCGGCGAAGCCGACCTGCGCCTGCGGCAGCGCGAGCACCACGTCGGCGCCCGCGCCGAGCGTCGCCCAGCCGCCGCCCGTCGTCGGATCGCGCACCACGGCGATCTGCGGCAGGCCCGCCGCGCGGTTGAGCGCCGACTGGGCGGCCACGCGCTGGAGCTGGAGCAGCGCGCGCATGCCCTCCTGCATGCGGCTGCCGCCCGTCGCGATGAGCGACACCAGCGGCAGCCGCTCCGCCCGCGCCGCCGCGTACGCCGCTTCGAGGCGGTCCCCGGTCCGCTCCCCGAGCGAACCGCCCAGATAGCGGAACTCGAAGGAGACGAGGACGGCGCGCGTGCCGCCCACGGTCGCCGTGCCGCACACCACGGACTCCGTCTCGCCGGTGCGTTCCCGCGCGGCGGCACGCGCGGTGTCGTACCCGGCCCAGGACAGCGGGCCGTCCGGCCGTGCGGGGCGCGGCGGCGCCGGGAGTTCGGTGAAGTCGGCGGTGACGGCGGCGATGGCCTCGCGCGCGGACACGCGGTCGGCGGCGCGGGCCCCTTGAGGACCTTGAGGTGTGGACACGCCTCGTACTCCTACCTCGTCTCCGTGATCCCGTCGAGAACCCGTCAGCCGCGGCGGCAGACCCAGACGGGCCCGGCCCAGTGGTCGCAGACCGGCCCGGTGGTGGGCGGCGGATCGACGGGCGTCGGTGTCGGCGGGTCGACGGGCGCAGGGGGCGGCGTCGGCGTCGGAACCGGCGTCGGTGGGGGAGTGGGGGTCGGTTCGGGGGGAGGAGTGGGCTCCACCGGGGTAGGTGTGGGGTCGACCGGGGTGGGGGTCGGGGTCGGCGTGGGGATCGGGGTCGGTACGGGCGTGGGGGTTGGCGTAGGCGTGGGTGTGGGGGTCGGCGTCGGTATCGGCGTAGGCGTAGGCGTGGGGACAGGTGTAGGCGTCGGCGTAGGTGTGGGCACAGGTGTCGGCGTGGGCGTCGGCGTCGGTGTGGGGTCCGGCGGCGGGGTCGGCTCCGGCGGGGTCGTGGCGGCGCCGGGGTCCGGCTCGTCCGGCCGTGGAGCGGGCACGGGCTGCTGGGGCTCCGGTGCCGCCGGGTCGGCCCCGTCGGGGGCGGGGGGCTGGTTCGGCGCGGGCGGGTCCGGCTCGGCCTGCGCGGGCTCGTCCTGCTGTGGGGCGTCCGCCGCCGCGGGAGGCGGTGCCCCAGGGGCCTCCGGCTCCGCCTGTGCCGCGTCCGGGGCCCGCGGTGCGTCCGGCTCGGCCGCCGCCCGCGGCTCCGGCTCCGGTGCGGCCTCCTGGTCGGGCGCCTCGACGCCGTCCGCCTCGCGGGGTGCCTGCTCGGGCTGTGCCACCGGCCCGCTCTCCGCCGCGCTCACGCGGGGCGGGGCCGCCGCGTCGCCGACGCCACCGAGGACCAGGCCCGCGGCCACGGCGGCTCCGGCGACCGTCGTGCCCACCGCCGCGGCCGCGGCGACGGGCAGCTTCCCGCCCGCAGTGAGGACATGACGTACGCCGTGGAACAAACCCCCCTGCGCATGCGCGCCGGCACCGGAACCGGCGGCCGATGCGGCACCCGCCGCCCCGGCACCGGCCCCGGCCGCGAGCGGCACGAGGAACTTGCCCGCGCCCCCGAGCACGAAGAGCAGCAGCGCGGGACCCACGAGAGCGGGAAGCCGGTGGTTGGCGCGGGTCAGCAGGGCGAGGCGGGCGCGGCAGTCGGCGCAGCCGTCGACGTGGGCGAGGAGCGTCTGGGACTGCCGGACCGAGGCCTCGCCGCGGATGTGGGCGGGCATCCGGTCCCAGTGGGTCTCGCACGCGGGGCTCTCGGGCGTGCCGGGGTGCGCGCGCAGGAACGCCTGGCGCATGCCCTCGCGGGCCCGGTGCAGGAGTACGGCCGTGGCGCCGCGCCCGGCGCCGATGGTCCGCCCGACGGCGTCGAGGGGCTGCCCCTCGGCCTCCGCGAGCCACAGCGCCTTCACCCACCGCTCGGGCAGCTGGCCGAGCACCCGCCTGAGCAGGTCGACGGACGACACGCGGGCGGCCGGGTCGTCCGCGTCCTCGGCGACGGCGGCGACGCCGGTGACGTCGAGGGTGTCGTGGGCCTGAGCGGCCTGCGGGTCGCGGGGCGTCTCGCGCGCGGCCGCCCGCCCCACCGACGCCGCGAGATGGCGCACGGTCGTCATGAGATACGCGGCCACGTTCTCGATCTCGTGCCCCGCCGCGAGGCGCCGCCAGACCCGGAAGTGCGCCTCGGCGACGAGGTCGTCGGCGACCCAGTCGTTGCCGGTCAGCGAGCGCGCGTACGCCACGAGGCGCCGGTGCTCGGCCTCGTACACGCGCGCGTACGCGGCTGTGGCGGGACCGGGCGCGGTGGCGGGGCCTTCGGGGGCGCCGGGTATCTCGGGGGAGACGTCAGGGGGGACGTCGGCCGGGACGTCGGACATGACAGGACACTCTCCTGACCCACTGTGGGGGTGCGGGTGAGTTCGAAACTCTAGGTGACAAATGTCCGACTTATCAGAGGAGAGTGGCGTAGGTCACACGCATCTCTCTGTGCACTTCCGTAATCAGGGCACCCGTCACCAGGTCGTAGGGACAAGGAATCGCCAGAAGTGGAGCCCGACCATGGCCGTCACGCTTGAACAGTCCGCCCGCGCTCGTCTGATCACTCCGGAGGGCCGCGAGCGCCCGATTCCCGTGACCCTGCGCTACACCGCGTCCGACCCGCTCGCGGTCCAGGTCACCTTCCCGCCCGAGGTCTCCCTCGACGGCGCCGAGGTCACCTGGATCTTCGCCCGCGCCCTGCTCGAGAGCGGGCTCAGTGCCCCGGCGGGCGCCGGTGACGTGCACATCTGGCCGTGCGGGCGGGCGCGCACGGTCCTGGAGTTCCACGCCTCGCACGGCCTCGCGCTCGTGCAGTTCGACCGGGCCGCGCTGCGCCGGTTCCTGCTGCGGTCCTACGCGGTGGTGGGCGCCGACGGCGAGGCGGCGGGGCTCGATCTGGACCGCGGTCTGACCAAGCTGCTCGGCGGGGTCTGAGGGGTCGCGCCACCCGGAGGTAACATAGGTTAGGCTGGCCTAACTTGAATAAGTTGTCTCAGGGGAGGAGACCGGGGTGGGCCACGGCTGGGAGGGCGTCGTCCTCAAGCTGTTCCGCGGCAAGGACTTCCGGTTCACGGTGACCGCCGTCGAGGACGTGACCGAGCACTACCGCCGCGTGCACCTCACCGACGGCGGCATGCTCGCGCAGACCGGTGTGCACCCGACGATGTGGGTGCGCCTGTGGTTCGACAACGCGGGCAGACCGCACCAGCGCGCCTACACCCTGGTCGACCCCGACCCGGACGCGGGCACCTTCAGCCTGGAGTTCGCGCTGCACGACGGCTGCGCCAGCGAGTGGGCGCGCAAGGCCGAGCCGGGCGACACCGTCGACGCGACCGTGCAGGGCACCGGCTTCGACGCGCCGCAGCCGACGCCGTCGCGGCTCCTGGTGATGGGCGACCCGGCGTCGCTCCCGGCGGTCAACTCCCTCCTGGACGCGCTGCCCGGGACCCCGGCGACGATCTGGTTCGAGACGCAGCACGCGTCGGACCGCGAGCTGCCCCTGCGCACCGACCCCGCCCGCCACGACGTGCACTTCGTCGAGCGGCAGGCGTCCGGCGCCGAGCTGGTGCGCCAGGCCAAGGCGGGGCTCGCCGCCGCGGTCGACGACGCGGCGGACGCGTACGTCTGGATCACCTGCGACACCACCACGACCCGCGCCCTGACCGCGTACGTCCGCAAGGAGCTCTCGGTGCCCAAGCACCGCGTCCACGCCCTCGGCTACTGGCGGCCGGGCCGCGCCTGAGGGACGGACACCGCCGCGGCCGGGCAGGGACACCGCCGCCAGGGACGGAGGCCGCCTCAGTCAGGGGCCGGACACCGTCTCAGCCGTAGAACGCGGGCCGCTCCGCCGACTCCACCGCGACCCGCCCGCCGGACCCGAGCGCCCGCACCCCCGCCTCGGCGACGGCCGCCGCCGCGTACCCGTCCCAGGCGCTCGCCCCCGCCACCCGGCCCTCGCGCGCGCCCGCCACCCACGCCCGCACCTCACGGTCGTACGCGTCGGCGAAGCGCACCAGGTAGTCCTGCGCGATGTCCCGGCGCGCGCCGCCCGCCGACCGCACGACCATGCCGTGCCCGTCGCCGACGCGGGCGCTGCCGCTCTCGCCGACCGCCTCGCACGTCACCTCGTAGCCGAAGCCGCAGTTGACGAAGACCTCCACGTCGACCAGGGCGCCGCCGTCGGTCTCGAACAGGACGAGCTGCGGGTCGAGGAGCCCGGCGGGCGCGGCGGCCGACGGCCGGGGCCTGACCACGGTCACCGCGGTGATCTCCTGCCCGAGCAGCCAGCGCGCCGCGTCGATCTCGTGCCCCACCGAGCTGGTGATCAGCATCGCGGAGGTGAAGTGCGGGGGAGAGGACACGTTGCGGTGGCGGCAGTGCAGCATCAGCGGTCTGCCGATGGCGTCGGCGTCCAGGAGCGTCTTCAGACGGCGGTACTCGGTGTCGTAGCGGCGCATGAAACCCACCTGGATCAGCCTGCGCCCGGCCCGCGCCTCCGCCTCCACCACCCGCAGCGCCGCCTCCGGGTCCGGCGCCAGCGGCTTCTCGCACAGCACGGGCAGACCGCGCGCGACCGCGGCGAGCAGCGCCTCCTCGTGCGCGCTGTCCGGGGACGCCACCACCACGGCCGCCACGCCCGGCTGCGCAAGGGCGGCCGGCGCGTCGGTGTGCACCCGGACGCCGTCGAGCCCGGCGACGGCCGCCTCGGCCCGTGCCGCGTCCGGGTCGGCGACGGCCACCACCCGGGCGCCGCCGACGGTCCGCGCGAGGCGCCGCACATGGTCGGCACCCATGTGGCCCGCTCCGATAACGGCCACCCCCAGCGGCTCGCTCACTCCACGAACTCCCCTCCCGCGCCCGCACGTCGGGCCACCGTAGCGGCCCGCCGCCGCAGGATCAGCACGCACCCGGTGGCGAGCGCCGCGCCGCCCGCGCCGACCAGGAGGAGGGCGGGCCAGTCCGAGTCGTCGTCGGACGAACCGGCCGGGACGAGCGTGACCGCGGCCGCGTGCCGCGACCGGTCCGGGGCCGTGCGGGGCTTGGCGGGCAGCAGCGAGCCCACCGGACGCACCCGGTCCGCCGCCGCGAAGCCCCAGTCGAGCAGGCGCCGCGCCTCCTCGTACACGGCGTGGCCGCCGTTCTGCGGGTTCATCACCGTCACCACGAGGGTGCGCGCGCCGCGGTGGGCGGCGGCGATGAGGGTGTTCCCCGCGCCGCTGGTGTAGCCGTTCTTGACGCCGATCAGGCCGGGGTAGCGGGCGACGCCGTCGGCGCCGGTGAGCAGCCGGTTGGTGTTCTGGATCGGGTACGACCACCGGCCGCTGGGGAAGGCCGCGACCGGCGTCGAGCAGTACCGCGTGAACTGCGGGTCGGCCAGGCCCGCGCGGCCGAACACCGCCAGGTCGTACGCGGACGACACCTGCCCCGCGGCGTCGTACCCGTCGGGCGAGACCACCTGGGTGTCGCGGGCGCCGAGCGCGCGGGCCTTGACGCGCATCTGCCGCACGGTGCGGTGCATGCCGCCGTTCATCGCGGCGAGCACGTGCACGGCGTCGTTGCCGGAGCTGAGGAACACGCCGCGCCACAGGTCGGAGACGCGGTACGTGCGGCCCGCCGCGACCCCCACCAGGCTGCTGCCGGCGCCGACGCGGGCGAGCTCGGCGTCGGTGACCGTGTGCCGCGTGTCGGGGTGCAGGCGCGGCAGCGCGGTGAGCGCGAACAGGGACTTGAGGGTGGAGGCGGGCGGGAGGCGGCGGTGCGCGTTGTGCGCGGCGAGCACGTCGCCCGTGCGGGCGTCGGCCACCAGCCACGCGAGCGCGGAGACCTCGCCGGGAAGCGGCGGCGCGGCGGACCCGGGGCGCACCTGGGTGCCCGGCCGGTCGAGGAGGGACGAGGAGTACGCGGGCAGCGGCTTGGGCGGGGTCGGCTCGGCGCACGCGGCCGGGCCGGTGAGGCAGACGAGGAGCCCGGTGACGAGGGCCGCGGCGCGGACAGCGGTGGGGCGCGGAAGGAACCTGATGGCCATTCAGCCACCGTAGGAGCGGGCCCGGAAGTGCGCAGATCGGCTTGGCCCGGCCGGATGCATCGGGCCGTCGAGCTCCGCCACTCGGGCGGTTCGGGCGGCCCGCGCGAGCACCGCGAGCGCGAGGGCCGCGCACACCGCGTTGCTGACCAGATCGGCCGTCACGGAGCCGCCGTTCTCCGGGCGTACGGGGAAGGCCGCCCAGACATACGTCAGGAGCGCGCCGCCCGCGAGCGCGCACACGTGCCGCGGCCGCCAGCCCTCCTGCCGCGACCAGCGCGGGACGA
This sequence comes from Streptomyces sp. NPDC059003, assembly GCF_042740445.1. Lineage (NCBI taxonomy): Bacteria > Bacillati > Actinomycetota > Actinomycetes > Kitasatosporales > Streptomycetaceae > Streptomyces > Streptomyces sp. NPDC059003. The sequence continues at coordinate 28,798 of NZ_JBHYJH010000001.1, read as the reverse complement.
CCACGGCCCCCGCCACGGCGACCGCGCACCACACGCCGACCCCGGGCCACTCGAACCAGTCGGCGGTGACGAGCACCGACGGACCCCAGTACAGGCTGGTGCCGACCAGCGCGGCGGCGCCCACGCGCCACGGGGCGGGCGCGACGCCCGGCACGGCCGCCGGGCGCCGGCGCGACGGGAGCCGCAGGGCGAGCACGACGAGAGCCGCGATCACGGCACCGCACAGCGCCAGTTGGGCGGGCGGGGCGAGGAAGTGCTCCTCGGCGTAGTTGCCCCAGAAGACCAGGGCCGCACCGAGGACGTACACCACGCCTGTGACGGCGAGCCCCGTGCGGCCGAGCCACGGAGTGGTCCGCCGCTGTGGCACGCACGCCTCGACGAGCGCGATCGGCACGCAGATGCTCCACACCGTGTGCAGCGCGAGGACCGCCTGGACGAGCTCGACACTGGTCCCGAGCGCGGGCACGTACGACGGGCCGTGCAGCAGGTCCTGTCCGGCGTAGGAGTCGTTCCACAGGAGCTGGTCGACCGGGCCCTCCTCCATCAGGGCGTACGCGGCGGCCAGCAGCACGATGACCGGCCAGCCGCCGCCCGTGCGCCGCCCGGCCTCGCGGACGAGCAGCGCCCCGCAGCCGTACAGCGGCGCGAGCAGGACGCCGAGTCCGAGCTCGGGGACGGTGAGGTTGCCGAGCAGGAACTCGCCGACGAACGGGGCGAGCAGGAAGAGGGCGAGGACGGGCCGTCCCCGGCCGCCCTGACGCGTGGGAGCCATGGTCCGACGGTAGGCAGCCGGGGCGGTGCGGCACTGCGGCCGTAAGTCGACGTCCGGCCGACGAAAGTCGACCGCTCAGGTGCGGTCGGGTGCGGGAGCCGTGGTGACGGCCGGCGCGGCACCGAGCGTGCCGGGTATCTCGGGCTCGCGCAGCGGGCGCAGCAGGAGCCAGCCGACCGCGGGCAGGGCGATCAGCGGGGCCAGGGCGGTCCGCAGGGAGGTGTGGTCGGCGAGGGCGCCGATGAGCGGGCTCGCGATGCCGCCGACGCTGACGGTCAGGCCCAGGGTGACGCCGCTGGCGGTGCCCACGCGCCGGGGCAGATAGTCCTGGCCGAGCGTGATGTGGAGCGAGAAGGGCACGTACAGGCCCGCCGACGTGAGCGCCACGAAGAGATACAGGAGCGGTCCCGGCACGAGCACAACACCGGCCACCGCCAGGACGGTCAGCGCGTACGACCAGCGGACGACGATGACACGGCTGTAGCGGGTGGCGAGCCGGCCCCCGGCCACCGTGCCGATCGCGCCGCCGATGTAGAGCACGAACAGCGCCGCCGTACCGGACACTTCCCCTCCGCCGACGCGCTCGCGCACGTACAGGGAGATGAACGCGCTCAGGCCGACGAAGACGATCGAGCGGCACACGATGGCGCCGGTGAGGCGGAGGAAGGACGCCCAGTCGTCCCCGCCGGTGGCCTTGCCCGCGCCCGGTGCCGTCGCCGCGGCGGGCGTCGCGATGCCCCGCAGCGCCGCCGCGCACAGCGCCGCGCCCGCGACGGCCGGGACGACGAGCAGCGGGGACGCGCCGAGGCCGCCGGTGGCGACGACGGCGGAGACGAGGAGCGGCGCCGTCGCGAAGCCGAGGTTGCCGCCCAGGGAGAACCAGCCCATCGCCGTGTGGGAGCCGCGGCTCGCCACGCGTGCGACGCGGGCGGCCTCCGGGTGGTACGCGGCCACGCCGACCCCCGACACGGCGACCACGGCGAGCGTGAGGGCGTAACTGCCGAACACGCCGCTGAGCGCGACACCCGCCCCGCCCACCAGCGTGCTCACCGGCAGCAGCCACGGCATCGCCCACTTGTCGGTGAGCGCGCCGAACAGCGGCTGCACGACCGACGACAGGAGCGACGCGGCCAGGACGATGCCGGACGCGGCGGCGTAGGTGTACTCCCGCTCGGCGACGAAGTACGGCACGAGCGCGGCCACGGCGCCCTGGTACACGTCGACGCAGGCGTGGCCGAAGGACATGAGGGTGAGAGGTCTGTTGGACACCCGTCGATCGTCGCCACCCCGCACCCTGTCGGGCTTCCGATAAAATGCCAAGCTGTGCCGAAAAACCGCCAGACGGAGCCGGTCCCTCACGCGGCGCCCGTCCCTCATGCGTCGGACGTCCGCTCCACGTCGGAGATCCACCCCGCGTCGGACGTCCGCCACACCCCCAAGGCCCCGACCCACCTCCGCGTCCTGGCCTCCGGGGAGCGCATCGACCCGCACCGCCACGACGACCACCAGATCGTCTACGCGGGCTCCGGCGTCGTGGCCGTCACCACCGACGCCGGGACGTGGTTCGCGCCCGGCACCCGCGCCATCTGGGTGCCCGCGGGCACCGTGCACGCCCACCGCGCGCACGGCCCTCTGAACGCCTACTTCGTCGGCCTGCCCGCGGACGACAACCCGCTGCACCTGGACGCCCCGACCGTCCTCGCCGTCACGCCGCTCCTTCGCGAGCTGATCATCGAGTACACCCGGGCACCGGACGACACGAGCGCCGAACGCCGTCGCCTGCGCGCCGTCCTGCGCGACCAGCTGCGCGCGTCCCCGCAGCAGCCGATGCAGCTGCCCACCCCCGGGGACCCGCGCCTCGCCGCGGTCTGCGCACTCGTCCACGACGACCCGGCCGACCCCCGCACCCTCGCCGCCCTCGGCGCCGCGACCGGGGTCGGCGAACGCACCCTCAGCCGGCTGTTCCGCTCCGAACTCGGCATGACCTTCCCCCAGTGGCGCACGCAGTCACGCCTCTTCCACGCCCTGCGGATGCTGGCCGACGACATGCCCGTCACCGCCGTCGCCCACCGCTGCGGCTGGTCGTCGACGAGCGCCTTCATCGACGTCTTCCGCCGCTCCTTCGGCTACACACCCGGTACGTATCAGCGCCGCCCCTGACCGCGCGGCCGCGCTCCGGTCACTGCCGGTGCTTCTCCAGGGCCGCGACGTACCGCGCCATCTTGTGGTCGCGGAAGGCGTCCTGGGCGGAGTCCCACAGGCCCTTGATGTCGGTGAGGTCCTTGAGCTTGTCCGTGACGAACCCCTTCGCCTGCCCCGCGAGCCCGCCGAGCCGCACCACCTTGTCGTGGATCCCGCCGTCGGCGGCGATGAACCGCACGACCTCCGTGTGGTGGTAGGCGGGCTCCGGCGGCAGGTGCGGCACGACGTCGTTGTCGTTCACGAAGCGGTACGCGCGCTCGGCGAACGCCTTGTCGTGCGCTTCCGCGAGCAGCCGGTCGCAGGTGCGGGGCTGGCCGAACGTGTAGATGCCGTCGGCGGTCAGATGCGGGTCCTCGAAGTGCAGTCGGGAGGCCGCGAGCATGGCGAGGGCGCCGCCGAGGCTGTGCCCGGTCAGCCAGAGCGTCTGGTCGTTGTCGCGCAGCTCCGCGAGGGTGTCCCGCACGTCCGGGAAGACCGAGTCGAGGGCCTGGCCGAAGCCGTAGTGGATGAAGCCGGTGCCCGCGGGGCCCGGCCACGGCGGGGTGCTCGCGTCCGAGAGCCAGTCCTGGAGCTTGTCCGTCTCCGTGCCGCGGAACGCGGTGACGATCATGTGGTCACCGGCCATGGTGTACGCCTGGGTGTCCTCCAGGGGGAACGGCGGCTCGAACCGCGTGCGGTGGTGGCGCACCCGCTTGAAGCCCCACTCCGCGGCGCGCCGCTCGATGACGTCCGGCTCCTTGTAGGCGAGTTGTGCGGCCAGCGCCATCGCGTACGCGTGCGCCAGCGTGTACCCGGTGGTGCGCTGATCGAAGACGGGCGTGGACATGCGCGGCTCCTCTCGGCTCGTCTGCCGGGACAGCGTGGCCCGGCCGCGGAGGGGGCGCGAGGGCGCGTTCCGGACAGTGGGGGCATTTCGGCCCGGAGGGCTGGTTGTGCGTGCAGGGCCCTGGTGGGGCTCACGGCCGCGGCGGGCGGGGCCGTGCCCGCGGGACCGCGCCGGGGCGGGTCCCGGAGCCTCCGCTTAGGATGCCGTCATGGCTGATCCGGACCCCTCGACCCGTACCTCCGCAAGGGATCCGGAGCTGGGCTTCCCACCGCCCGGTGCGGTGCTGCACCGGCTGCGGACGCAGCGGGGGATGTCGCTGCGTCAAGTGGCCGCCGAGTGCGGCCTGTCCGTGTCCTTCCTGGCCGCCCTGGAGCGGGGCGAGACCGATATCGCCCTGGAGCGGCTCGGGCGGCTCGCCAAGGTCTTCGACCACGACGTCGGCTCGTTCCTCGGCTTCTCGCGCGGTCCCGCCACGCCCTCGCTCTTCCCCCGGGAGAAGCAGGAGACGCTGAACCGGGCCCCGGGCGTCGTGTACCACGTGCTGCGCTCGCCGGAGCTCGGATACCAGGTCGTCACCGGTGACTTCGAGCCGCACAGCGGCCTGACCGAGGACCTCCAGCACGAAGGCACCGACCTCATCATGGTCACCCGGGGCACCCTGGTGTGCCGCTACAACGGCGTCGACCACGAGCTGCGCACCGGGGACTGCGTGCAGTGGTCGGCCGGGCATCCGCACACCTTCCGCAACGACCGCGACGTTCCGGCCCAGATGGTGGTCGTGCTCTTCTCCAGCCTGTACTGAAGCCCGCACCGATCGGCTCCGGCCTGCGTCGATCCGCCTCTGCGCTCTTCCTGCCGCCCCACGGGTGCTCACCCGTGGGGCTTTTTCCGCTCGCTCTGAACTAAATTTTGTTCTATCGTGCTGTTTATCGCACACGAGCGTACGAGGAGAGGTGGCAGCAGTGAAGAGTCCGAGTCCGCCCGCCGTGACACCGTCGGCGAGCGGCTTAGCCGCCGGACCCCGGAGGTCCGCGAGCGGGCCCCAACTGGCCGCGCGCGTCGCGCTGGTGCTCGTCTGGAGCTCCGGCTTCGTCTCCGGGAAGCTCGGCCTGCGGCACGCGGCCCCGTACACCTTCGCGGCCCTGCGCTTCACGGTCGCGGGCCTGGTGCTGCTCGCCCTTGCGGGGCTGAGGCGGGAACGGCTGCCCCGGGGGCGGCAGTTGGGGCATCTGGCCGTGGCCGGGGTGCTGATGCAGGCGGTGCAGTTCTCCAGCATCTACGCGGGCATGGACCGCGGCGTGCCGTCCGGGCTCGCGGCCCTGATCATCGCGCTGTACCCGCTGACCGCGTCCCTCCTTTCGGTGCCGCTGCTGCACGAGCGCGTGTCGGCGGGGCAGTACCTGGGCCTCGTCCTGGGCCTCGGGGGCGTGGCCCTCGCGGTCGCGGAGGGCATCCAGGTGTCCGGCGGGTACGTGCTGGGGCTCGGGTTCGTCGTGCTCGGACTGCTCGGCATCTCCGTCGGCACCGTCTACCAGAAGCGCTTCTGCGGCCCCATGGAACCGGTGAGCGGCAACGCCGTGCAGCTCCTGGCCGCCGCGCTCGCCGTGCTCCCGCCCGCGCTGCTCGTGGAGGGCTGGGACGTGGAGTTCACGGCCGGGTACGGGCCGGTGCTGCTGTGGAGCGCGCTCGTCAACTCGATCGTCGGCGTCGGCCTCCTGTACCACCTGTTGCAGCGTCAGGGGACCAGTCAGGTCAGCAGCCTCTTCTACCTCGTGCCGATGAGCACGGCCGGTCTCGGCGCCCTGCTGCTCGGGCAGCACATCGGACCGCTCACGCTCGCCGGGCTCGCGCTTGCCACGGGCGGCACGCTCCTCGCCCACCGCGTCGGCGCGCCCACCCCATCGAGTGCCTCGGCGACCGTGACCGCATCGACTTCATCGACTCCATCGACCACTTCGGCGAACGACCACCACAGGAGGACGACATGAACCCGGAACTCGTCAGCACATGGGTACGGGGCTGGGCCGTCTCGCGGCGCACGCCCGCGCCGGTCGAGCACCCCTGGGGCCACTACATAGAGGTGGGCTCCGCGGACCACGTCGGGCGGCACGTCCTGCCCGACCCCACCGAGGCCGCGGTACGCGCGGCGGCCGCGTCCGTGGACGTGCCGTACACCTGGCTGAAGGTCCCCACCGCCCTGGCGGAGGTCGAGCCGTGGCTGCCCGCGGGCTGGACGGTGGACAAGGAGGAGTCCGGCTACCTGATGGCGGTCGACCTCCGGGCGGAGGAGACGGCGGCGCCCGAGGGCTATCGCCTGTCGGTGGAGACGGACGACGGCGTGACGTTCGCCCGGGTGCACGACGCCACGGGCGCGCTCGCCGCCCGGGGGCAGATGGCTCTCCTCGGCCGGGCCACGGTCATGGACAAGATCGTCACGGAGGAGGCACACCGCCGCCGCGGCCTCGGCACCTTCGTGATGCGGTCGCTCAGCGCGGAGGCCCGCGCCCGGGGCGCACGCGTGGGCGTCCTGGGCGCGACGCCGGACGGCCGCGCCCTGTACGAGACGCTGGGCTGGACGCTGCACGCGCCGCTGGCGGCGTGCGTGTACCGGCCCTGAAGCGCTCTCTCGCCGTCGGAACATCAGGGTGCGGGTGCTGTCCCGGCGTCAAGTGCGTGGCATCGCAGGGCAAAAGAGAGATCGTCACCGCGTGGGACATCGGTACCGTGTACAGGGTCTTCGACCTGCACGGCCCTGCACCAGCGGAAGGCGCGAAAGATGGCTGCCGTCTCGCCCCAGCACTTGCACGTGGACATCGTCTCCGGGCTCGATCCCGCCCTGGTGCGTGTGCGGGGAGATCTGGACCTGGAAAGCGCCCCCTTGCTGCGGACGGCCCTGGCGCCGCTGCTGCACCGACGGGTGGAACTGGACCTGGCCGACGTCGCCTTCATGGACTCCTCCGGCATCAACGCCCTGGTCGTGCACCATCGGCGCAGCCGGGACGCCGGCGGCCACCTCGGCGTGATCGCCATATCCAGGGCGGTCGAACGGGTCCTGCACATCACGGGAGTCGACGCCCTCCTCGTGAGCTCCCGCGCCCCGGACGAGCCGGGCGGGCGCCCGGAGACAGACCCGCCCTAGCGCAGGGCTCCGCCTGACCGGGACCCCGCCTGGCGTGCCCGTTGCGCACAGTGCTCCACTCGACCGCCCGCCCCGTGCCAGAGTGGGGGACCGCACACGGGGAGTGGGGGCCATGGGGGCGCGCAAACCGCTGACGTTCACCGACGCGCTGGTGCTGCTCGGCGCCGAGCCACCCCGCCTCGCGGCGCTCGACCGGGCGCTCGGCGGGGTGCTCAACCAGGCCACCGGCGGCATCAGCGGCACGGTCCTCGGCATGGCCGACGCCCAGGGCCGCCTCCTCGGACTCGGCCGGGACGTGATGCGGGGCGTCGGCGCGCGCCTGGGGCGGAGCCAGGGGCGGGCGGAGCGGTCGGACGTGCTGCGCGCCGCGCACACGGTCATCGTAGTGGTCGCGTTCTTCGAGGCCCTCCAGGAACTGGACCTGCCGTTCGACCTGGACGACGTGGCGCTGACCCGCGCGGAGCAACTCGCCCTGGCCCAGGCCGACACGGCGCCCTCGGAGCCCGCACCCGCCGTCATGGACCTCGTCGCGCCGCTCCTGGCCACCGACCTGCCCTGCCCGGCGCCGCACCTGCCGCCGGAGGTCGTCGCGGCGGCCCTGCTGACCCGCTACCTCTCGTACGCCGACAGGTTCCTGCGCTTCATCGAGGGCCTCGACTTCTGGGACCGCCTGGAGCCGCGCCGCCAGAACGAGGCCCGGCAGACCGTGACCGGCGCGGGACTGCCGAACGCGGCCCTCGCCCGCTACCAGGGCCTCTACACCCGCCTGGCCACGGAAGCCCCCGAATTCGCGTTCTGGACGACCCAGGTCGAGCAGCAGGCGACCCGCGCCGAAGTGCGCCGTGCGCTGGACAGCATGGAGACGCTCCTCGCGCGCACCGCCCGGTGGATGCGGCCACCCGTCGACGTGGCCGCCGCGCTCGCCCGCGCCTACCGCGCCGCCCTGACCCGTACCGTCCTGGACGCCGACGCCGCGCCGGACGGCATCCACATCCCCACCCTCGAAGAGCTCTACCTCGACCCGGACTTCAGGGCGAGCGGAGTGTCCGGTCCCGGCGGACCCGCCGACGAGCAGTGGTGGGAGCAGGTCCCGGTCCGCCAGGACCTCACCCAGTACCTGGCGGGCGCCCTCACGTCGCCGCACCTGACGGAGGCGCCGCTGCTGATCCTCGGCCAGCCCGGCGCGGGCAAGTCCGTCCTGACCCGGGTGCTCGCCGCGCGCCTGCCGTCGGTCGGATTCCTGCCGGTCCGGGTCCCGCTGCGGGACATGCGCGCGGAGGACGAGCTCCAGGACCAGATCGAGCACGCGGTCCGCGCGGTCACGGGCGAGACGGCGAGCTGGCCCGAGCTGGTGCGCGCGGCCGGCGGCAGCACTCCCGTCCTGCTCCTCGACGGATTCGACGAACTCCTGCAGACCACCGGCGTCCACCAGAACAACTTCCTCGTCCGCGTCGCCCAGTTCCAGCGGCGCGAGGCCGACCAGGGCCGCCCCGTCCTGGCCCTGGTCACCAGCCGCACCGCCGTCGCCGACCGCGCCCGCTACCCCGAAGGCCTGGTGGCGCTGCGCCTTGAGCCGTTCCGGGCCGAACAGATCGAGCAGTGGCTGACCGTGTGGAACGCGGCCAACGCCGGCGCCCTGCGCGCCCACGGGCAGGCGCCGCTCACCTGGCAGCACCTCGCACGGCACGCGGACCTCGCCGCTCAGCCCCTGCTGTTGACCATGCTCGCGCTGTACGACGCCACCGAGGGCGGCCTGCGGCGTGCCACCGGCGGCGCCTTCGACGTGGCCGGCCTGTACGAGGAGCTCCTCTCCTCGTTCGCCCGCCGCGAGGTCGGCAAGTCGACGCTCGACGCCGTGCCCGACCAGGAGACCGCCGAGCGCGTCGAGCGGGAGCTGCAGCGCCTGTCCCTCGTGGCCTTCGCCCAGCTCAACCGCGGCCGCCAGTGGGTGTCGGCCGCCGAGCTCGAAGAGGACCTCGCGGCGGTGCTCGGCCGGGAACCCGTGCAGACGTCCGGGTTCCGCACCCCGCTGACCACCGCCGACGCGGCGCTCGGCAGGTTCTTCTTCGTCCAGCGCGCCCAGTCCGTACGCGACGGCCAGATGCTCGCCACCTACGAGTTCCTGCACGCCACCTTCGGCGAGTACCTGGCGGTCCGGCTCGCCCTGCACCTGCTCACCGACCTGCTCACGCCCCGCCCCGCGCTCTCGCTCGGCGGCGCCCGCATCGACGACGACCTCGCCTACGCCCTCCTGTCGTACACCACCCTGTCGTCCCGCCAGATGCCGCGCTTCGCCCGGGCGCTCACCAGCCGGCTGCCCCCGGCCGAGCGGCGCAGGCTCAGCCGGCTCCTCATCCAGGTCCTCGCCCAGCACGGGATGCGCACCGGCGACCAGCACGCGGCCTACTGCCCGTGGCCGCTGCGCACCGCGCGCCGGCACGGCCTGTACGACTCCAACCTGGTCCTGCTGATCGTGCTGCTCGCCGAGCGCTGCTCGGTGGCCGAGCTGTTCCCCGACGCCGACGACCCGGTGGCCCTGTGGCACCGGCACTGCCTGCTGTGGCGGTCGGCGATGCACGAGAGCCAGTGGACGGACTTCGCTCTGTCGCTGAACGTGTCCCACTCCTGGGACGAGACCGGGCGGACCCTCCACCTCTCGCCGCGCACGGATCGGCGGCAGTTCGGCGTCGAGCCGCCCCCGCCGCTCGACATGAACTGGCTCTTCCACTACCCCGAGGGGCACGGGGGAGCGGGCTGGTCGCGGTCGTACTGGGACGACATCTGGCACAAGATGTCCGTGTCCGGCGGCACCAACGACGCGACGGTCCGCCACGCCATGGACCCCGTGTTCCGCTGGCTCGGCCCGGCGGTGACGACCTTCACCCCCATGGAGCGGGCGCCCGCCTCCTCGCTCGCCCACGACCTCCTGGAGCTGATCCTGGCCAACCGCGCGCAGGTGGCCGACAGCTACCTCAGCGACCTGTATGTGAGGGCGCTGCGCGGGATCCAGGAGCTGCCCCCGCGCACCCCGTACCGCACGCGGGCCGCGCACCTCCTGGAGACGGCCTTCGCCCAGGACCGGGAGCGCCTGCCGGACGACCTCTTCGGCGACGTCGTGGACTTCCTGCGGGAAGATCTGCAAGCGCCCTGAACAAGGCCCCACCCCCTTGGGAACGAGGCCTCACTCCCGTGGGAGCGAGGCCCCACCCCCCGTGGGCGCCGAGTTGTGTTAGGCTTTTGGAGTTGCAGTTGTGGTACCCATGAACCTATGTGCGCCTGACGGGAATGCTTTCCTTTCAGGCGCATTTGTTGTTTTCCGGCATCTCCGGATGGGGCCTCTGCCTACAGAAGGAGAAGGTCATGGCACAGGGAACCGTGAAGTGGTTCAACGCCGAAAAGGGTTTCGGCTTCATTGAGCAGGACGGCGGCGGCCCCGACGTCTTCGCGCACTACTCGAACATCGCGACCCAGGGCTTCCGTGAGCTCCAGGAGGGCCAGCGGGTCTCCTTCGACGTCACGCAGGGCCAGAAGGGCCCGCAGGCGGAGAACATCGTCCCCGCCTGATCGCCGGACGCGTATCCACGCACCGGGGTCCGCACTCTCAAGGTGCGGATCCCGGTTTGTGCTGTTTCCAGGAAGGTAAATCACCGCATGTCCCGCAGGCCCCAGAAGTCGAACCGGCGCACCGCGTCGCCCCGGCCGTCCGCGTCGACGCCGCAGGAATTCCGGCTGCCGGAAAGCACGACTCCCGCACTTCCCGCCGTCGAGGACTTCGCCGGTCTGGACATGCCCGCGGGGCTCCTGAAGACCCTCACCGCGCAAGGTGTGACCACCCCCTTCCCCATCCAGGCCGCCACGCTGCCCAACTCGATCGCGGGCCGCGACCTGCTCGGCCGCGGACGCACCGGCTCCGGCAAGACCCTCGCCTTCGGGCTCGCGCTCCTGGCCCGCACGGCAGGGCTGCGCGCCGAGTCGAAGGCGCCCCTCGCCCTCGTCCTCGTGCCCACCCGTGAGCTCGCCCAGCAGGTGACGGACGCGCTGACCCCGTACGCGACCGCGGTGAACCTCCGCCTCGCCACCGTGGTCGGCGGCCTGTCCATCACCAAGCAGGCCGCGACGCTGCGGCGCGGCGTCGAGGTGCTCGTCGCGACCCCCGGCAGGCTCAACGACCTCGTGGAACGCGGGGACTGCGCGCTCGGCGACGTACGCATCACCGTGCTCGACGAAGCCGACCAGATGACCGACATGGGCTTCCTGCCGCAGATCACCAAGCTGATCCAGCAGGTGCGGCCCGACGGGCAGCGCATGCTCTTCTCGGCGACGCTCGACCGCAACATCGACCGCCTGGTGCAGCGGTTCCTGACCGACCCCGTGGTGCACTCCGTGGACCCGTCCGCGGGAGCGGTGACCACCATGGAGCACCACGTGCTCCACGTCCAGGACGAGACCGACAAGAAGGCCGTCACCACGCGGATCGCGGCCCGTGACGGCCGGGTCATCCTCTTCCTCGACACCAAGAGGTCCGCCGACCGGCTCGCCAAGCGGCTCCTGGCCGTCGGCGTCCGCGCCGCGGCACTGCACGGAGGCCGCTCCCAGCCGCAGCGCAACCGCACCCTGGAACAGTTCAAGAGCGGCCACGTCACCGCGCTGGTGGCGACGAACGTCGCGGCCCGCGGCATACACGTCGACGACCTCGACCTCGTCGTGAACGTCGACCCGCCCACCGACCACAAGGACTACCTCCACCGGGGCGGCCGCACGGCCCGCGCCGGGGGCTCCGGCAGTGTGGTCACGCTGGTCCTGCCCGACCAGAAGCGGGACGTCACCCGGCTCATGTCGGACGCGGGCATCCGCCCCCGCACGGCCCGCGTCACCTCGAGCGACGCGGAACTGGCCACCCTCACCGGCGCCCGCGAGCCCTCCGGCGTGGCCGTCACCATCGAGGTCCCCCAGCCCACGCCGCCGAAGGCGTCCCGCACGGACCGCAAGACCGGCGCCGCGCCCGGCGGGCGGTCCGGGCGCCGCCGCGGCAAGGGCGGCGGGGCCGCAGCGGCGTCGGGCAAGCCCACCGGAACCGAGGGCCGGGGCTCGGGCCGCCGGGCCGCGGCCGGTGAGGCCCCGGCGACCGGCGGGCGCGGCTCTGCCCGCCGGGCGGGAGCCGACGGGCCCAGTACGGGTGCCGCAGGCACGGGCCGCCGCCGCTCCGACCGCCGTACCGCGGCCGCGACCACCGCTGCCCCCGGCAAGGCCGCCCGCGGCTCCGGCCGGCGTACGCCTGCGGGCGGCGCCGACACCACCGGCGGCCGTGGCTCCGGGCGCCGGGGCGGGCGCCGTACTCCTACGACGTAGCCGTACGCGACACGTCGGTGCCGCTCACACCCCACGGCCGTGGCCGCCGAGCCGCGCCCCTCGATCCTTCTCGGTGGCGACCGCGGAGGCCGAGAGGAGCGTCGCGGCGGCGAGGCTGCCCCACAGGGCGGCCGAGCCGTGGGGTGCGAGAGCGGTGATGGCCGCCGGGGACACGGCGAGGCCGAAGCCCGTGGAGAGCTCGAAGCGGGCGAGGGTGCGGCCCAGGACAGGGGCCGGGGCGAGGGCGGTGACCAGCGCGGTGGCGCTGCCGGCGTAGATGATCTCGCCGATGGTGCAGAGCACGGACACCGCGGCGACGGCCGGGGCGGCCAGGCCGTGTCCCAGCGAGGTGGCCGCGAGGAAGCCGAGGTAGGACGCGGCGAGCACCACGCCGGCGAGCGCCAGCACGGTCCGCCGGGCGAAGCGGGACAGCAGGACGGTGACGGGAACCTGCAAGGTCACCACCAGGACCGTGTTGGCCACGAAGATGGCTGCCGACCACACCGGGGACGCGTGCACCTGGGTCACCAGGACCAGGGGGAGCGCGATTTCGGGGACGTTGAGGCAGAAGACGTAGATCACGTTGGCGGCGAGCAGCGCGCGCATCCGGGGTGCGGGCCCGTCGGCCCTGTCCTCGGTCGCGGCAGCGGTGGGGTGCGCGTGCAGGTGGACCGACCACGCCAAGGCCGCCGCGGTGAGATAGGCGAGCCCGGTGACGGCCGCGAGGGCCTGCAACGCGGCGGTGCCGCCCGCCAGGCATGCGGTGGCGAGGAGCGCGCCCACGCCGAGCCCCGCGTTGCGCAGGGCGCGGCCTGCCGCGAGCGCGGCGTCGCGCTCCCGGCCGTGGGCGACCGTGGCCACGAGCGCCGCGTGGGCGGCCGGCCAGGCCTGGTTGCCGATGCCGAGGAAGAGCGCCGCCGTCGCGAACAGCCAGACGTGCCCGGCCGGGGCGGCGAGGAGCAGCGCCACCCCGAGGACCCGTATCAGCATCGACGCCGCCACGACCGTGCTGCGTGCGCCCCGGTCGAGCCAGCGGCCCACCGCGGGCATGCACGCCAGACCCACGACGATGCCGACCGTCATGGCGATGCCGGTGGCCGGCGCGGAAAGACGCAGGACCGTCACGCCGTAGAGCAGCAGAAAGGGCCGCAGCAGGCCGGTGCCGAGCGCGTCCACGGCCAGGGCGACGGCGTAGCGGGGGCCGCCGGAGGCACGGACGAGGGCGCGCGGCTTGATCTTGGTGGTGGGCATGGAGCCCACCGTGCGGGCGGCCGCCCGGCGGCGCCCGTCGCTTGACCAAGACCGTCAAGCGACGCCGTCGCCGACCGTCCGACCAGCGATGATGTACGGATGACGCTGCGCATCGACATCAGCGGCCTGCCGTCCGAGCGACTGCGGTTCGCCGCCTCCCCGCTGGCCGAGCTGACCGCGATGCTGCATGTGCTCGCCGAACCCGGGCACCATCCGCAGCTCGCAGGCTGGGCCGCGGACGTCCGGGCGAGGCTGCGCCCTGAGCTGGCCGAGCGGCTGCGCGAGGCGGAGTTCCTCTGGCGGTCCTCGCAGGCCGACTTCCTGCTCCCCGCCCGGCCCCGGCCGACCCTCGCCGAGGAGCTGGACGACGTGGACCGGATCGACGACGACGCGTACGTGACCGCGGCGCTCGTCCCCACGTGCGGCGGCCGGCGGGTCCGGCTCGCCGTGCCGTCGCCACTCACCGACGCGGCGGCGCGCGAGCGGGCCCTCGACCTGGCCCAGGCCCGCGGCGGCCGGCAAGAGGCCTTCGCGGAACGGCTGTTCGCGGACCCGGCCGCGGTGCGGGCGCGGGTGCGCGACACTCTCGAACAGTGCGCCGAGGCCTTCTTCGACGCCGCCTGGGCGGGCGTCGCCGTGCGGCTCGCCACCGATCTGCGCCTGAAGAACGACCTGGTGCAGCGCCAGGGCATCGGGGCGGCGCTCGCGTCGGTCTCCGGCGCGGTCACCCTGGCACCGGACGGCGACTGCATCGTCGTGGACAAGCTGCAGGACAAGGCGACCTCCGCCCACGGCACCGGGGTCACCTTCATCCCCAGCGTCTACGGCAGCCCGCACCTGGTGGTGGTCCACGCGCCCGGGTGGCAGCCGGTGGTGCAGTACCCCGTGGCCGAGGCGGTCCCGGCGGAGCCGGTGTCGCTGGAAACGGTCACCCTGCGCCTGGAGGCGCTCTCCCATCCGGTACGGCTGCGCCTGCTGCGCACCCTGGCCCGCGGCCCGCACACCACCGGTGAGCTGGCCCACACCTGGGAGCTCTCCCTCCCGGAGGTCTCCCGCCACCTGGCCGTCCTGCGCCGCGCGGGCCTGGTCACGGCCCGGCGGCACGGCCGCTACGTCCGGCACACCCTCAACCTGCCCGATCTGACGGCGCTGGGGACCGATCTGCTGGCGGCCGTGCTGCGCTGACGTGCGCTCAGCGTCGGTCAGGCGGGCAGGGCCGCCTCGATGGCGGCGATGAGTTCAGGCGCGTCGGGCTCAGTCTGCGGCGAGAAGCGGGCCACGGCGTTGCCCGAACCATCCACCAAGATCTTTTCAAAGTTCCATCGCACATCCCCGGTGTGGCCCTCCGCGTCCACCGCCGTGACCAGGTTGCGGTAGAGCGCGTGCCGGGCCTCGCCGTTGACGTCGACCTTCTCCGTCATGGGGAACGTCACGCCGTACGTCGCCGAGCAGAACTCCGCGATCTCGTCGGACGTGCCCGGCTCCTGGCCCATGAACTGGTTGCAGGGCACGCCGAGGACGGTGAAGCCGCGGGCGGCGTACGTCTCGTGGAGGCGCTCCAGGCCTTCGTACTGGGGGGTCAGACCGCACTTGGAGGCGACGTTGACGATGAGGACGGCCTTGCCCCGGTACTGGGCGAGGTCCGCGGGGCCGCCCTGGAGGCGCTCGATCTCTACTGCGTCGTAAACAGACATGCCGGGGAGCCTACGCTCCGGCCGCGTCGGCAGGAGAGGCGGGCCGAGCGGGCTCCGGCGGCTCCTCGCGGTGCAGCTTGCCGTGGGCGACCAGCTCGACGGTCACGGCCACCGCGATGGCCTGCACCGCCATCAGGGCGATGAGGACGAACAGCTGGACCGCGCCCGCCTGGACGGGGGAGGCCCCGCCGAGCAGCATGCCGACGAAGGCGCCGGGGAGCGTGACCAGGCCGACCGTGCGGGTCTGGTCGAGGCCGGGCAGGAGGGCGTCGGACGCGGCGGGCCTGATGACCTCGAGGCGGGCGTCGCGGGGGAGCAGGCCGAGGGCGAGGCCCGCCTCGAACTCGCCCGTGCGGGTGCGCAGTTCGTCCAGGGCGCGGCGGCCGCCGAGGACCGTGGCGGTGAGCGCGCCGCCGATGAGGATGCCGGTCACCGGAATCATGGCGATGCCGCGCACCGGCACCAGGCCCGCGAGGGTCAGGGCCGCGACGACCGGGACGACCGGCGTCGCGACGGGCACCGCGGCCCACCACCATGTGCCGTTCGGCGTGATGCGGCGCCCGGCCGTGCGCGTGGCCACGCCGAACATCAGCAGCAGGAAGGCGAACAGGGCCGCCACGTGGTGCACCACCCAGCCGATGACCAGGGACACCGCGGCCAGCTGGGCCGCCGCCCGCACACCGGCCACCCCGATCTCCCGCGCCCGCCCGCGCGTCCCGTCGGGCGAGAGCCGGAAGACGGCCGCCGTCGTGGCCGCGGCGACGAGCAGCACGAGCAGGACGACGGCCAGCGTCACATTCACGGGCAGCAGCGTTTGAGCAGCGAGTACACGCACGCACTCACCCTAGGCGGGGTGGCCGTAGGCTCCTTTCGTACCGGCGCGTTCGGCCCTTTGCCGACGTCGCGCCGGGGTGACGTACGCAGCGAGAGAAGGGCGACGAGTCATGGCGCAGCAAGTGCGGGGCGTGATCGCACGCGCGAAGGGTGAGCCGGTGCGGATCGAGACGATCACCGTGCCGGACCCGGGGCCGGGTGAAGCCGTGGTGAAGGTCCAGGCGTGCGGGGTCTGTCACACCGACCTGCACTATCGCGAAGGCGGCATCAACGACGACTTCCCGTTCCTGCTCGGGCACGAGGCGGCCGGTGTCGTGGAGTCGGTGGGCGAGGGCGTGACCGAGGTGGCGCCCGGGGACTTCGTGATCCTCAACTGGCGTGCGGTGTGCGGCCAGTGCCGCGCCTGTCTGCGCGGGCGGCCGCAGTACTGCTTCGCCACGCACAACGCGAAGCAGAAGATGACCCTGGCCGACGGCACCGAGCTCTCGCCCGCGCTCGGCATCGGCGCGTTCGCGGAGAAGACCCTGGTCGCGGCCGGGCAGTGCACGAAGGTGGACCCGGAGGCCTCACCGGCCGCGGCGGGCCTGCTGGGCTGCGGCGTGATGGCCGGGCTCGGCGCGGCGATCAACACCGGCGGCGTGGGGCGCGGCGACTCGGTCGCCGTGATCGGCTGCGGCGGCGTCGGCAACGCCGCCGTCGTGGGCGCGCGCCTCGCGGGCGCCGCGAAGATCATCGCGGTGGACATCGACGACCGGAAGCTGGAGACCGCCCGCGGCCTCGGCGCCACCCACACCGTCAACTCCCGCGCCACCGAGCCGGTCGCGGCCGTCCGCGAGCTGACCGGCGGCTTCGGGGCCGACGTCGTCATCGAGGCGGTCGGCCGCCCCGAGACGTACGAGCAGGCCTTCTACGCCCGCGACCTGGCGGGCACGGTCGTCCTCGTGGGCGTGCCGACCCCGGACATGCGGATCGATCTGCCGCTGCTCGACGTGTTCGGGCGCGGCGGCGCGCTCAAGTCCAGCTGGTACGGGGACTGCCTGCCCTCGCGGGACTTCCCGATGCTCATCGACCTGTACCGCCAGGGCAGGCTCGACCTCGACGCGTTCGTGACCGAGACGATCGCGCTCGACGAGGTCGAGAAGGCCTTCGAGCGCATGCACCACGGCGACGTCCTGCGCTCGGTGGTGGTCCTGTGATGGCCGCCGCCTCCGCGGGCGCCGTGCGCGTCGAACGCCTCGTCACCTCCGGCACGTTCTCGCTGGACGGCGGGACCTGGGACGTCGACAACAACGTGTGGCTCGTCGGCGACGACCGGGAGGTGCTGGTCGTCGACGCCGCGCACGACGCCGACGCCATCGCGGCGGCCGTCGGCGGGCGCCGCGTCGTCGCCGTCGTGTGCACGCACGCCCACGACGACCACGTCGACGCCGCCCCGGCGCTCGCCGACCGCACCGGCGCGCCCGTCCTGCTGCACCCGGACGACCTGGAGCTGTGGAAGCTCACGCACCCGGACCGGGCGCCGGACGGCGAACTGGCCGACGGTCAGGAGCTGGACGTCGCGGGCGTGACGCTGACGGTCCTGCACACGCCGGGCCACTGCCACGGGGCGGTGAGCCTGTACGCGCCGGAGCTCGGCACGGTGTTCACCGGTGACACGCTGTTCGCGGGCGGCCCCGGGGCCACGGGGCGGTCGTTCAGCGACTTTCCCACGATCGTCGCGTCGATCCGCGACCGGCTCCTGACGCTGCCGCCGGAGACGGTGGTGCGGACCGGCCACGGTGGGACGACCACGATCGGCGCGGAGTCCGGACAGGTGGAGGAGTGGCTCGCGCGCGGCCACTGAGTCGCGCGCGACCTGCTCGGAAGGCCACCTGGGGCGCCGCCTCGGGTGGCTTTTTCGCGCTGCTAATGTGTAGCAGGTGAACACTAATACTGACTATTACATGGTGCGTGCCGAAACTCCCTCGGTGGAGACCTACCTCCGACTGCGCGTCGAGTCGGGCCTGAGTGCCCGGGCCCCCGAGGCGGCCCGCATCGGCCTCGCCAACACCTGGCACGCGGTGACCGTCTACTGCGCGGACGAGCCCGTCGGGATGGGGCGCGTCATCGGCGACGGCGGATGTGTCTTCCAGGTCGTCGACATCTGCGTCCTGCCCGACCATCAGGGCCGCGGCCTGGGCAAGCAGATCATGGCGGCGCTGGTCGACGAGCTCGAACGCCGCGCGCCCAAGAGCGCGTACGTCTCCCTGATCGCGGACGGCGACGCCCGCTTCCTGTACGAGAAGTTCGGCTTCCGCGACACGGCTCCCGAATCGATCGGCATGCACCGCTGGGTCTGACCGGCGCGCGCCGCCGGGGTCGGACGGGCGGCGCGCCGCAGGTCGCGCGTGGTGGCCGCGCTCCTCGATCTCCGATAAGTTAGGCAAGGCTTACCTAATGGAGGTTGAGGATGGGTGTCCGACACATCAGCACGACCATGCCCACGGCCGCGGCGCGCGCTCGTTCCGTGCTCGCCACCGCCTGGTCCTGCGCGGTGACCACGGAGATCGGCAAGGACGATCTCGTCGGTGCCCACAGCGTCACCGACCGGGGCACGGTGCTCCTGCACCCGCCGGAGGACAGTGCCCTGGCCGCCGCCCTCATCTGCGCGCCGCGCGGCGAGCCGTCCACGCTCGTCGAGTTGGCCGACGTCGCGCCCGTGCCCGTCAGGGACCGGGTCCGCGCCCGCCTCTGGCTCTCCGGCACCCTCACGGTCACCCGCGAACACCTCGCCTTCCAGCCGACCTGCGTCGTGCTGCACGACGCGCACGGCCGCACCGGCGTCGACCTGGAGGAGTTCGCGCTCGCCGACGCCGACCCGCTCGCCCACGCCGAGTCCCGGCTGCTCACGCACCTCGCCGACTCGCACCCCGACGCCGTGGAGCAGCTCACCCGGCTCGTCGCGGCGGACAGCCTCGCGGGCGTCGTGAACGTCAAGCCGATCGCCATCGACCGGTACGGCCTGACGCTGCGTCTGGAACGCGCGAGCAGCCAGGCCGACGTACGCCTGGTCTTCCACCAACCCGTCGACGACCTCGGCCAGGTCACCGAGCGCATGCACGCCCTGCTGACCAAGGCCCGCCTGCTGCGCCGCCCGGTGCTGCGCCCGGTGACGCCGCCGGAGTCCTGACGCGCGACGGACCTTTCCGGGTTCCGGGGGGGCTCAGGGTTCTTTGTGCGGCGCCGCCGCGCCGGACCGCAGGGACCGCAGCGCGAGCAGCAGTACGCCGATGTCATCGAGCAGCACCGGGTCGGGCAGCAGGTCGGCCGGGAGGACGAAGTACGCGACCGCGCCCCAGAACACCCACTGACGCCCCGTGGGAAGTCCCGCCTGCCGCAGCGCGCGCCGGGTGCGGACGAGACGTACGAGGAGGACGACCGCGACCGCGAGCGTCGCGGCCACCAGGACCGCGGCGACGACCAGCAGCGCCGTGACTTCCGCACTCATCGCCCCAGGCTAGGCGCGGACGCCGCCGTGCCGAGGGAGCCACGAGGGCCGTGCGGCCGGTGCGAACCATGGGGCGGATGCGGGCCGATGGGAACGCGCGGGCATGATGGGCATATGACCGCCCAGAGCCCTTCCGCGACCCCCGGACCCACCGAACCCGCCAAGCCGACCGAACCCGTTCAGGCCCTGATCGTCGTCGACATGCAGTCCGCGTTCGTCACCGGCGCCGAGGCCGTCCCCGACGCCGAGCGCGTCCTGCGCCGCACCGAACAGCTCATGGCCAAGGCGCGGGCGGCCGACGTCCTCGTCGTCCAGCTCCAGAACGACGGGCCCGAGGGCGCCCTCGACGAGCCCGGCACGCCCGGCTGGCAGGTCGAGCTGCCCGTCGACGCCGACCGCGGCGAACTCGTGCTCCGCAAGACCGTCGACGACGGCTTCGAGGAGACCGACCTCGAACACATCCTGCGCGAGGAGGGTGTCACCGCGCTCGCCCTGTGCGGCGTGCAGTCCGAGATGTGCGTGGGCGCCACCGCGCGCACGGCCCTCGACCTGGGCTTCCGCGTGGTCCTGCCGCACGACGCGCACGCGACGTACGACATCCCGGCGGCCGCGGGCATCAGCGACGCCGTACCGGCGGCCATGGTGTCGCGTGTCGCCGAATGGGCGCTCGGCGACGAGGTCGAGATCGTGCCGAGCGCGGACGACGTGAGCTTCACGGCACCCTAGGCGCCTACGTGGTGGGCGCCGCCCCCTGCGGGGAGCGGGTCGCGAGGACGCTCGCCACCTCGTACAGATAGCGGTTGACCGGCGTCGGTGTCCCGGTGCGCTCGCCGAGCCGGACCACCGAGCCGTTCCACGCGTCGAGCTCGGACGGGCGGCCGGACAGGATGTCGCGCTGGAGCGACGAGGTGCCCTCGGCGGGCTGCTGGTCGATGAAGTCCAGGGTCCGGTCCACGATGTCGTCCGGAAGCCGGACGTCGAGGGCGCTCGCGACCCGCTGGATCTCCGTCATGCCGTCGACGAGCAGCTGCCGCGTCCCCGGCCGCGACCGCAGCACGCCGAACGGCGCGTCGGCCACGGTGCCGAGCCCGCCGAAGGGCACGACGAAGAGGAACTTGGCCCACAGCTCGGCCCAGATGTCCTCGGGCGCCGCGGTGGACACCGACGCGCCGGTGAGCGCGGCCCTGAGGCGGGCCACGCGGTCCGACGCGCGGTCGTCCCACTCGGCGAAGGCCAGCGAGGCGGGCCCGCCGACGTGGCGCACACGGCCGGGCCCGTCCAGATGCGCGATGATCTTCGCGGTGCCGGGCAGGACCGCGTCCCGGCCGACCTCCGCGGCCACCTGCTCCGGGGCCTCCACGCCGTTCTGCAGGGTGACGACCGCCGTGCCCGGGCCGACGAGCGGCTTCAACGCGGCGATGGCGGGCGGCAGTTGCCAGGTCTTGACGCACAGCAGGACGAAGTCGACCTCGCCGATGTCCCGGGTGTCGTCGGTCGCGTGCACGTGCGCGACGGCGAAGTCACCGGCCGCGCTGTCCACGGTCAGGCCGCTCTCGCGCAGCGCCGCCAGGTGGGCGCCGCGCGCGACGAAGCCGACGTCGTGCCCGGCGGCGGCGAGCCGTCCGCCGAAGTAGCCGCCGATCCCGCCGGTGCCGACCACCGCGACCTTGATCTTGTCCGCGACCGTCCCCGCGACCGTCCCCGGGCTCGCCCCCGCGTCCGTCCCCGTGTCCGTCCCCGCGTCCGTCTCCGTGACCTTCCCCGCGATCTTCTCCGTCATGGAGAACCTCCCCTGATGCACGGTCACCGTACGGGCGTACGGCGGCTCGACCGGGCCACCCTAACCGAGCCCGTCAGGTGTTCGATCGGCCTGCCGTGCCGCCCGCCACTCCGGCGCGAGCACCGACCAGATCTCCTCGTCGTGCCGCTGCCCCCGGTACAGATAGCTCTGCCGCAGCACGCCGTCCCGGGTCATGCCGAGGCGCTCGGCCACCGCGATGCTCGGCGCGTTCTGTGCCGACACCCACCACTCGACGCGGTGGATGCCGCGCTCCTCCACCGCCCAGTCGATGAGCACCCGCACCGCCCGGGTCACCAGGCCCCGGCCCGCCGCCGACGGCTCCAGCCAGCAGCCCGCCTCGGCGGTGCCCTGCGCGACGTCCATCGTCCGCAGCAGCACCGCCCCGACGAGCCCGCCGTCCGCCCAGATGCCGCAGAGCCGCCCGGAGTCGGCGGCGGCCTTGTCCGCGTACGCCTGGAGGTAGGCCCGGCCCGACTCCAGGTCCTTGACGACGTCGGGCAGCGCGTTGTGCCGCCCGATGAACTCCCGTCCTCGGTCGATGTGAGCCAGGAACTCCTCGGCCTGCCACGGTTCGAGCGGCCGCAGTTCCGCGCCGTCGTCACCCAGGGATATCGCGTACATCGTCACTTTCCACGGTCGGGGGCGGTGCTCGTCGCGGGGGATCTTCTCACGGGCCGGGCCGCGGGGGCCCGGCGCGCCTCGACGACGTGCCGGTCACCGCTCCGCGCCGGGGCACAGGCGGCGCGGCTTCTTGTCGCCCTTGAGCGTCGCGTCCACGCAGCCGCCCGGGAGGCCGTCGTGGGCGGCGGTGCCGAAGTTGGCGGTGACGGTGAGGGTTCCGCGGCCGAAGACGGTGCGCTGGACGGTGCGGTCGTGGGTGAGGGTGCGGAAGGAGGTCAGGGGTTCGGTCGCGGCGGCCCGGTGCAGGGGAGCGAAGTACTTCTGGAGCCCGGCCAGTTCGTGGCCCCGTTCCTTGAGGGAGGCGCCGTCGAGGACGAAGTTGAGCGGGGTGTTGTAGAGCATGGCGAGGAGGGCCCGGGTGGTCTTCTGCTTCGGGAGCTTGTCGTAGGGCAGCTCCCAGCGCTCGGTGTTGACGAGGGAGTCGTGCAGGGCCGTCTCGTACAGGGGGACGCGGTAGGCCGGGTCGTACATCGCCTTGGCCACGGCGGCGGGGAGCTCGGCGGGTTTGAAGAAGACGCCCGGCGCCTTGGCGGGGGCGTAACCGCCCCACTTCTCCTTGTCCTTCTGGGCCGTCCAGAGCCCGTCGGCCACGGGTGTGCCGGAGCCGTGGTCGAAGGCGAGCACCTGGTTGGCCCACGCGCCGGCGGACTCGGATCCGAGCACGAGACTGTTGCCGTCGGTGAGGCGCTTCATGCGGGCGAGCCGGTTGGCGCGGTCGCGCGCCTTGGTCATGGGGTGGGCACTGCTGTGGTCGCGGAACAGCTCGCCCGCCGCGTCGACGTCGAGGAAGTAGCTGTCGGCGCCGTTGGCCGTCATCGCGCGGGTGCGGTCGGCGAGGTGGTGGCGGGTGGGCTCGGCCTGCTCGAACGCCTCGGAGCTGAGGTAGCAGCCGCGGTCGTGGAAGCCGGGGCGTGGCTTCCCGGCGGCGTCCCGGACACAGAAGTCGGGGTACACCCGGCCGGGCCAGACGGAGGTGGGCGCGTCGGCGGTCCTGGGGTCCTGGCCGTTGGCGAACGAGTCGTAGGGGCCCACGAGATAGCCCGCGTCCTTGGCCGCGGTGACGGCGGCGGCACCCATCGGCCGGTCGTCGGCGTCGTAGCCGAGCCACATCCGGTCCACGCCGAGCGCACGCAACTGCCGTACGCCCTGGGGCTTGCGCGCGTCGCCCCACAGGTAGGCGTGGAAGGCGCCCAGGAGCTTGCGCGTTGCCGGTGCGGCCTGGATCTTCTTCCGGAGGCTGCCGAGCTGCCCGTGTTCGGAGAGCCAGGCGCGGTAGTCCACGGCGGGCGCGACGGGGGAGCCGTCGGTCAGGGAGAGGGCGACGGTGTAGCGGGTGGTGCCCTCGGCGCGGGAGAAGCGGTGGGTGGCGGTGGTGCGCAGCCGTCCCCGGTCGGACGTCGTCCGCAGGGACGTGCCGATGTCGGTGGGGACGAGGTAGCTGACGCCCTGGCGGCCGAGGGTGTGGCCCCACAGCGGCATCGTCAGGTCCGACTCCAGCGCGAGGTCGCCGCCGGTGAGCTGGGCGGCGGGCGAGTTCCAGAAGCGGTCGGTGACGGGCAGGGACAGCCCTTCGCCGCGCGGCAGTTGCAGGGCGGAGGCGGCGCGGTCGGTGCCGGTGACGGGCCACTTCAGGGCGCGGTCGGCCGGGCCCGTGGCCGAGATCGAGACGAGGAGTCGCCCCTTGGCGGCGCGCGCGGTCACGGAGAGGCCCTTGCCCGGGTAGCTCCAGCGGGCGCCGTCGGAGGTCCTCGTCACCGGACCGGGGGCACCGGGCGCGGTCGCGGCGGGCGCCGAGAGCTCCACCGTGCCGTGCCCGGTACGGGCGGTGACGCGCAGGGAGGTGGTGTCGACGGTGGCTGTGCCGCCCCGTACCGGAATGTCGACGACACCGTCGGCGATACGGGAGGGGTGCGGCGCGACGGCCGCGGGGGAGGAAGCGGAGGCGGAGGGCGCGATGAGCGCGAGGCAGGACAGGGACGCCACCAGGGCCGTGGCGGCGGCGCGGGTGCTGGTGTGGCGTGCGGTGGTGGATGGCATGAGGGATGGGTAGTCGGCGGATGTAAGAGGACTTCTAAGAGAACGGTTGAGCCGCGTTGGCGGATTCGCAGTCCTTCGTGTCCACGGCGGCCGATTCGCAAGGGATCGTGCTTCGGTGAGGGGAGTTGAGCTCTGCTCCACCCGGCTGGCTGCACGGCACCCGTCGCGGGCATCCCCTCAGGCGGGCATCGGTCAGGCCTCGGGATACGGGCTGAGCATGGTGTCGAAGTAGCCCTCCGGGGATTGCTCCAGGAAAGTCGACAGGTTTTCCAGGAAGGCGCGCAGCGGGGGAGTGGCGTTGTGCCGGTCCAGGTCTTCCTGGGAGCGCCAGACCTCGTACAGGAAGAAGCAGCCGTCCTCGTGCTCGTGGAGGTGGTACTGCAGGTTGCCGGGCTCTTGTCTGGTGGGTTCGACGAAAGAGGAGAGGATGCGCCGGACCTCGTCCGCGCGCTCCGGCCTGGGGCGCAGGAAACCGTAGAGGGCGATGGGGCGATCTGTGTTCGTCATACGGTCGCCGGATGCAAGCTGGAGACCCTCCAAGAACACCTCCAGGGTCTGGACGACCGGATCTCCGCGCTGTCGGAAACCCGCACCTCCCTGGCCGGGCTCATCTCCGCCACCCAGGCCCGCGAGCCGACACTCCCGTAGGACCGCTACGGCGAGGACACCTCCACCGGGCTGCTGGCCACCGCGATCATCATCGACGGCGCCCTGAGCAACCAGCAGGTCGACACGGTCACCCGCCCTGGAGGGTGGCGAGCCAGCCGGTCAGCAGGCGGTTGACCTCGTCGGGGCGTTCCTGCTGGATCCAGTGGCCGCAGCCGTCCAGGAGGTGGGAGGCGGACAGGGCGGGGAGGGTGGTGGGGTAGGCGTCGATGGCGTCGGCCATCCAGGTGGTGGAGGCGTCCAGTGTGCCGCCGATGAACAAGGCGGGCTGTGTGATCGGGGCGCCGTGGTGGGGCGTGAGGTCTTCCCAGTCGCGGTCCATGGTGCGGTAGCGGTTGAGGGCGCCGGTCAGGCCGGTGCGTTCGAACTCCCCGGCGTAGACGTCGAGGTCGTCCTCGGTCAGCCAGGCCGGGAGCGGGCCGGCGGGGAAGCGGTCGCGCAGCTGACCGCCCGGGGTGACGAAGTGCGGGTCGGGCTCGCCCTTGGCCGGCATGGTGTCGGCGGACAGTGCCGCGTAGAAGCCCGCGAGCCAGCCCCGTACGTCGGGCTCGATCTCCGCCTCGGCGCGGCCGGGCTGCTGGAAGTAGGAGACGTAGAACTCCTGCTCGGGGCCGCCGATCCGGCTGAAGATGTCGGTGGGGCGGGGGCCGCCGGGCGGCGCGTAGGGGACGCTCAGCAAGCCGACCGCGCGGAAGACTTCGGGGTGGAGCAGGGCGGAGGCGGCGGCGATGTTGGAGCCCCAGTCGTGGCCGACGATCACCGCGCTCTCCTCGCCGAGGGAGCGCACGACGGCGACGTTGTCCGCGACCAGGTCGAGCATGCGGTAGGCGTCGGTCGCGGCGGGCTTGGAGGAGCGGCCGTAGCCGCGTACGTCGATCGCCACTGCCCGGTACCCGGCCGCGGCGAGGGCCGGGAGCTGGTGGCGCCAGGAGTACCAGGACTCGGGGAAGCCGTGCACGAGCAGGACCAGCGGGCCGGTGCCCTGCTCTGCCAGGTGCAGGCGCCCGGCCGGGGCCTCGACGGTGCGGTGGCGCGGTGCGGCGGTCGGCTCGGATCGCATGGGGGACTTCTCCTCGGTTCGTGGGCGGCCGACGGGAACCCATCGATCATGCGGCGCTGTGGCCACTCGGCGCGATCAGCGTTGCCATTCTGGCAAGGTTGCAGGACAGGGCGGTGAAGCGGCACGGCGGGAAGGAACGGGGCCCATGGCAGGTGACGACGTGACCCGGACGCTGGCGGCGATGGGGCCACGGCTGCGGGTGCTGCGCGAGCGCCGTGGCGTCACACTCGCCGCTGTCAGTTGCGCGACCGGCATCTCGCCCAGCACGCTGTCGCGGATCGAGACCGGCCGGCGCAAGCCCACCCTGGAGGTGGTGCTGCAGCTGGCGAAGGAATACGGAGTCGGCCTGGACGAGCTGGCCGGCACCGCGCCCGCCTCTGCGGCCGAGCCCCGCAGCATGGCGCCGCACAGCTTCGGCGACGACAAGGCGGTGTTGCCGCTGACCCGGTACGTCGGCGGCCTGCACGCCCACAAGCACGTGCTGCCCGCCGTCGCGGAGCCGCCCGGGCGGCCCCGCCAGAGGTCTCACGAGGGCTACGAGTGGCTGTGCGTCCTGTACGGGCGGCTGTGGCTCGCCCTCGGCAACCAGGACCTCGTCCTGACCTCCGGAGATGTCGTCGAGTTCGACACCCGCACCCCCCACGCAGTCGCCAACGCCGGATCCACCGGACCGGTCGAGTATCTGATCATGTTCGGGCCCCAAGGAGAACGCCTACGGCCGCGCACCCCTCCAGCCACTGGTCGCGGGACCGGTGACAGCAAGGCTGCCATACGAGAGGTGCCTGGAGGGCGACCACGGCTCCCGGAGGGCCGCTAGGGTCGGCGCCATGCGAGACACCGCCGCCCAACTGGCCGACAGAGTCGCCGCGTCGGGAACCGAGGAGCACCGCAACATCACCACGGCCGTCCGCTACCACGAAGCCGTCGCGCGCTTCGCGGGCGAGGACGAGCTCGCCGCCTTCTTCCACCCGGACGCGGTCCACACCCAACTGCCCAACGCCCTGTTCCCCGACGGCACCGTCCGCGATCTGCCGAGCATGCTCGCCGCGTCGCAGCAGGGCCGTCACCTGCTCGCCGACCAGCACTTCGACGTGACCAACGCGATGGCGACCGGCTCCCGGGTGGCCCTGGAGACCGTCTGGTCCGGCACGCTCGCCGTCCCGCTCGGCGACCTCCCCGCGGGCCGTGCGCTGCGCGCCCACATCGCGGTGATCCTGGAATTCCGCGACGGCAGGATCATCGCCCAGCGGAACTACGACTGCTACGAGCGCCTGCGGCCCGCGGAGTCCTAGTCGGCATCACCCCGTTCCAGCCCTGCCAGGTACGCGGAGACAAGCTCAGCGGTCGTCACACTGCCTCCTCGTGAGGTCGGCGGGTGTCACATCCGCGGACCGGCCGGTGTCTTCATGTCGAACGGCCGGACAGGCACCCGTACTTCCGCACAAGGAGAACACCATGACGCTGCGCGTCCCGAAGGCAGAGCTTCCCGCCGAGCTGCGCGAGAGCACGATCGAGCAGCTGGGCGCCGTGCCCGAGCCCACCGAAGTGGTGTGGAACAACCCCAAGGTCGCCGAGGCCTACCAGGCGTTCACGGCCGCGCTGGGCGGGTGGGACGCGGCCGACGCGAGCCTCAAGACCTTTGCGCACATGGCTGTCGCGGCACAGATCGGCTGCAGCTGGTGCCTCGACATCAACTACTTCCTCGCGCAGAACCAGAACCTGGACCTGACCAAGGCGAGCCAGGTGCCGCGCTGGCGGCAGTCGGAGGTGTTCACGCCGCTGGAGCGCGACGTGCTCGCGTACGCGGAGGCCATGACGAACACACCGCCGACCGTCACCGACGAACTGTCGGCGCGGCTGCTCGACGAGCTCGGCGCGGCCGCCCTGGTCGAACTCACCTCGTTCATCGGCTTCGCCAACCTGGCGTCCAGGTGCAACACGGCGCACGGCATCACGTCGCAGGGCTACTCCGACGCCTGCGAGATCCCGCTGACCGCGCGCCCGGAGACGGCCGACGTGGCGCCGACGGCATGACCGACGACCCGTTCGTCACCCATCGCAGCCTGCTCTTCACCGTCGCCTACGAGATGCTCGGCTCCGCGGCCGACGCGGAGGACGTGGTGCAGGAGTCCTGGCTGCGCTGGGCCGACGTCGACAAGGCGCAGGTGCGCGAGCCGCGGGCTTATCTCGTGCGCACCGTCACGCGGCAGGCGCTCAACCGGCTGCGTACGCTGGCGCGCAGCCGCGAGGACTATGTGGGCGAGTGGCTGCCGGAACCGCTGCTCACCCGGCCCGATGTCGCCGAGGACATCGAGTTCGCGGAGAGCGTCTCGATCGCGATGCTGACCGTCCTCGAAACGCTCGGGCCGACGGAGCGCGCGGTGTTCGTGCTCCGCGAGGTCTTCGAGATGCCGTACGGCGAGATCGCCGGGGCGACGGGCAAGTCCGCGGCCGCGGTCCGGCAGATCGCGCGCCGGGCCCGCGAGCACGTGGCGGCCCGGCGGCCGCGGGTGGCGGTGAGCCCGGCCGAGCAGCGGGCCGTGGTGGAGCGGTTCCTGGCCGCGCTGCGCACCGGGCAGCTGCAGGAGCTCCTCGAGGTCATGGCGCCGGACGTCGTCATGATCGCCGACGGCGGCGGGCTCGTCACCGCCGCGCTGACCCCGATCCACGGGGCCGACGTGGTGGCGGACATTCTCGCGCGCGCGAACCAGAAGGTGACCGCGCTCGAGGCGACCACCGTCTGGCTGAACGGCGCGCCCGCGGGACGCATCGCGTTCGACGGCGAACCGGCCGCGGTGAGCCTCGCGGTGGAGGACGGGCGGGTCACCCGGATCTACGTGGTACGCAACCCGCAGAAGCTGACGCGCCTCGACGAACTGGCCGAACTCGCGAGGTAGGCGCGCGGCACTGAGGGGGGGGGCGGGTGGTGATGGCGGGGTACCCCCCCCCCGGAAACAACACACCCCCCGCGGTCACGCAGTTACAATTGGGGGGGACAC